>NZ_FPBW01000044.1:0-33644 GCF_900116795.1 Methylobacterium sp. UNCCL125 | reverse complement strand
GATCCATTTCAGAAGTAGCCGATGGCCTTCACGATTATTGTCGACATTTAGCCGATGCCCATCGCCCAACCGGTAGGCGTCAAGGGTATCCTTAGCTATGTCGATCCCGATGGTCTGCTGCATGTTTCGCCTCGCCGCTTCGTCTTGTCATACGGGCCCGAAGCCCCTGTATCCGTTCAAGTCGGTGAAGGTTTTGGAGAGCGGCCACACTCAAGAGCGGTCCTGTGTCGACCAAGAGAATTTCGGCCCGCATTCCCCTGCATGACGGGCAACGACCCTTCGATGCAGCCCCAGCCAAGGAGCCATTCCTTCATAAGACAAGAGGAGGCATTCCCCATGGCCGAGTCCGGTACAAAAGTGTCGGTCAGCAGCGACGGGTCGGAGCGCGCGTCCGCAACGGCCGAATGGCGTCCGTTCGAGAATGTGCGCCGGGACATCGATCATCTCATCGACGACCTGGCGCGCAGCCTGAAGCGCGTGCCCTTCGATTTCCTCGGGGCGGCCACCACGCCGTTCACCGGCGGCGCGCTGTGGCAACTGTCTCCCGTGGCCGACATACAGAACAAGCCGACCTGCTACGAAGTCACGGCCGAGCTTCCCGGGATCGATAAGAAGCATGTCGAGGTCAAAGTCACCGACGGCATGCTGATGATCAAGGGGGAGAAGCGGCAAGACCAGGAACGCAAGGGCGAGGGCTTCTACCTGTCCGAGCGCCGGTTCGGCGCCATCGAGCGGGCCTTCCGCATGCCGCCGGGCGTCGACGCGAGCAAGATCGAGGCGGTCCTCAAGAACGGCGTGCTGACGGTGACGCTGCCGAAGACCGCGGAGGCGAAGGCCGAGAAGACGATCGCCGTTCAGGCCGCGTAGCCGGCTTTCGAACGCGAGCCCGGGGCGGGCCCGACGCGTCGGGTCGCCCGCCCCGGAGAACGACGATCCTGTTCCGGGATCCGCGCAGCGGGAGGGTGGCGATGGCCGAGCGCATCTTTCGCGACCGCGCCGAAGCGGGCCGGGAACTCGTCAAGGGACTCGCCGCCTTCGCCGGGCGCTCCGACGTCGTGATCCTGGCGCTGCCGCGCGGCGGCGTTCCGGTGGCGGCCGCGGTGGCCGACGCGCTGCATGCGCCCCTCGACGTGTTCATCGTGCGCAAGCTCGGCGTGCCGGGCTACGAGGAACTCGCCATGGGCGCCATCGCCAGCGGCGGTGTGCGGGTTCTCAACCAGGACATCGTCGCGTCCCTGAAGGTCCCCCCCTACCTGATCGACGCGGTCACCGCGCAGGAGCAAGAGGAGCTCCTGCGGCGCGAGCGCGTCTATCGCGGCGGGCGTGCGCCCGCCGATGTCCGCGGGCGCACCGTCATCCTGGTGGACGATGGCCTGGCCACCGGCGCCTCGATGCAGGCCGCCATCCGGGCGATCCGGCAGCGCCAGCCGAAGGAGGTGGTCGTGGCCGTGCCCACCGCCTCCCGCGAGACGGTCGAGCGGCTGAAACACGAGGCGGATGCGGTCGTCTGCGCCGACCTGCCCGAACCGTTCTGGGCGGTGGGCGCCGCGTACCGGGATTTCACGCAGACGAGCGACGACGAGGTGCGCCGGCTGCTCGGGCGCGCGCAGGCCGCGGGCGCGGCCGATCCCGCCGCGGCGCACGCCGACGACGCGCCGGACCCCACGGTCCTCCGCCGCCTGCGCGCGGCGGCGATCCCCCTGGAAGGCGGCCCCGACGACTACGATCCGCTGCTGGCGCTGATCGGCGAGGCGCGCTTCGCGCTCCTCGGCGAGGCCTCCCACGGGACGCACGAGTTCTACCGGGAACGGGCGGAGATCACCCGGCGGCTGATCACCGACAAGGGCTTCGGGGCCGTGGCCATCGAGGCCGACTGGCCGGATGCCTGGCGGGTGAACCGCTACGTTCGCGGCGACAGCGACGACCTCGACGCCGTCGAGGCGCTCGCCGGCTTCCGCCGCTTCCCCACCTGGATGTGGCGCAACACCGAGATGGTCGAGTTCGTCGAGTGGCTGCGCATCCACAACCAGGGCCTGCCGGCGCAGGCGCGGGTGGGCGTGTACGGCATCGATCTCTACAGCCTGCGCGCCTCGATGAAGGCGGTGCTCCGCTGCCTGGAAGCCGTCGACCCGGCCGCCGCCGCGGTGGCGCGTACGCGCTACGCCTGCTTCGACCGGTTCGGCGACAGCGGCCAGGCCTACGGCTTCATGACCGGGCTGAAGGGCATCGGATCCTGCCAGGAGCAGGCCGTCGCCCAGCTCCTGGCGCTGCAGCGGCGCACGGCCGATACCCTGTCCTGGAGCGGCAGCGCCGATGGCGAGGAACTCTTCAACGCCGAGCAGAACGCACGCGTCGTCAAGAGCGCCGAAGCCTATTACCGCACGATGTTCCTGGCGGAGGTCTCCTCCTGGAACCTGCGGGACCGCCACATGGCCGACAGCCTGGAGCGGCTGGTGGCGCATCTGGAGCGCCGGCCCGGCCCGGTGAAGATCGCCGTCTGGGCGCACAACTCCCATCTCGGCGACGCCCGCGCCACTGCGATGGGCGAGCGGGGCGAACTGAACCTGGGGCAGCTGCTGCGGGAACGCCACGGCCGCGCCGTCGTGAGCGTCGGCTTCACCACCTACGCGTGGACCGTGACGGCCGCCTCCGACTGGGATCAGCCGGCCGAACGCAAGCGCGTGCGTCCCGCGCGACCCGACAGCTACGAGGCCTTGTTCCACGCCCTCGGCATAGGCCGCTTCCTGCTGCCCCTCACCCTCGGCGGGGAGGCGGAGCAAATCCTCCGGACCGACCGGATCGAGCGGGCGATCGGCGTCATCTACCGGCCCGATACGGAGCTGCAGAGCCATTATGCCCGAGCCTGCCTTCCGGAGCAGTTCGACGCGATCCTCCACTTCGACGAGACACGCGCGGTGACGCCCCTGGAGCGGACGGCCGAGTGGGATGCGGGCGAGGTGCCGGAAACCTTCCCGGTCGGCCTCTGAGCCGCCGGCGCGATCCTCTCCCCAGCGGAGGAGCTGGCCATGGACGAAATCCTCGCCCCGCGCGAGCAGCAGATCCGGATTCCGGCCGCCGCGGCGTTCCTGGCGGCCGACCTGCACGTTCCACGCACGCCCCGCGGCGTCATCCTGTTCGCGCACGGTTCCGGAAGCGGCCGCTTCAGCCCGCGCAACCGCAGCGTCGCGCAGGCGCTCAATGCGGTGGGCTTCGCGACGGTGCTGGCGGACCTTCTGACCCCGAGCGAAGAGACGGCCGACCGCCGGACCGGCCAGCTGCGTTTCGACATCCCGTTCCTGGCCGGGCGGCTGCGCTCCGTGGCCGCGTGGCTCTCCGGCCAGCGGGATCTGCGGCGGCTCCCGCGGGGCTATTTCGGCGCGAGCACCGGGGCGGCGGCCGCGCTGATTGCGGCCGCCGCCGAGCCGGATCAGGTCGGGGCGATCGTGTCGCGCGGCGGCCGCCCCGACCTGGCGGGCGCGACCCTGGCCCGCGTGCGGGCTCCGACGCTGCTGCTCGTGGGGAGCCGCGACCCCGAGGTTCTCGCCCTGAACGAGGCGGCCCTGGCCCGTCTGACCTGCGTCAAGCGCCTGGTCGTCGTGCCCGGTGCGTCGCACCTTTTCGAGGAGCCGGGGACGCTCGAGACGGTGGCACAGCACGCGGCGCGGTGGTTCCGGGAGCACCTGAAGGCCGATACCTCCGGCGCCTCGGTTCCGGTATCCTGACGGCGCGGAGACGCGACGGCCGCCCCGAAGGCCGCGACCCGCGCGACCGGTGCATCGCCGACGCCCAGCCCATCACTGACGCCGGAGAGCAACGGCCGTCCGGCGCGGGGCCTGCCCGGCTCCGAGGCCGTCGCGTGCGGCCTGACGGGCGGCAGGCATGTCTGCAGGCGTATCTGCGTCTCGTCCCTGACGGGCTCCGAAAGCGTGCCGCGCCTCATGGCCGGATGGCCTCGGCCTCCTTGAGGCTGAGGATGTAGTCGATGACCGCATCCATCTCGTCGCGGTCGAGCCGCAGGCTCGGCATGCGCTGGTGGTGGCTCTGCAGGAAGACGTTGAGCGCCAGTCCGGTCGTCGAGGGCATGTTGGCGATCCGGACGAAGGACGGTCCCATGGCGTCGCCGGCCTGCGGGACGCGACCGATGACGTGACACGGGCTGCAGAGCTGCGTGGCGATGGTCCATCCCCGGAGGCGGTGACCCTCGTCGGGATCGGCCGCCGCGGCGCCGGTTCCGACCGCCAGAAGGCCGGCGAGGAGCGCCGCGCAGGCGGCGGGCCGCGAGACCGTCATGGCCGCCTCGCGATCCGCAGCAGGGCCGTGGCGGAGGCGACGGCCAGGCTCCCGAGAACGACATGCGCCCAGGTCGCGCCGTCATTCGCCGCGAAGCCGAGGGCCCAGGGTGCGACCAGCGTCCAAACCCCGACGAGCAGGACCGTCCGTTCCAGCACGGCCCGGAAGCGGATCTGGTTGGCGCCGTAGAGCATGATGATGAGCAAGCCCGGCAGCAGCGCGGACCCCGCCGCACGGGCATGGTCGGTGAAGGCCAGCACCCACGCCGTCAGCACCAGCGCGATGCCGGCCGTGTACTGCAGGATGCTGACCAGAATCTCGTCCGTCCGCCACGTCGGCGATTGTGTTGGGGCCGGGTCCGCGCGGGACATGATCTGCCTCCGATAGGACCGGCCGGGCGCCGCGCCACGGCCGGTGTTGAAACCATCGCCGCGGCGCGGCGTCAGGCGTGGACCTCGGCGATGACGCAGCCGGGGTCGACCACTTGGTTCACGGGGGCGAGGACCGTCAGGCAGCCCTCGGCCGGCGAGGCGATGTCGTGCAGGGCATCGCCGATGCGGACGGCGGCCACGGCCTCGCCGGCGCGCACGCGCGCTCCGTCCGCCACGAACCACCGCTCCAGAATGCCCTCAGGCAGCATGCTGGTGGACCAGAGTTCCTCGGCCACATGCACGTCGGCCATGGTCGTCTCCCCTGTCGGGGCGCCCGTCGCGGGGCGCCGCTTGTAGAGGAGGCCATCCGGGAAGGACGCGCTTTGATCTGGATCACCGCGCGGCTGCGGGGCCGCTTGAGCCAGGTCAATGAGGTCCGCGGTGTCTCAGGCAGGGTCGAGGGAACAGTCGTCCGGTCCAGCGCCATGCTCCTCGCCATGACGGCCAGCGTCGCCCTCGTCGTGTCCACGATCCTGGTCCTCTACGAGACGCTGCGGCTGACCTCGGAGCACCTGTCCGAGCTGCCGGTCCCGCCGCGGGTCCGCATCCTGGCCGTGGTGCTGATGACCTTCGTCGGACACACCGTCGCCGTCTGGATCTACGCCGGCGCCTACTGGCTGCTCGTGCTCCGGCTCGGCATCGGCACCTTCGCGGGCGCGCCGGTCGAGACCTTCGAGGACTGCCTGTACTTCTCCGTGGTGGCCTACACGTCCCTCGGGTTCGGCGACCATTTCCCGACCTCGCACACGCGGCTGCTCGCCGGGGTCGAGGCCCTCAACGGCCTGCTCCTGATCGGGTGGTCGGCCTCGTTCACCTACCTGGCGATGGAGCGGTACTGGCCGCTGCACGGGAAGACGCAGGCGCACCGGGCCGCCCGGGCGGCGGCCGGCATCGGGACCGAGCCCAGCCGAGACCGTCTCTTCCCGCCGGCCCCGGAAACCTGACCGGGCGCCCATCCTTGCGCTGGATCAAGGCCGCCGGTCCCCGTGGGCCCCAGGCTGAAGGGATTCTCGGACAGGAGGCGCACCATGCGCCAATACCTCGTGACCTTCCACAAGGTCGTGCCGGACGATAGCGGCCACGACCACCGTATCCTGCAGCATCAGGTCATCGTCCCCGCCCGGTCGGAGGTCACCGCGGCCTGCGCGGCCCAGGCGCTGTTCTGCGAAGCGGCCGGCATCGTCGACTGGCGTCTGCGGGCCGACACCTGCCTGGTCGCCCAACTGTCCGAGGCCACGGTATAAGGAGGCATCCCCATGAGCCACGATCTCACCGCCCCCGTGCATTGGCAGGGCCGGCAATGGGCCGTCACCGGCTACGGCATCGAGGCGCTCGACGGCATGTACCATGTGCCGTTTTCCGAGATCCCGGAGGCCGAGGCCGGGCCTCCGGACTGGCTGGAGAATCTCTGGCACCGCTACGGCACCGACCGGGACGACCTCGCGGCGGCCCTCAGGGTGGCCCGCTCGATCCGGTTCGCGGCGAAGCCGGCCGCGTCGCGTTCCGCGGCATGAGCCCGGCATGAGTCCGGCAGGAGCCCGGCACGGCCCTGTGCGGTACGGTCACGCCGCCCTTGACCTGGCGCAACGCGGACCGGACCGACCGGTCCATCCTGGTCGCACCGCAACGGCACCGGGAGACGGGCGATGAGGAGCGGACCAGGGGACAGGCCGGTCGTGCTGGTGGCGGAGCCGCAGGCCCTGCCGGGCATGTGGCTGGAGGACGTCCTCGTTGAGGCCGGCTGCGCGGTGCGCGGACCCTACGGAACCAGCGCGGAGGCGGCCCGCTGCCTGGACGAGACGCCTCCGGACTTCGCGGTGGTCAGCATCGACCTGAATCACGGCTCCGGCTTCCCGCTGGCCTGCGCCCTGCGCCGGAAGGGTATCCCCTTCGCCCTGATCTCGGGCAACGCACGCGTTCCGCGCGCCTTCTCGGACGTGCCGCAGTTCGACCGGTTGTTCGAGGCCCGGGCGATGGTCTCCACCGTGACCGCCGGCTGCGCCGTTGCCGGCGGCACCCGGGCCTGCCCGATGCCGGATCGGAGGCCGGCGGGCGCCCCCTTTGCGCTGGATCAATGCCCGACCGCCTGCCGGGCCTAGCGTCGGCGTGGACCGGGCACGGCCTGGACGTCATCGGAGGAGACCGACATGGGCGACAAGCTGATCCGCCAGAACGTCATCGACGAGTTGGACTTCGACCCGAGCATCGACGCCGCACATATCGGCGTCGCCGTCGAGAACGGCATCGTCACGCTCACGGGCCACGTCGCCAGCTACACGGAGCGCGTCGCCGCCGAGAAGGCGGCCCAGAAGGTGCGCGGGGTGCGCGGCGTCGTCGAGGAGATCAAGGTCCGCTTCGGCGGCGAGACGCCGCCGCGCGACGAGGACCTCGCCCAGCGCGCCGTGCAGATGCTCGACTGGTCCGCGACCGTGCCGAAGGGTGCGGTGCAGGTGAAAGTTCAGAACGGCTGGGTGACGCTGACCGGCCGGGTCGACTGGCAGTATCAGAAGGAAGAAGCCTACCGGTCGATCAAGCGCCTCGCGGGCGTGGCCGGCATCCTCAACACCATCGAGGTGGCGCCGAAGGCGAGCGTGCCCGATGTGCGTGCGAAGATCCTGGCGGCGCTGAAGCGCAACGCCGAACTCGAGGCGGACGCCATCAAGGTCACCGTCAAGGACGCGAAGGTCGTCCTGGAGGGCAAGGTGAACGCGTGGCACGAGCGCCGGCTCGCCGAGAACGCGGCGTGGTCGGCGCCGGGCGTGCGCGCCGTCGAGGACCACCTGACGCTGGGCTGACCGACGCGGGGCTGAGGCCCGAACCGACGGGAGGCGCCGGCCGGGCCCGCCGCCATCCCGCCGCCATCCCGCCGCCGTCCTTCGAGCCGGAGACGTTCCATGACCTATGCGAGCATCATGGTCGCCATGGACCTGACGGATGGCGCGCGAAACCGCGTGCGCCTGGCAGGCCGCCTCGCCGACGACTTCAACGCCCGCCTGATCGGCGTCGCCGCGGAGCAGCCGGCCTATGTCGTCCCGCCGGTGGGCCCGACGCCGGCGAGCGCCTACGCGCTGGCCGATTCCGGCGAGACCGTCCTGAACGACCTCCGGGTCGCCCACGAGGCCTTCGCGGCGGCGGCCGGCGGCCGCAACCGCCTCGAGTGGCGCTCCAACCTCGATGTCCCGGTGGCGTTCCTGGCGGCACAGTCCGCGGCCGCCGACCTCGTGGTGGTCGGCCGCGGAGTCCCCGGGCCCCCCCTGTTCGCGGTGGATCCGGCCGATGCGGTCATGCAGCTCGGCCGTCCGGTGCTGGTGGTGCCGCCGGATCTGGACCATCTCGACGCGAAGCGCGTGGTGGTCGGATGGAAGAACACGCGCGAGGCGCGCCGGGCGGTCTGGGACGCGCTGCCCTTCCTGAAGCGCGCGTCGGAGGTGCTCGTCGTCTCCGTCGACGACGGAGCCAGCTCCGAAGGGCAGGATACCCTCCGCCTCCTTCAGGCCCATGACGTCTCCGCCATCCGCGTCCGACGCGATGCCCAGGGCGAGTTGGTGTCCCTGGCGCTCGTCGAGGCGGCGGCAGAGCATGGGGCTGACCTGATCGTCACGGGCGCCTACGGGCACGGGCGTCTGCGCGAGTGGGTCGTCGGCGGCGTCACCCGCGAACTGCTGGCCGGCGCCCCGGTCTGCTGCCTGATGAGCCACTGAGAGCAGGGATGGGCGGCATGTCCGATACACGCACCCGCATGATCCCGCACGGCGGCTACGTCGTCGTCTGCGACGGCCGCAAGGCCCTGGTGCTCCGCAACGTGAGCGTCCACCCGAAGCCGGACCTCCAGGTCCAGCTCGCGTTCGAGGCGCCCCCGAACCCGCCGACCCACGCGCAGGGCACCGACAGGCCGCCGCGGGTCAGGCTCGGAGACCAGCGCAGCGCCATCGCGCAGACGGACTGGCATGATCTCGCCGAGCGACGCTTCGCGAAAGCGGTCGCCCACGCGCTGGACGCCTTCGATCCGGTCACGGCCCTGATCGTCGTCGCCCCGCCGAAGACCCTCGCCGAGATGCGGCGCGCGTTGCCCGAGCGCCTGCGGCGGGTCGTCGTGGCGGAGGTCGACAAGGATCTGACCAAGCATCCGGTCGAGGAGATCGAGCGCTGCCTCGCCAATGCCTGACCCCGCGCCAGAAGCCGACGCGCCAGAAGTCGACGCGGCAGGGGCCGACGAGGCCGGGACGCCGCCGGCCCCATGCCCGGGGGACTGGAGCGCGGCGGACGCCGCCGCGGCCCGGGTCCTGATCGACGCCATCCTCTCGCGCCACGGGGCGGCGTTCCGGGACTTGTTCTGGCGCGCCGTCGATACCGGCTACAATTGCGCTCTCCGGCCGGATCCGGACGCAGAGGCGCAACCGGCGCCCCCCGGACCCGGCTGCGGCGGTGGAACCGCATCGCGACCGGGCGCCCGGCCGAAACCGAGCCCTCTGCCCAGGCCCGCACTCAGTGGGCCATGAGAACCGGAATGCCGGCGTGTTCGATGACATGGCGGGTGACGCCGCCGAGCAGGAACTCGCGCACGCGGCTGTGCGTGTAGGCGCCCATGGCCAGCAGGGAGGCGTTGCGCCGTCCCGCCTCCGCCAGGATCGCCGCGCCGACCGGGGTCCCGTCCTCGACCGGCAGACTGACGGCCTCCGCCACGATGCCGTGCCAGCGCAGATAGGCGCACAGATCCGCTGCCCGCACCTCCGCGAAGCGCTCGGTCTGCGCGTGGACGACCGTGACGCGCGCGGCCTCGTGCAGCAGCGTGATGGACTGGCCGATCAGGCGCGTCGCCTCCAGGCTGCCGTTCCAGGCGATCACGACGTGGTCCAGCAGGTCGTGGGGGATGTGTTCGCCGACGACCAGGGTCGGCCGGCCGACGGCGAACAGGGCGGTGTCGAGGGCGCGGCCCGTGAACGGCTCGTCCGGATCCGGGCGGTCGACGATGACGAGGTCGTTGACCCGCCCGGTCAGCGTCAGGAGCGGCTCGACCTCTCCGGAGAGTTCGGTCCACGTCGCGAAGGTGGCGTCCAGGCGCTCGGCCTTCGCGATCACCGGCACGCCCGCGCGTCCGCACCACGCCTCGAAGGCCGCCTTGCTCTCGGCCGCCGATTCCCGGACGCTCTGCTGGATGGCCTCGATGGTCGTGCCGTCCATCGGCACGAGGCTCGCCATGGCGGCCAGCACGTGCTCCGGGCCGGGCGCCATGAAGGCGACGCCGATATGCGCGTGCAGGCGCCGCCCGAGGCGCAGGGCCGCGTCCAGCCGACGCGTCGCGTCGATCCCCGGGCCGGTCGGGACGAGGAGGCAGCGGAGGTACATCGAGGCTCTCCCTCAGCGTTCCAGCGATTTCAGGTAGGCGATCAGGTCTTGCGCCTGGTCCGGATCGAACCGGAACTCGGGCATGGTCGGGTGGCCCGTGCGGATCCCCTCGGTGAGCGCCTCGCCGAGATCCTCGACGGGGTAGCGCGTGTGGAGATCGCGGAAGGGGGGCGCGGCCCGCAGCGGGCTTTCCCCGGCCCGCCCGATGGCGTGGCACCGGGCGCAGTTGGTCCGCGCGAGGGTCTCGCCTTGCCGGATCTGCAGGTTCCAGGCCGGCGCCGGCACGGCGGGCAGAGGGGGGAGGGCAGCCAGGACGCCGGCGAGAAGGAGGCGGGTCGTGCGCATCAGTGGCTCATCAGGCAGCAAACGGTGGTGGTCTCCAGCATCTCGCGGGTCGCGCCTCCGAAGACCCACTCGCGCAGCCGGGAATGGCCGTAGGCGCCCATGACGATCAGATCCGCCTCCTCCCGCCGGGCGAAGCGGAGGATCTCGTCCGCGACGCTGATCTCGGGCTTGTGCAGCAGGTGCGTGGCGACGCGGATGCCGTGCCCCGACAGGTACGCGGCGACGTCCGTGGCGCCTTCGCGGCGCGCCTCCGGACCCGCGACCGCGACATGGACTTGGTCGGCCCGCACCAGGAACGGCAGGGCGTCGTGGACGGCCCTGCGCGCCTCGCGGGTGTCCTTCCAGGCCACGACGATCCGCTTGGCCGAGAGCCGATGGAGGCCGGGCGGCACGATGAGGACGGGACGCCCCGCCTCCATCAGCAGGCCGCCCGCGGCGACACCCATCGGCCCGGGATCGCCGTCGGCCGGCCCCTGACGGCTCACCACCACGAGGCCGGCGGCGCGGGCCTGTTCCACCAGGAAGGCCAGGGGCTCGGCCAGCGCCTCCCGCCACGCGGTCCTGACCCGCTCGCCGGCCTCGCGCTCGAACAGCGCCCGCCCTTCGGCCAGCTCCTCCTTCGCCCGCGTCTCCTCGATCTCGAAGATGCGCTGCGACGCGTCGGCGCTCTCGACCGGGATCATGGTGACGAGCTGCCGCGCGGCGACGCCGATCAGGGTGGTGTCGAAGCGCCAGGCGATGTCGGCGGCGAGCCGGACGCGGTCGACGGCCGTGGCCCCGCGGTCGACCGAGACCAAGATGTTGGAGATCCGCATGATCACCTCCCGGCGCGGGCCCGTCCGCCCGGCCCGGCGACTGTTGCCCGTGCGGGTGGCCGGGGCCTTGATCCAGCTCAACCGCACCGGGGCCGCCGCAAGCCGCGAGGGCGCGTGTCCCGCCGCGCGGTGGGCGCGATGTCCGGGACGATTGACCGATCGCAATGCCCGGTCCCGCCGGATGGGGACATGAGGTTGCGGATGGAGGTCTCATGCCGTCCGCTTCCGCGATCCTGGCTTCAGGCCTGCCCGGTTTCGGGCCCTCCCGCGACGGGCTGGCGACGCCGCGGACCCTCCCGGCCTTCATCGCGAGCGCGAGCGGCGCCCATCAGCTGGCCCTGGTGGCGATGGCGACGGCCCTCTTCGTGGCGGATCTGGCGCCCCTCGAGCTGCAGCGGCGGGTCGTCAACGCGGCCCTTCCCGGCGGGAGCGCCCGAACCATCCTCCTGCTCGCGGCCCTGTACATCGCGGCTGCCACGGCGATGGGGGCCCTCAAGCTCGCGCTCAACATATACCGCAGCTACGTCAGCGAGAGCGCGGTCCGCCGGCTCCGCAGGACGCTGCTGCAGGACCTCGGCACCCTCGCCCCGGGCGACCGTGCGGCGGTCGAGGGCGTGGAGGTCTCCCTCGTCCTGGCGGAGGCGGAGCCGGTCGGCGCCTTCGTCGGCGTGAGCGTCTCGGAACCGGTCCTGGAGGGCGGCATCGTGCTGGGGACGTTCGGGTACATGCTGTACCTCAACCCGCTGATGGCGGCCCTGGCACTGGCGGTGTTCGTACCGCAGATGGTCTTCGTGCCGCTGATGCAGCAGGCGATCAACCGCCGCGTGGTCGCGCGGACGGGCGCCTTGCGCCGCATCAGCGGCGGCATCATCGGCCGGCACCGACACGAGGCCACGGGACTTCAGGACGCGCGCATCGAGCGGGTGTTCCGGCTCAACATGGGCATCTTCAAGCTGAAGTTCTCGATGAACTTCCTCATGAACCTGATGCACCATGCCGGGGTGGCGCTGACCCTGGGGCTGGGCGGCTACCTCGTGGTGAACGGCGAGACGGATCTCGGGACCGTCGTGGCCTTCGTCGCGGGCCTGAGGCAGCTCAACGATCCGTGGGGCGGCCTGATCGACTGGTTCCGGGAGTGGCGCGTCACGCTGGCAAAGTACGCCCTGCTCCGGCAGGCCCTCGACACGCTCCCGCGGCAGGGCGCCTGAGGCGGCGCTCCGGCCGGGGGCCCCGACGCCCGGCCGGGCCAGATCGCGCCCGCCGATCGCCCGAAACCGCCTCGACCCGGTGCCCCACCCGGACGGCCTCGCGCCCGGGACGTGGGATCAGGGCACGAGGACCGCCGCGCCCCGGAGGGCGCCGGACCGGTGATCCGCCACGGCCTCGTTGGCGCGGGTCAGCGCGTAGGTGCGGGTGTGCGTGACGAGGCCGGCTTGCGGCACGACGGCGAAGAAGGTGCGGGCGTCCTCGCGCGTGAGGTTCGCCACCGAATGCACGGAGCGCTCGCCCCAGAGCCGGTCGTAGGGGAAGGCCGGGATGTCGCTCATGTGGATGCCGCCGCAGACCACGCGGCCCCCCTTGCGCAGGGCGCCGAGGGCCCGCGGGACGAGGTTCCCGTCCGGGGCGAAGATCAGGGCCGCGTCCATCGGCTCGGGCGGCGCCTCGTCCGACCCGCCGGCCCACGCGGCCCCCAGCGTGCGCGCGAAGTCCTGGGCGTCCCGGTCGCCCGGCCGGGTCAGCGCGAACACGCGCCGCCCCTGCCAGCGGCAGATCTGGGCGACGATGTGGGCGGCCGCCCCGAACCCGTAGAGACCGACCGTTCCGGCATCGCCGGCCATCCGCAGCGTGCGCCAGCCGATCAGCCCGGCGCACAGAAGGGGCGCCGTCGCGACCGGGTCCAGGCGCGCGTCGAGCGGGATGGTGAAGGCGGCCTCGGCCAGGAGATGGCTCGCGAAGCCGCCGTCGCGGGTGCAGCCGGTGAAGCCGGGGGCGTCGCAGAGGTTCTCGCGCCCCGTCTCGCAGTAGGCGCAGTGCCCGCAGGCATGCCCGAGCCAAGGTACGCCGACCCGCATGCCCGGTCGCGGCGCCGTCACGCCCGCGCCGACCGCCTCGACGCGCCCGACGACCTCGTGTCCCGGCACGATGGGGTAGACGGCCTGGGGCAGGTCGCCGTCGATGACGTGGATGTCGGTTCGGCAGACCGCGCAGGCCTCGACCCGGATGCGCACCTCGCCCGGCCCGGGGTCCGGGTCCGGACGCTCCTCCGGTACGAGGGCCGCGCCGATCTCCCGCAGGACCATGGCCAGCATCGGACCGGCCTCACGCGAGGGTCAGGCGATCCTCGACGGCGCGGACGCCGGGCGCCGACCACGCGGCCCGCTCGGCGATCTCGCGCTCGCTCCAGACATCGACGCACCCGTCGAGGGTGACCTTGTCGCCGTCCACGTGCACGCGGATCGTATCCGGATCCCGCGCGCTCCGTCTCAGGGCCGCGAGGATGCGGGACTTCACCTCGGTGGCCTGCGCCAGCGGCTTCACCGCGATGAGATTGACGATGTCGGTGACGCCGGCCAGGCGCCGCAGCGCCTGATCGACGGCTGCCTTCTGGTGATAGAACGGGACACAGCCGTCGAGCGTGACGCAGCCCTTCTCGACCTTGAGCGTGACCGCGTTCTCGGGGATCTGCACGTCCCATGCGAGCACCCGGGCGCAGCGCTCGGCCAGGGCCTCGTCGCCGACGATGGGGCAGTTCGGATAACGGACCTCGATCCGCTCCACCACGCCCCGCACGCCGCGGACCCGCAGCACGACGCGCTCGGCGATGCCCTTCTCGGCGTAGTTGCGGACATGCCCCGTCAGGGTCACGATGCCGTTCTCGACGGTGACGCCGATCTGCGCCGCGTCGATCATCGGAGCGTATTCCAGCTCGTCGAGCACATGCTGGTGCACGGTCTTGTCGTCCATCACCCGTCTCCCCGCGTCGCTCGGTTCAGAGGACCAGCCAGAGCAGCACAGTCGTCACCGCCGAGGCCGCGATGGCCAGGGCCAGGGCCTGCAGACTGCCGATGCGCCCGTAGTGGTAGCCATCCGTCACGACGCGCCGGCCCGCGTCGTTCCGCGGCTCGAGCCTGAGCGGCATCCATACGCGGCGCACCGTCCGGATGTGGGTGGATCGAAGCACCAGGGTCATCGTTCGCTCCCGTCTTGGCTGACGGGGCCATCTTGCCGTCCTGCCCGGGGAGGGCCTTGATCCACCTCAACGCCGCCGGGCCCGGCCCCCGGCAGGGTCCGCCCCGGGTTACGGATCCGCCGGGAGGCCGACATGGACGCGAGGCACGGCTCGAAGGAGCGCCGCGACGGCGAAGGCCGGGACGACGGACACGGCCTGGCCTTCGTGCCCGGGCCGCTCGGACCCGATGGCCTCGGGACGATCGACGCCTACTGGCGCGCCGCCAACTACCTGTCGGTCGGGCAGATCTACCTCATGGCCAACCCGCTCCTGCGCGAGCCGCTCAAGGCGGAGCACGTCAAGCCGCGGCTCCTCGGCCACTGGGGGACGACGCCCGGCCTCAACTTCATCTACGCGCATCTGAACCGGATCATCCGGCAGCGCGACCTCGACATGATCGCCGTTTGGGGACCGGGCCACGGTGCGCCGGGTCTCGTGGCCAACGCCTACCTGGAGGGCACCTACAGCGAAATCTACCCGGACGTGGCCCGGGACGCGGTCGGGATGGGCCGCCTGTTCCGGCAGTTCTCGTTCCCCGGCGGCATCCCGAGCCACGCCTCGCCCGAGCTGCCGGGCTCGATCCACGAGGGCGGCGAACTCGGCTACTCTCTGGCGCATGCGTTCGGGGCAGCCCTCGACAATCCGGGCCTGACCGTCGCCTGCATCGTCGGGGACGGCGAGGCCGAGACCGGGCCGCTCGCCGCCGCCTGGCACGCGAACAAGTTCCTCGACCCGCGCTCCGACGGCACGGTCCTGCCGATCCTGCACCTCAACGGCTACAAGATCGCCAGCCCGACGGTCCTCGCCCGCATGCCCGCGGACGAGCTGCGCAGCCTTCTCGTCGGCTACGGCTACGCGCCGGTCTTCGTCGAGGGCGACGACCCGGCCCCGATGCACCAGGCCATGGCCACGGCCCTCGATGCCGCCTTCGACACCATCGCGGAGATCCGGGCGCGCGCCGGACGCGGCGCCGTCGAGCGGCCCCGCTGGCCCATGATCGTGCTGCGCAGCCCCAAGGGCTGGACGGGGCCGCATTGCGTGGACGGCAAGCCCGTCGAGGGCACATGGCGCGCGCACCAGGTGCCGGTCGCCGCCGTCCGGGAGAACGCGGAGCACCGGGCGATCCTCGAAGCCTGGATGCGCTCCTATCGTCCGGAGGAGCTGTTCGCGGAGGACGGCGCCCTCGTCCCCGAACTCGCCGCGCTGCCGCCGAAGGGGGCGCGGCGCATCTCGGCCAATCCGCACGCCAACGCGCACAAGAGCGCGCCCCTGCGCCTACCCGACCTGAGCGTGGCGGCCGTCGCGGTGCCGGAGCCCGGCCGCACCAGGGCCGAGGCCACCCGCGCGCTCGGGACCTACCTTCGGGAGGTGCTGACCCTGAACGCGCCGACGCGCAACTTCCGCATCATGGGGCCGGACGAGACCGCCTCGAACCGCCTCGACGCGGTCTTCGCGGTGACGAGCCGCGCCTGGCAGGAGGCGATCCTGCCGGGCGACGAGAACCTCGCCCGCGACGGCCGCGTCATGGAGGTGCTGAGCGAGCACCTCTGCGAGGGCTGGCTGGAGGGCTACGTGCTGACCGGGCGGCACGGCCTGTTCGCGACTTACGAGGCCTTCGCGCACGTGGTCGATTCGATGGTGAACCAGCACGCCAAGTGGCTGAAATCCGCGCGCGACCTGCCCTGGCGCCGGCCGGTGCCGTCCCTTAACATCCTTCTCTCGTCCCATGTCTGGCGGCAGGACCACAACGGCTTCAGCCACCAGGACCCCGGCTTCATCGACTTCGTGGCCAACAAGCGGGGCGACACGGCCCGCATCTACCTGCCGCCGGACGCGAACACCCTGCTCTGCGTCATGGACCATTGCCTGCGCACCTACGACCGCATCAACGTCGTCGTGGCCGGCAAGCAGCCGGCCCTGCAGTGGTTGAGTCTGGACGAGGCCGTCCGCCATTGCGCGGCCGGCGTCGACATCTGGGACTGGGCCTCCAACGAGGGTGCGGGGGAGCCGGATGTGGTGATGGCCTGCGCGGGCGACGTGCCGACCCAGGAGACGCTCGCCGCGGTGGATTGGCTGCGCCGACATGTCCCCGCGCTCAAGGTCCGGGTGGTGAACGTCGTCGACCTGATGACGCTGCCTGCGCCCGAGACGCACCCCCACGGGCTCGACGACGCAACCTTCGACAGCCTGTTCACCTCCGATCGGCCCGTGGTGTTCGCCTATCACGGCTATCCGTGGCTCATCCATCGGCTGACCTACAAGCGGACGAACCATGGCAACTTCCACGTCCACGGCTTCATCGAGGAGGGCACGACCACGACGCCCTTCGACATGTGCGTGCTGAACCGCCTCGACCGCTTCCACCTCGCGCTCGCCGCGCTGCAGACGGTCCCCCATCTCGGGGCATGCGCCGAGCATGCCGAGCAGGCGCTGCGGGATGCCTTGGCGGCCCATCACGCGTATGTCCGTCGCACCGGCGACGACCTGCCGGAGGTGCGGGATTGGGTCTGGCCGGACCGGCATGCGCATCCGCATCCGGACCGTCGGCGGATCGACGGCGACATCATGCAGTGCGGTCCGACCACGGGGGAAGAGCCTCGCCCGGGCGAAACCCTGGACGACTGGACGGTCGTCACCTGAGGCCGGGCGATGATCCGCGTCCTCGACGCCGGCGCCTCCAGCCTGCGCCGCGCCCTGTCCCGGCCGGGTGCCGACGACCCGGCGTGGCGCGCCCGCGGTCGCCGACACCGGTCATGAGCCGGCGCTCCCGATCGGAGGCCTCGACGCGCCGGTGCTGGGCGCGCTGGACGAACCCCTACCCCTGGCGTCCCATCCTGCCCGCGATCGAGGCGCGCGCGATCGCGGTATCGGTGCCCGACCTTCGGGGGCGCGCGACGGCCCGAAGCGCGCAGGCCGCAGAGGGCATCCCGATGCACGCGTGCCGCGCGAGGCGTCTTCGGGCCGTCTTCGGGGCCGTGCCATCCCCCGGGCTGGACGCAATCGCGGATGAGTCCTTCCGCGAGGACCGCTCCAAACCCGGATCCGGGGGGAGCCGAACCCGGGCCGTGTCCACCCCGGGTCAGGGGGGCGGGAAATCCAGGTTCAGGTAGGCAGGGTCGAATTCGGCGACCTTCCGGAGACCGTCCCAGTCCTCGATGGTCATCCATCGGCATCGCTTGGACACGAGCCCGGCCTGCTGGAGCCTCTTCATGGTTCGGTTCGCGTGGACCGATGTGAGGCCCAGGGCGCTGCCGAGTTCCGTCTGCGTCAGGGGCATCGGAAATCGGAAGGCCTCGGTCATGCCGGCCACCGCGGCCCGGGTGAAGAGTTCGCAGATCAGGTGCGCCATCCCCGCATAGGCTTGACGGTGCCCCGCATTCAGGAGCCAGCGGCGGGTTATGGCCGCCTCGGTGGCGGTTTCGACCTGAATCAGACGGCCGATGCCGGGATGCCGCTCGACGAGCCCGTGCAGGACGCCGTGCGGAATGATGCCGATGCGGCATGGGGTGAGCGTGGCGATGACATGATCCATCTCGCCCCGCAGAAGGCCCTGCAGGTCCAGGGCGTCGCCGGCGAGTTGCAGGCCGAGAATCTGCGGCCTGCCGTCCTTCAAGGGGACGTACCGGCACGTCCAACCCTCCAGCAGAAGGCGGCATTCGGTCGGCGTGTCGCCCTCGCGCACGATGTCCGTGTCCGCCTCGACGTTCACGACCCGGGATACGGATGCGGCGAGGGCATCGATCTCCGCGGCCCAGACGCCGCCGGACCGATCCAGCCTGCGCCGGATGGTCAAGGTCCAATCCACGCCCGACGGGCGCGTGGGGTCGCGGGCGAACTTCCGCCGGCCCGTCTGCGCGTCCCGGGCGCGTGCCAGGGGGAGTGTCGGGGGGAGTGTCGGGCCAGGGGGGGATTGCGCCGCCTCGCGTCCCTGGGCGGTGATCGCTTCGTGGCTCAGCTTTGAGCGCGTCTTCCCTTCGGCTATCGACATCATGCGCCCCCAGTCTCACTGGATGGAAACAGGTCGGCGCCGCGCCGCGGTCGTGCCTTGCGGTGGATCAAAGGCGCCCGGTTCGAAGCCTCCACGCCATCCGGCATCGCGGCACGATGCACCGCCTGCCGCCCGGCGGCCCCCGGAGATCATCGCCGCACCCTGAGGGACGGCGGGGGGCTGTACGCTCCATCGCGCTCACGCGCGCACACCCCCCATCCCGACCCCGCCATCGCGGCCGTCGCGCCCCTCCGTCGAACCGACGGAACGGGCTGCGATGTCGGCCGGCCGCACCCATCGGTACAGGAGACGGTCGACCGCGCCGACCCGGGCGAGAGACAGATCGCGCCAGAAGGTGCGCCCCAGCGTCAGAAGGGTGCTCTCGGCGGGCCCGAACTCCGACGGAGGCGGGCACGGAGGCGGGCACAGGGGCAAGACGGGACAGTCCGCGCCCCCGCCCGTCATGATCCGTCCCCGCCGTCCGGATGGGTGAGGCGGGCGACCTTGAACGTGCGGTAGACCGCGCCGCCGGCATCCCGGATCGAGACGTACTCGCCTTCGACGAAGACGTGGGTACCCAGATGGTAGCCGGCCTCGTCATCCTCGTTCGTCCAGTCCTCGTAGTCGATCAGCCAAGTCGCGCCGCCCTCGCCACCGGCCCGGTGCACCAGGCGGCCGTGCCGGTCCGGCTCGCCGATCCAGAAGCGGCGGACGCGGCACCGGTCGCGGGTCTCGCGCCAGAGCGCCGGGTCGAGGTGCCCGTCTGGCGTGAGGGGCGCCACGATCTCGTAGCCCCGTCCGGTGCTGCCGTCCGGATGCTCCGGGCAGCGCGCCAGCGTCAGCGTCACGCGAGACAGTCCGGGCCGGGCATCGGGTTTCCCCGGAGGTCGTCCACCCTGGAGCGGGGCGGCGTCGAGCGCGTGCGATTCGCCGGACATGGCGGTCCTCCTCAGCTCAGGGCCACGATGCGGTCCTCGACGGCGCGCACGCCCGGCACCGACCACGCGGCGCGCTCGGCCGCATCGCGCTCGGCCCAGGCCGTCACCGCCCCTTCCAGGGTCACCTTGTCCCCCGTGACGGTGACCTTGATCCCCTCCGCCTCGAACAGGGCGCCCCGCCGGAACGCCTCCAGGATCTTGTCCTTGACCGCCGCCGGCGGCACCTGCCGCCGGATTTCGATGAGGTTGGTCACGCCGTGCACGCCGGTGAGCTTCCGGACGGCCGCCTCGGCGCCCGCCACTTGGTACTGCCAGTCCACCGTGCCGGTCAGCGTGACCCAGCCGCCGGCCACCTTCACCTGGATGGCGTCCTTCGGCAGATGCACCGACCAGTCGATGATCGCGAGCGCCCGGGCGGCGATCTGGTCGTCGGCCACCTTCTTCTCGTCGGCGTAGCGGACCGCGATCTCCTGCGCGATGGCGCGCACGCCCCGGACGCGGCGCACGGCGCGCTCCGCCTCCACCTTCTCGGCGTAGCTGCCGACATGGCCGGTGAGCGTCACCACCCCTTCGGAGACGGCGACGCCGATATCCCCGGCGTCCAGGCTCGGGTCGAAGTCGAGTTCGTCGAGCACCGCCCGGCGCAGGTCCTTATCGGTCATGGGGTCCTTCCTCATGGCGTGTCTCCCGATCGTTCTGGCTGGCGCGGGGGCTCCTCGGCGCTGCGGCGCGGCCTAGACGGAGGAGCCTCGATTCAGCGCGACGCCGACGCGCCGCTCGGCCTGGGCGAGCGCGGCGCACCGCTCCAGCTCCGTGCGCAGGCGGGGGATCGTCGCGTCGATGCCGGCCGCCCCGAGATCGGACCGAAGCCTGTCGATCAGCGCTTCGTCCTCGGTCACGACGGCGTACTCCGTGATTGCGGTGACGTAGTCTTCCGCCGCCTGGCCGGTCAGGTTCATCCGCTCGGAGGCCCAGGCGGCCAGGAGCCGGTTGCGCCGGTTGCGGGCGTGGAACCGCGCCTCTTCCTCCTGGACGAAGCGGCGTTCGGCGGCTCGCTCGCGCTCGTCGAACGTCGTGGTCATGGAAGCTTCCATCCCGTGAGCGGTGCCGGACCGCGCCGGCTGCGGTTCGGCCATCCTTCAACCGGCCGGCGCCGCCGGCCTTGAGGCAGATCAAGGTTCGGCGCGCCGATGGCGGGCGCGGTGCGGCGGGCGGGCGGCCCAGGGCTTCACGGTCTCGACCGCCGCGAGGTAGGCGAGGGTGATCAGCGCGATGCCGAGGAGCGTCTGGAGGGGCGGGGCCTGGAAGCCGAACCAAGGCCCTGCCGGCGTGAAGGGAAGGGCCAGCGCGGCCGCCAGCGCGGCGAGTGAGGAGCACGCCAGCGCCGCGCTCGGACGATCCCGCCAGGGGCGCCCGCTCGTCCGGATGACGAAGATCACGAGGATCTGCGTCGCCATGGATTCGAGGAACCAGGCCGTCCGGAATTCCTCCGCCGAGGCACCGAAGAGGAAGAGCAGGGCGCCGAAGGTCAGGAGGTCGAACAGCGACGAGAGCGGGCCCATCACGCCCGCGAACCGGAGGATGGCCGCCATGTCCCAGACCTGTGGCCGGGCGGTCGCGGACGGCGCCACATGGTCGAAGGGGATGCCGACCTCCGAGAGGTCGTAGAGCAGGTTGTTGAGAAGGATCTGCGTCGGCAGCATCGGGAGGAACGGCAGCGTCACCGACGCGACCGCCATCGAGAGCATGTTGCCGAAGTTCGAGCTCGCGCCCATGCGGATGTACTTCAGGATGTTGGTGAAGGTCCGCCGCCCCTCCTCGACGCCGTCGGCGACGACCGCGAGGTCCGAGGCGAGCAGGATCATGTCGGCCGCGGCCTGCGCGACCCCGGTCGCGCCCTCGACGGAGAGGCCGATATCGGCCTGCGCGAGGCCCGGCGCGTCGTTGATACCGTCACCCAGGAAGCCCACGATCGCGCCCCTGGCCTGAAGCGCCCGCACGATGCGCGCCTTCTGGTCCGGGGTGAGCCGTCCGAAGGCGTCCACCTTGCGGGCCTGCACCGCGAGCGCCGCATCGCTCAGGGCCGCGACCTCGGAGCCGGACAGGACCGTGGTGGTGTGAAGCCCCACGAGGCTGGCAAGGCGGCGCACGACCACCGGGTCGTCGCCGGACAGGATCTTCAGGCGCACGCCGGCGCGCGCGAGCCGCGTGACGGCGGCGGCGGCCGTCGGTTTGGGCGGGTCGGCGAAGGCGCAGAAGCCCTCGAAGACGAGGTCGGCCTCATCCGCGGTTCCGGGCGGCCGCATGGGCCCCGACCAGGGCCGCGACGCGACCGCGATGGTGCGCAGCCCCTCCTCGGCCAGGCTCCGGACCTGCCCGAGGGCCGCGCCGCGTTCCTCCGGGCCCATCGGCTCCGTCCCCTCGCCGGCGCGGCGCGCGGTGCACAGCGCCAGGACCGCCTCCGGTGCGCCCTTCAGGATCAGCAGCGGCCCCTCCGGTCCCTGCGCGAGGACCGACCCGGTGCGGCGCCCGTAGTCGAAGGCCCGCTGGCCGGCCAGGACCCACGCCCGGCCCGCGTTCGGGTGATGGTCGACGAGGGCCGCGTCGAGCGAGCTGCGATCCCCGCCGAGATCGGCCGCGACCGCCGCGAGCCGCGACGGCCGCGCGTCCTCGCGGCCCGCCGGATCGAGGCTGCGGCCCAGGGCGATCTCGGCCGAGGTCAGCGTCCCGGTCTTGTCGGTGCACAGCACCGTCATCGCGCCGAGGTCGTGGATCGCGGCGAGCCGCTTCACGATGACCTTGCGGGCCGCCATGCGCAGAGCGCCCCGCGAGAGCGTCACCGTCGTGACCATCGGCAGCAGTTCCGGGGTGAGGCCGACGGCGAGCGCGACCGCGAACAGGAGGGAGTCGAGCACGGGGCGGCCGAGCACGACGCGGGCGGCCAGGACGCTGAGCACCAGGGCCAGGGTCAGCCGGGCGACCATGAGCCCGAAGGCGTGGAGGTCGCGCTGGAAGGGCGAGGATGCCCGCGCCTCGGCCAGAACCGAGGCCGCCGCGCCGAACATCGTGGCGGGGCCGGTCGCGACGACGAGGGCGGTTGCCTTGCCCGTCCGCACGACGGCGCCGCGGAACACGGCGTTCGAGGCCTCCGCCGGCTCTGGAGACGTCACCGGCCCGGCCCGCTTCTCCACCGGGTAGGGCTCGCCGGTCAGGGCGGCCTCGGCCACCGTGAAGGCGTCGCCGTCGATCACGAGGGCATCGGCCGGGACGATGTCGCCGGCCCGCATGCGCAGGATGTCGCCGGGAACCACCTGCTCCACCGGGACCGTGACGAAGCTGCCGTCCCGCCTGACCTCCGCCTTCAGCGCCACCGTGTGGCGCAGGGCCTCGGCGGCCCGTGTGGCGTGGCCCTCCTGCACCGTGTCGAGGCCGATGGATAGGCCGAGGATGGCGACGATGATGACGCCTCCCACCACGTCGCCGGTCACGACCGAGACGAGGCCGGCCGCGATCAGGATCAGGGCGAGCGGTTCGAGCAGGCGGCGGAGCACGGCCTGCAGGGCGCCGCCGGCCCGCGTCCCGGCATCGCTGTTCGGCCCGTAGCGTTCGAGCCGTCGCGTGGCGTCGACCGCGCCGAGCCCGTCGAGCCCGCATCGGAGCTCGGCGCAGAGCGTCTCGAGGCCGCGCACCCAGAACGCCCCGCTCGGCCCGGGCGACGACAGCTCCGTCGGAGTGGCGATGTCGCGCGCGCGCGCCGGAACCGCCGTCATCTCCATGGGTCGACCCGTCGCTCTCCCGCTCGCGGCGGCACGACATCACCGGTTGGGACTGGGGTCGTTGCGGTGGATCAAGCCGCCGCCGCTCTGGCTGACGGCCAGCAGATGCTGCACGGCCGCCGTCAGCGGCCGGTCCCGCGACGGATCGATGAGGCCGTCCGCGACGAAGCCGTCCTGCAGCGAGCCGCCGCCCGCACCGGGCTCCGGCGATAGGCGGCCCTGCGTCCCGGCCGCCATGCCGTCCGGGGTCACCACGCGGTCGGGTGCGATGCCGTTGCCGTCCACCCGGCGGCCCGCGGGCGTGACGAACCAGGCCGTGGTGAGGCGCAGCGCGCGCCCGTCGCGGTGGGCATAGGTGGTCTGGACCGCCCCCTTGCCGTAGGTGCGCGTCCCGATGAGAATCGCGCGCCGGTGATCCTGAAGGGCGCCGGCGACGATCTCGGCCGCGGACGCGGTCCCGCCGTCGACGAGCACGACCAGCGGAAGGCCGTCGATCACGTCGGCACCGGTCCTGTCCAGCGCGAACCGCTCGACGCTGCCGGGGTCCCGGCCGACCAGGCGCACGATTTCGCCCCGTCCGAGGAAGGCCCCGGCCACCGCGACGGCCTGCACGACGAGGCCCCCCGGATTGCCGCGCAGGTCCAGGATGAACCCCGTGAGCCTGTCACGGCCGATGCCGGCCTTCAGGTTCGCCACCGCCCTGAGCAGCCGGCCGGTCGTGAATTCGTCGAAGTGGTCGAGCCCGAGATAGGCGACGGTATCCAGGGCTTTCAGACGCACCGGATGCAGCGGCAGCCACTCCCGGATCAGGACCATCTCGGCCGGGGCAGGCTCGCCCGGCCGGACGACCCGCACGCGCACCGCCGAGTCCGGCTCTCCGCGCAGGCGGTCGGCGACCTGGTCGGGCGCGATGCGCCCGATGGCGACGCCGTCGATCTCCTGGATGATTGTCCCGGGCGTGAGGCCGGCGCGCGCGGCCGGGGCATCGGGAAGCGTGCGCCGCACCGTCCCGTCCGCGTCGACGACCACGCCGATGCCGGCATAGCTCCCCGTATCCTGCTCATCGAGCCGGCGGAACTCGGCCGCGGTGAGGTAGTGTGAATGCCGGTCCAGCGCGGCGAGCATCCCGACGATGGCCGCGTCGATCAACGGACCGTCGCCGCGCATGTCGGCCGCCCGTGACCGGATGGCGTGGAATGCGGCCCCGAAGAGCCGCAGGTCCCGATAGGGCGAGTCCTGGAACCCGTCCGGGCGTAGGCCGACGTCGGGTGCGGCGGGGCTCGTGAGCAGCGCGCCGGCAGCGCCGGCGAGCCAGGCCGCCCCGGCGAGGCAGCACGCGGCGCCGCGACCGGGGGCCGACCGGTCGCGTGCCGCCTTGCTTGCGATCGGTTTGAACGGCATCGCCCGGTTCGACGTCCACGCGCGCGGTGAGGATGGCTCTCCGCGCCCGGCCTCGCCTTGACGTGCGTCAACGTCACCGCGTGTGCGGAGGCGGGCCCTGCGCGATGGCGATCGTCGTCGGAATGCTCGCTGCCCGCTCCGGCCGATCCGGCGGGGTCGGGGTCGCCGGTGACCCGTCGGGTGGCCGGGCCGCCGGCCAGCCCGTCACGCCGGCGCTCCCCAGGAGCGACAGGACCGTCGCGCGCAACGCGTCCACGGGCTGATCGGCGCGGAGCTCGTGCCACGCGAGGGCGCCGCGACCCCGCGCGACCTGGGCCGCCAGGACCGTCGCGGTGGCATCCGAAGGGTCGCCGGCGCGGCTGTCGATGCGGCGCGCGAGCAATGGGGCCGGGGCCTCCAGCCAGACGCCGCAGAACCGGGCCCCCCGGTCTCGGGCGAGGGCCTCGATCTGCGCCCGCTCCGTCGGTCGGTCGAAGACCGCATCGGCGACGACGCAATGGCCCGCGGCCAGGACCCGCCCGGCGTCCCGCCGCAGGATCGCGTAGACGCGCCGCGACACGGTCTGGGCATAAGCCGCCGCCGGGAGCCGCGTCAGGGCGTCGACCCCGTGCAGGCGCTTGCGGATCCGATCGCTCGACAGGATCCGGGCGCCCGGGGCCGCGCCGATCCAGGGGGCCGCCGCCGCCGCGACGCTCGACTTGCCGGAACCGCTGAAGCCGCCGACCGCCAGGAGGCCCGCCGGCCTGTCGGTCAGCAGGTCTTCCCCGAGGGCGAGATACGCGCGCGCCTCGGCGGTCCTGGCGGCGGCGGCCGCGCCGGTTCCGTCCGCCGCTTGAGCCGCCGTGACGTGGGCGCGGATCACCGCGCGCAGCGCCATCAGGACCGGCAGCAATCCGAGACCGTCGGTCTCGTCCGCCCCATCGAGGTAGCGATTGAGCAGGAGGTTGGCGAGGTCGAAGCGCGACCGGTGCCAGAGGTCCATGAGGACGAAGGCGAGGTCGTACAGGATGTCGGTCGTCGCGATGGTCTCGCTGAACTCGATGCAGTCGAACGGCGTCGGCTTGCCCTCGAACAGGCAGATGTTACGCAAGGTGAGGTCGCCGTGGCAGCGGCGGACCTTGCCGGCGGCGCGGCGGGCGTCGAGCAGGGGGGCATGCCGCGCCAGAACCGCCCGGAACCGCGCCGTCAGCGTCGCCACCGCGCCGGTCGAGGCGAGCCCCGTCGCCCGGAGCGCCGCCGCGTTCAAGTCGACGAGCGCCGTCAGGGCGGCGGCCCCGCCCTTGTCGCGGTGAATCTCCGCGCCGGCATGGAAGGCGGCGATGACCTGGGCAAGGTCCGCGATATGGTCCGGTCCGAGGCGACCCTCGCACGCCAGGGTGTCGAACAGGTCCGCCTCCGGGAACCGCCGCATCTCGACCACGGCGTCGACGAGGCTCCCGGTCCCGTCGAAGGCCAGGCCCCCGTCCGGTCCGCGCGTGATCCGCCGGGCGCCGAGGTAGAGCGCGGGTGCCGTGCGGCGGTTGAGCACGACCTCGGCCTCGCAGGCGGCGAGGCGCCGCTCGGGGGTCGAGAAGTCGAGATAGGGGAAGCGGACGGCGCGCTTGAGCTTGAACACGCGGCTGCCGGCCAGGAAGAGCCGGGAGATGTGGGTGGTTACGGTCTCCACCTGTCCCATGCCCGACAGGGCCTGCGTCAGGAACGCGGCGACGGCGTCCTGGTCCCCGGTCGACATGCGGATCGATCCTCGCTGACCCTGGGCGTCGCGCGGGCCGCGGGCGGCGCGGTTTGCCAAGCAGATTTCTGGGCCGATTTCTGGGAGGCGGCAGGTCTCGCAGCCGCCACAGCCAGGAGCCGGCCGAGACGAGGAGGGCGACGCCGAAGCCCACGTGAGCCCAGGCCGCGGCGTCCTGGAAGCCCAGCGCCCAGGGGGCCGCGCAGGACCAGAGACCGGCCGCCCCGATGGCGTACACTTCTCCCTCACGGGTGCGCATCAGCGTCAGGGCCGCCAAGGCCAGGATCGTCGCCCCGGTGATCCAGGCGTTCCAGGCCGCGATGTCCTCGGATCGGAAGCCGAAGTACCAGGGCGCCAGGATCAGGCCCGCCCCCAGCATGAGGTTCCAGCCCCCCAGGAAGACGTCTTCCGGCTGGTTGTCGATGGTGCGCATCGCCCCTCGTCCCCGGGGTGTGGCGGGCCCTGGGCCGCCGCCGACCGAGATGTGCGCCGATGTCGCCGGATCGGCCTTGAGATGGATCAAGGGCGCCGCCGCCGCGGTGGGGCACGCAGGGACTTTCAGGAGTCTGTGATGGCCGCACCAGCCGACAAGACCGACCCCTTCGATCCATTCGGCGTCGCCGCCGCGATGACCGGATGGTGCTGCCTCCTGAAGGCGGCGCAGGAAATCCGGGACATCGACCAGGAGATGATGGAGACGATGATGGAGGCCGACGCCGCGGCGCCCGCGGGCCTGTCGCCGGAAGCCGGCGCGAAACTCCAGGGCGTCGTCAGCCTGATGCGACGCCTGCAGCTCGACCCCGAAGCCGTTCGGCGGAGCGAGCCCGAGACCATGCGGGCGCTCGAGGCCGCTTGCCGGGCCTGCGGCGCGCGGAGCCGCTGCGAACGCGAGCTCCGGGCCGGAACGGCGGCCCGCACCTACCCGGACTTCTGCCCGAACGCCGCGCGCCTCGACCGGCTGCGCCATGCTTGAGCGGGATCCGGCCGAGGATCCCGAATGGCCCAGCCCGCCGGCCGCGACCGGGTGCCCGGCGGCGGGGACGAAACCCGTCCATGCCCTGCCGGTCGCGGAGGTTCCAGGGCGTTTCGAGACCGCCCTGCCCGCGGGCCTGACCGATGCGGAGGCCCGGCGACGGCGCGCGCGGTTCGGCGCGAACGTGATCGCCACGACCGAGAGGGCCGGCAGGCTGTCCCTGCTCCTGCACCAGCTCGCGAGCCCCGTCGTCTACCTGCTCGCCGCGGCCGGCGGGCTCTCGCTCTACTTCGGGGATTGGCAGGAGGCGGCCGCCGTCATCGCGGTGCTGGCCATCAATACCGGCCTCGGCTTCTTCACCGAGCTGCGGGCGGTCCGATCCGTCGAGGGCTTGCGGTCGCTCGGGACGCGCTCGGCCCGCGTCCGCCGCGACGGGCACATCCGGGTCCTGCCCGCCGAGGATCTCGTCCCGGGCGACATCGTGCTGATCGAGGGCGGCGATGCGGTCCCGGCCGACATCCGGCTGGTCGAGGCGTCGAACCTGGGCGCCGACGAGTCGACCCTCACGGGGGAATCCGTGCCGGTGGACAAGTCGGCACAGCCGGTCGCCGCGGAGGCACGCCTCGCGGAGCGCGCGTCGATGCTGTTCCGGGGCACGCTGGTCACCCGCGGGAGCGGTGCGGGTGTCGTGGTCGCGACCGGCGCGGCGACCGAACTCGGGGCGGTGTCGCGCCTCGTCGCGCAGGCCGACCCGGAGGGGTCGCCCCTGGAACGGCGCCTGGGCCGCCTGTCCGGCCAGATGGTCTGGGCGGTCCTGGGGGTGGCCGTTCTCCTGGCCGGCCTCGGCATCGCAACCGGCAAGGATCTCCGCCTCATGACCGAGGCCAGCATCGCGCTGTCGGTCGCGGCCATTCCGGAAGGCCTGCCCATCGTCGCGACCCTGGTGCTCGCGCGCGGCATGTGGCGGATGGCCCGCAGGAACGCGCTGATCGAGCGCCTGTCGGCCGTCGAGACGCTCGGCGCCACGACGGTCATCCTGACCGACAAGACGGGGACGCTCACCGAGAACCGGATGACGGTGCGGCAATTGTCGCTGCCCTCCGGGCAGGGGGACCTGGCCGAGGGAGGGCCCTCGATCGAAGCCGGACGCCTGCTCCGCGTTGCGGTGCTCTGCAACGACGCCGCGCTCGGATCGGGCGCCGGAGACGGCAGCGGCGACCCGATGGAACAGGCGCTCCTGCGGGCGGGGCGGTCCGCCGGCTTCGACCGCGCGGCCCTCGGGCGCGACCGGCCTCTCGTGGGAAAGCACGCCTTCGAGGCGGCCGTCCGCATGATGGCCACCGTCCATGCTGCGGGGCCGGGCTTCTGGGTAGCGGTCAAGGGCGCCCCGGAGGCCGTGCTCGCCGCCTCGCGGCGCACCGGTGACGGCGCGCATGATCGTCCCCTCGACGCGGGCGACCGCACCCTGTGGCGACGCCGCGTCGAGGATCTGGGGGCACGGGGCCTGCGGGTCATCGCCTGCGCCGAGAGGACGGTCGCGGACCCGGGAAGCCCGCCCTTCGAGGATCTCACGTTCCTCGGGCTGGTCGGGTTGGAGGACCCGGCCCGGGAGGACGTGCCGGCGGCGATGGCGGCCTGCCGCGCCGCGGGCATCCGCGCGGTGATGGTCACCGGCGATCACGCCGTAACCGCCCGGAGCATCGCCCTCGCGGTCGGTCTCGCCGGTCCGGGGGACCGCATCGCGGAGGGCGTCCCCGATGCCGGCCTGCCGGACGGGCTGGAGGATGTCGCGGTCTTCGCCCGCGTGAGCCCGGCCGAGAAGCTGGCGCTGGTCCGCGCCTACCAGGCGAAGGGCGAGGTCGTCGCCATGACCGGCGACGGCGTCAACGACGCCCCGGCGCTGAGGCAGGCGGATATCGGCGTCGCGATGGGCCGGCGGGGGACGGACGTGGCGCGCGAGGCCGCCGCCATGATCCTCCTCGACGATGCCTTCCCGACCATCGTCGGCGCGATCCGCGAGGGGCGGATCATCTTCGACAACATCCGCCGGTTCGTCACCTATCTGCTGGCCTGCAACCTGAGCGAGGTGATGGTCGTCGGGCTCGCGGTCGTGTCGACGCTGCCGCTACCGATCCTGCCGATGCAGATCCTCTACCTGAACGTCGTGACCGACGTGTTCCCGGCCTTCGCCCTGGCCCTCGGCGAAGGCCGGGACGACATCCTCCGGCGACCGCCGCGGGATCCGAAGGAGCCCATTCTGGGGCGGGCGCAATGGACACGGATCGGCCTGCACGCCGCCGCGATGACGGCGGCGACCTTCGCGGCCGGCGCCGCCGCCACGTTCTGGCTCGCCTTCGATCCGGCCTCGGTCGTGACCGTCACGTTCCTCACACTCGCCTTCGCGCAGCTCTGGCAGGTGTTCAACATGCGCGCCTCCAGCGCGCCGCTCCTCCGCAACGAGGTCACCCGGAATCCCTGGGTCTGGGCCGCCCTGCTCCTGTGCACGGCGCTGCTCGTCGGCCCGGCCTATCTCCCGCCGGTCGGCCGCCTGCTGGGCCTCGTCCCGCTCGATCGGAACGGCTGGATGCTCGTCCTCTCGGTGAGCCTCGCACCGCTCCTGGTCGTCCAACTCGCCACCCTGGCGGCAGGAGCCCGCCGGCCGTCCGGGCGCGACGGCCGTCCGACATGAGGTCCGGTGCACCTCCGCGCCCACGGCCCGCGCGCCTTCGTGTAAGCTGTCGTCCATGAGCAGGATCACGACGGACCCGACCGCAGCGGATTGGGATGCACGGGTGGAGCGGCTGACCGGCCGCCTTCCCGGGCGCCTGCGCGATGCGGTCACGTGGCTGAGAAAGCCCTCGCGGCGGCCGGCGCGGTTGGCGGCGGCGCTCGCCCTGATCGGCGGCGGCTTGCTGTCGTTCCTGCCGATCCTCGGCCTCTGGATGCTGCCCCTCGGCTTCGCCCTCCTGAGCGAGGACATCCCGGCGCTGAAGCCGCGGCTCGAAGCGATGGCGCGGGCGGTGGAGCGGTTCGTGTCCCGCTTCCGCAAGAAGCCCTGACCGGATCGGGTGATCCGGCGCGGTCGCCGACGGTCCGGCGTTGAGCTGGATCAAGGTCGAGCGGCCGCACCCGTCGAGACTCGGGCGATCGGCAGCCCGGAGCTCTCATGTCCCTCCCGTACTCATCGCCCCTCGCCGCCTTGCGCGACATCCTGGTCGCCGTCACCGAGGAGGGCCGCGGCGACGAGCCCGGAACGGCGCTTGGCTATGGCCTCACGCTCGCCGCCGCGGCGGGCGCCCACCTCACCGTGCAGTCCGCGGCCCGCCGTCTCACCATGGTGGGCGGGGCGGGATTGGGGTTCGTCGACGGCCTCGTCGCGGACGAGAACCGGCGCCTGCGCGTCCTTGCCCAGGCCGTCGCCGAACGCGCCGCCGGGGATGCCACCCGTGCGGGGGTGACCTGTACGACCGAGGCGCCCGCGCTGGCCTACCCGGATCTGATCGCCCGGCTCACCGCCCGCGCGCGCCTGGCCGACCTGACCATCCTGGACGCGGAGGCGCGGGAGGTCGATCTCGACCGCGACCTGATCGACGGACTCCTGTTCGGCAGCGGTCGCCCGCTCATCGTGGTGCCTGCGGGCTGCTCGGCCTGGCCTGCCGGTCGGATCGTCGTCGCCTGGGACGGCAGCGCCCAGGCCGCGCGGGCGGCGAACGATGCCCTGCCGTTCCTGCGCGCCGCCGAGGCGGTCGAGATCGTGTCCGTCGTCGGCGAGAAGGACCTGTCGGCCGCGGTCGCCGGCGCCGAGTTCGCACCGCACCTCGCGCGCCACGGCGTGACCGTGTCGGTGAACGTCCTGCCGGTCGTCGACGACGTCGCGGAGACGCTCAGGACCCAGGCGGGCCTGTTCCGCGCCGACATGCTGGTGATGGGCGCCTACCGGCACGCCCGCCTGAAGGAATGGTTCTTCGGCGGCGTGACCCAGTCGCTCCTGGCCCGCAGCCCCCTTCCGCTGTTCCTCGCCCATTGACGGCGCGGCAGCACGATCCGTCGCGACCCGCCGGGGCGGCGTCGCGCTCAGTCCTCGATCATGCGGTGGAGCCGGGCCCGTCTCAGGCTGACCTGGCGGCCGCCGACGCGTTGCAGGGCCCCGTCCTCCTCCAGCTGCGAAAGGGTGCGCGACACGGTCTCGATGGTCAGCCCGAGAAAATCGGCGATGTCGCGCCGGGTCATCGGAAGGGCGAAGGTCCCGGTGCCGCCCAGGCGTGCGTCCACGTCGATGAGGAAGCTTGCCACGCGCTCCGCCGCCGAGCGGCGCCCGAGCAGCAGCATGTGATCCTGGGCGTGCCTCAGATCGTTCGTGGCCATGTCCCAGAGCTGGCAGGCGAACTCGGCCCGGTCGGTCGCGGCGCGCTCGACCTGCCGCCGTTTGAAGATCAGCACCTTGGTGTCGGTGAGCGCCTCGGCGCTGTGGCGGTGGATCTTGCCCTGCTCGAACCCGAACAGGTCGCCGGGCAGGCGGAAGCCGGTGATCTGACGACGGCCGTCGCTCAGCACCTTGTGCGTGCGCACCGCGCCGCTGACGACCTTGTAGACGAACTCGGCCTCCTCGCCCTCGCCGTAGACTTCCTCCTCGCGGGCGTAGGAGAACGGCGTCCCGATCACCTCGGGGCAGCCCGCGAACAGGGCGCTCGCGTCCAGGCTCGGGAAGGGCGCCGAATGGCCTGCCGGGATCTGCGTGGACGTCCGTGCGGTGTAGTCGGTGCTCATCGCTTCGCTCCTCACCTCGTCGTGGGAGCGAGATTGGCCGTCCTCGGGGAGCGATGAAATTCCGGTTCGTGTCTTAAGCGAACTTGCTTACGGACAATTACGTAGTGCCGCGCGTCGGGCTCAGAGGCCCGCGGTCGTCGCGAATGCCCAGGCGGGAACCGGGTCGGGGAGCCCGGGCAGGCCGGAGCGCCCCGCGAGGAGGGCGCCCACCAGGGTGGCGAGCCCGTATGCCAGCACGCCCAGAACCAGCGTGAGGACGTCGGCATGACGGCGCAGGGCGTGGATGCCCGCGCAGCCGACCGTGAAGGACGCGGCGGCCGCGAGCGCGACGGGGTCGAGGGGCATGGCAGCCTCCTGGAAACGATGCCGTGAGGGAGGCGGCCGCGCGCGGCGCAGGGCTGCCGCGGCCGTTCCGGCGCCCGGCCCGCCTCAGACCGAGCGCGCCTGGGGCGACACGTAGAGCCGCCGGAGTTCGAACGCGGCCAGGGCGGCCACCGCGAGCCCGACCCCGACATGCACCCCCATGGCGCCCCTGGTCTCCGCGAAGCCCAGTGCCCACGGCGCCATGGCCGCCCATAGGCCGAGGGCGAGGTTGAGGTACTCTTCCCAATCGTAGGTCCGGCCGAGTGCCAGCAACGCGACGACGGTGATGGCGCCGCCGCTGAGAAAGGCGTTGCGTGCGGCGGCGGAATCGTAGCTCAACTCCAGATACCAGGGTGCGAGGACGAGCGTGATCCCGAGGAGGATGTTGAGCGCGTTCGGGATCATGTCCTCGGTTCGGTTCTCGATGGTTCTCATCGGCTTCCCCCTGACGAAGGGGCCCCGGCGGCCGGACCGAGCGGGCGTCCGGAGCGCGAGCGGCAGACGGCCTGCCGCCTTCCCGATTTTCAGGGTCTCCGTATTGGTGCGGCGATACATTGATCCAGCTCAAGATCTTTGTGTAGGTTTCGCCACAATGTTCATGAATAAGCTTGGCAAATCGTCGGGCCGTGGAGACAAGGGCGACGTGGTCCGGTCCTTTTGCTTGGCCGTACGCTGTGACGGAGCGTTCAGAGCCCTTCGGATCGTCCGCCGCCGCATGCGGACGCCACGCTCGCCTCGGCCAGAGTGGCTCGGCCTCGGGCACGCCGGCGCGCGCCGGTTTGCCGGTCTGGTTTCCGCCGGGTGTGGTCAGGCCGGCTGGTGGAGGGGCGCGGGGCGTGGCGCTGGGGCGGCGTCTCGGGCGGTGTCTCGGGCGACGTCCGGGGCGAGGAGTCCGAGGAGCGCGTCGAAGGCGAGGGGCTTGTCGACCAGCGGGATCCCGGCGGCGCGGGCCCGGGCGCGGATGGCGGGGTCGGGGTGTCCGGTGATCAGGACCACGGGCACGCGGGCATCGAGGTCGTGGAGCCTGGCGCAGACTTCCAGGCCGTCGAGCCCCGGCAGGACGTGGTCGAGGAGGACGAAGGCCGGGCTCGGCCCCGGGAAGGCGGCCAGCAGTTCCGGTCCGTCCGCGAAGGTCTCGACCCGGAGGCCCTCGCTTTCCAGGAGGAAGCGGGTGGAGTGGAGGACGGCCGCGTCGTCGTCCACCACGTAGATGAGGTCGGTCAGGGCAGGCATGAGGTGTATCGGCGGCT
>NZ_FPBW01000043.1:0-38768 GCF_900116795.1 Methylobacterium sp. UNCCL125 | reverse complement strand
CGTGCGCGACGCCATCCCGGCTCCCCATCGCCTGGCCAAGGCCGAGTTCGCGACGATCCGCCTGCGCCTGCTCAAGCTTGGGGCTCGCATCCACGAGACCACTGCCCGTGTTCGTCTCGCCTTCGCCGCCGCCTGTCCCGAGGCCGACTTGCTGCGCCATATCGCGGGCGCACTCGCCCCAGCGCCAGCCTGAACCACGGGGCGTGATGCCCCATCGACACCGCTCCCGTCCCTCCAGCGCCGACAGCACAACCAGATCCATACGCGTCAGGACAGACGCACGATCCCGCTCGCCTTCAGCTCAAAACACGTCGCCAGCCAAACCCTGGTGAATAAAGCGGGCTAGTTGCCTGGACAGCGCGGACGGGCCTGGGGATCCTGGCGGCATGCGTCGCGCCCACGCCGCCCTGATTCTCGCCGAACCCCGCGTCGCTGCGGCGGACCATCACCCGCCGCCCTTCGCGGCTGCCCTCGCCAGGGCCAAGGCCTCCTGCGGATCCGAGGCGGCAACGCACGAGCCCGATGTCATCACGCGGCGGGCCGTCAACGGCAGCGCTATGGCCGACGTCGTCCTGCGTTTGAGTGCCGTTCCGTGCGGTGATGACGCCGCATCCGACGGCGGCACCGCAGGCTGCGAGATGCGGGTCTCCGCATCGAAGAAGGACGAGGTCGTCGAGGCCGTCGATCCGATCGCCTTCTGGAACGGGAGCACAGACAGCCGGATACGCTAGCGTGCAGCCGCGGGCCGCAGCATGTCGACGAGGCACTGCGCATTCGTTCAGCGGCATCCGTGCCGCATGGGGGCGTGCTCCGGTCCGGACAGCAGGCCAGCTCCGACCGCGATCGGTTTGCGGCCGCGGGCGTCACGCAGCCTTTGCCGGACGGCGCACGGTCGGCCAGAGTGGCCTCGTGCTCGGCGGCGTGCCCCCTGACGGGAGACAGGCGAATTGATCCCATCGCATCTGATCTTAGCCGGAGCCCTGTTGGCCATGATCGCAGCCGCGCCGCCCCTGATGGCAGCCCCCGACGGCATCCGCGCCGTCACCCTTTCGAGCGGCGGCCTTGCCGAAGTGACCCTGGTTCATGTGGTCGACGGCGATACGACGATCGGGCTCAACGTCAGGCCAGAGCAGATCGACGACATCCTCAAGAGCCTCGTCGTGCGTGATCCGCTCGGCACCGTCGGTGCCCTGCGTCTGGACGGGGTGGATCAGGTCGACGAGACGCTGCGGACGATGCCGTTCACCGCGGACGATCTGTCCGCGCCGGCGCGCCTCGTGGGGAAGCTGCAGGGCATTCCAGTCAAGATCCAGAGTGCCGGGCGCACGCTCGAAGGCCGGGTGCTCGGCGTATCCGAGCGCAATGCCGGAACCGAGGCGGGCGAGGTCGCGATCCTGACCGTGCTGACCGGGTCGGGCACGCTCGAATCCGTGCCGATCGAGGACGGCGCGACCGTGACGATCCAGGATCCGGTCATGGCGTCCAGGATCGCCGCGGCCGTCGACGCGGCCGGCAAGGCCAAGGTCGGCGATGCCCACCGGGTCGAGATCGATGTCGCGGGACGCGGCCGGCGCGAGGTCCGGTTGACCTACGTCGTCGCCGCGCCCGTCTGGAAGACGAGCTATCGCATCGTCGACGGCGGCGAAGGCCGGGCGAATCTGCAGGCCTGGGCGGTCCTCGAGAATGCCCTCGGCGCGGACTGGAAGGGCGTCGACGTCACCCTGTCGTCCGGATCGCCGGTGGCGCTGCTCCAGCGCCTGCACCGGCGTTACTGGCGCACGAGACCGGAGGCGCCGGTGATGGTCGACGATGTCGGCATGCCCGATCTCGACCAGGGCACGGTCGCCCCGAAGACGCTGTCCCGTCTGCGTGCCCCCGCGGCGCCCGCTGCCGCTGTGCCCCTTCCGGCTCCGATGGCGCGCCTCGACGCGCGCCTGGACGCTGCGGAATCCGGCTACGAGGCGGCGGCCGCGACGGCGAGTGCCGGGGCCAGCGAGGGAGATGTGTCGGCCAACTTCACGCTGCCGCATCCGGTCGATCTCCGCGCCGGCGGCACGCTGTCCGTGCCGTTCATCGATACCGAGATCGAGGCCGAGCGGATCGCCCTCTGGAAACCGGGTCAGGGGATCCATCCGATCGCGGCCCTCAGGATCCGCAACGGCACCGCCGCGATGCTGCCCGCCGGTCTCATCACCCTCTACGACCGCAAGGCCGGCTACCTCGGGGATGCGCGCCTGCCCGCGACCCCCGTCGGCGAGCAGCGGCTGGCCAGCTTCGCCGTCGACCGGAAGGTCGCCGTCCAGGCGGAGACGAAGCCGAGCGAGGCCTTGACCAAGATCACGGTGGTCGACGGCGTGGCGCGCGCGACGATGATTGCCCGGGAGGTCACGACCTACACGATCAAGGGTGCGCCGGACGCCGCCCGGGCCGTGATCATCGAGCATCCCCGACGCGATGGCTGGACCTTCACGTCCTCCGCCCGCGACAGCGAAACCCCCACGGCCTATCGTCTCAAGGTCGCGGTTCCCGCCGGCGGGTCGGCAGAGACCCAGGCCGTCTTCGAACGCGTTCAGATCGATGCCTACGATCTCGTCGATGCCGATGAGGCGCTGCTGGTCCGGTGGGCCTCCCTCGCCACCGAACCGGACCTCGGCGGCAAGCTCAAGACCCTGTCGCAGGTCCGCGCGGAGGTTGCCGCGGCGACGCGCACCGTCGAGGAGATCGACGAGCGCGCGGCGAAGGTGCAGGCCGAGCAGGAGCGCATCCGCAGCAATCTCGGCGCCGTCCCCAAGGACAGCGAACTGGCGCGGCGCTATCTCACCCGTATGGGCGCCCAGGAAGACGAACTGGCGAAGCTGGCCGCCGACCGGGCCGGGGCCGAGAGCGAGCTGAAGGCCGCACAGGCGCGGATCCGGACGCTGATCGCGGCGCTCTGACCGTCCGTCCCGGACCCGTTCGCGGTCCGGGCCCGAAGTCCCGTCCGCGAAGGGCGTCCCGCGATCCGGGCGCCCGCCTCCGGGATGATGTCCTAGGCCCGGCGGATCGCCGCGGCCAGATCGGCCGCCTGATCGCGATCCCGACACACCAGCCAGAGATCGTCGTGAGCGGACAGCTCAGCGTCGAACAGGTCGACGAAGGCGGCCGGCGGATCCCCGAGGTCCGGCCAGTGGAACAGGCGGAAGCCCAGCGCCTCGAACAGGGGCAGGATCGGGCCCAGGTCCCACAAGCGGTTGTTGCTCAGGGTCGCGTCGAGGCGTCCCGTGGCCAGGAGCGCGGCATCCGAGATCGCGCCGCCCTCGCTCCAGGGGAACCAGCCGCAGCCGTAATCCAGGGTGTAGCGCTGCGCCGTGACCGACAGCCAGCCGACATGGCCGGTCCGGCGCTCCGGCCGGTGGAGCGGGCGCAACGCCGCAATCATGCGGCCGCCGCGGGTCGGCGCCCAGAAGGCCCGGCCCTCACTGGCCGCGAGCAGGATGCCCTCCGTCGCCTCCGCCGGGATGCTCCGGGCCGGCGCTGAGCGGTCTTCGTTCCAGGCCGGCAGGCTCATCACGCAGCTTCGGGGCCAGCCCGTGCGGCAGGCCGCAACCATCACGCCCCAGCCCGACAGGCCGCCCGCGAAGGGTCGGGTGCCGTCGATCGGATCGCCCACGAAGGTCCAGGCATCCCGGGCGAGCAGCGCCCGGGCCGCGGCTTGTCCCAGATCCTCGGCGGTCTCCTCCTCGATCAAATCGGGGCCGAACCGCGCGTGCATCAGCTGGCTGACGGCGAGGTCGGCCTCGGTCAGGGCCTGGCCGAGATCCGGGCCCTTGTTGGTCATGTCCAGGCCCGTCGCCCGCATGGTCAAGGCCAGGGGTGCAGCCTCCTCGGCGAAGGCCAGCATCTGCGCGAGGACATCGGATTCGGACGTGTCGGACGAGGTCATGCGGCGAACAAGTCGGGGCTTCGGAGCATCAGGGCCTGGACCAGGACCAGCGTCTTGAGATCGGGCAGGCGACCGGCGCGGACCTGATCGCCCAGCGTGGCGAGGGGCACTTCGAGGGTGACGACCTGCTCGCCCTCTTCGTGGAGGCCGCCGCCGGATCCGACCCGGTCGGAGGCGCTGTAGGGCGCAAGGTAGAGCCAGAGCCGCTCCGAAGAGATGCTCGGCATGCTGTAGGCATGCGCCACCGGCTCGAGATCCCGAAGGCGGACGCCCGCCTCCTCCATCGCCTCGCGGATCGCGGTCTCCTCCGGCGCGGCGCCGTCGAGGCCGCCCGCGGGCGCCTCGTCGAGATCGGCCGGCTCTCCCCAGAAGGCCGGGCCGACCCGCGCCTGCCGCACGAGCAGCGCCACGCGCCGAACGGGATCGTAAGGCAGCACGCAGGCCGCCTCGCCGTGATCCTCCAGCGCCCGCCGGACGGTGCTCCCGTCCGGCAGCGTCAGCGTGGCGATGCCGAAGGTGTTCCAGCCGCGGTGGATCACCTCCAGCGGCAGGGCAGGCGCGGCCTCGGTCATGCCCTGGTCAGCGCTTCGTGCTGGAAGCGGTCTGGCCGAACATCACCTTCTTGGCGTCCTCGCTCATGGTCTTGCCGTAGTCGGGATTGACCTCCGGGGCGCGGGCATAGGCCGCCTTCGTGGCCGGCCGCTCGGCGATCGCCGTGAACCAGCGCTTCAGGTTCGGGTGGTCATCGAGGTTCTGACCCTGCTTCTCGTAGGGCACGATCCAGGGGTAGCAGGCCATGTCGGCGATGGAATAATCAGGGCCGGCGACGAAGGCGCGATCGGCCAGGCGCCGGTCGAGGACGCCGTAGAGCCGGTTGGTCTCGTTGACGTAGCGCTTGATCGCGTAGTCGATCTTCTCCGGCGCATATTGCGAGAAGTGGTGGTTCTGGCCGAGCATCGGGCCGAGGCCACCCATCTGCCAGAACAGCCATTGCAGCACCTCTGCCCGGCCGCGCAGATCCCCCGGGATGAAGCGCCCGGTCTTCTCGGCGAGGTAGAGCAGGATCGCTCCCGATTCGAACAGCGAGACCGGCGCGCCGCCGCCGGCCGGCTCATCGTCTACGATCGCCGGCATCCGGTTGTTGGGCGCGATCTTGAGAAAATCCGGATTAAACTGCTCGCCCTTACCAATATTTACAGGGTGAATGCGGTAGGCAAGCCCCGCCTCTTCGAGAAACATCGTGATCTTATGGCCGTTCGGCGTCGGCCAGTAGTGGAGTTCGATCATCGGCTGGTGTCCCGTTATGCCCCGGCGGACGGGAAGTGGGTCGGCGCGGCGCTCCGGTCAAGCACGCGACCGGCGGCGCGGGCGCGCCGCGGTATCCCGGCCTGGCCTCATCCGCCGGCGCAGCCCTGGACCTCGACGTAGAGGGCATAGAGCGACTGGCTCGCCGCCATGAACAGGCGGTTGCGATGGCGGCCGCCGAAACAGAGGTTGGCACAGCGCTCCGGCAGGCGGATGCGCCCGATCGGCCGGCCGTCGGGATTGAACACCATGACGCCGTCCAGGGCGTCGTCACCCATGCCCCAGCCGCACCAGAGATTGCCGTCGACGTCGCAGCGCAGCCCGTCCGGCGTGCCCGGCCCGGCATCGATCAGCACGCGCCGGCCCGAAAGGGCACGGCCGCCGGCCACGTCGTAGGCGACGATCCGCCGGGTCGGCCGCCCGCGCGATTCCACGAGGTAGAGCACGCGGCCATCGGGGGAGAAGCATAGGCCGTTGGGGCCGGCGAGGTCGGTGGCCACCGTCTCCAGCACGCCGGTAACCGGGTCGAGCCGATAGACGTTCTGCGGCAGTTCGGCCTCGGCGCGGGCGCCCTCGTAGAACCCCGCGATGCCGAAGGGCGGATCGGTGAACCAGACCGCACCGTCGGCGGCCGTTACGACGTCGTTGGGGGAGTTGAGCCGCCGGCCCTCGAACGCGTCCGCGAGCACGGTGATCGCGCCGTCATGCTCGGTCCGGGTGACCCGACGGTTGCCGTGCTCGCAGGTGACGAGCCGCCCTTGACGGTCGCGGGTGTTGCCGTTGGCGAAGCCGGACGGCTTCCGGTAGAGACCGACCGCGCCGCTCTCCTCATCCCAGCGCAGGATGCGGTCGTTGGGGATGTCACTCCACAGCAGGTAGCGACCGTCGCCGAACCAGACCGGGCCCTCGCACCAGCGGAAGCCGGTGGCGAGGCGCTCCACCGCCGTGTTGAACACCCGGTAACGGGCGAAGGCGTCGTCGAGGATCTCGACCGCCGGATCGGGATAGCGCGGGCTCGGTGTCCACACGGGAAGGTCCATGTCGCTCGCGGCGATCGTCGCGGTTTCGGCGCCCGCCGGCAAGGGTCATCAAGGGCCAACAACCGCCCCCGCATGGCCGAAGGCCCGACGGTGGCGACGAGGGCCGGTGTTCCCGGCGCGGCGATCCGTAACGCCCCATCCTCCACCCCCCAGTGATGGTGGACGCTGGTTCGTCAGCAGGGAAGCCCGGCCCTCGTCCCGAATCGGACGCTATCGCCCCGTGAATTGTCTGACAAGTCGGCCGGGCGCTGCGGGCGCGCCGGAAGCACGCAGGCGGGGGAATGGGCCACCGGCGTGCCGCGCCTTGCGGGGGACCGGCGGAACCGCTACGGCATTGAGGCCGTGTGGCAGTCGGGGTGTAGCGCAGTCTGGTAGCGCACCTGGTTTGGGACCAGGGGGTCGTAGGTTCGAATCCTATCGCCCCGACCATTCGATCAGGAGCTTGTCGAGTCCGATGCCGAGCGCCCGCATCTTCCGTCCGTCTCGGGATGCCACGCAGTCTGGCCTCGCCCGGACCAAGCAGTGGGTTCTGGAATTCGACCAGACCAGCCCGCGCGAGATCGATCCGCTGATGGGGTGGAACGGCTCCTCCGACATGCTTCAGCAGGTCCGCCTGGAATTCGACACCGAGGCGGAGGCCGTCGCCTACGCGAAGCGCGAGGGCATCGCCTTCCGCGTCGAGCAGCCGGCCAAAGTGGTCCAGCGCAAGGGCCTGTCCTATTCCGACAATTTCAAATTCAACCGCACGGCGCCGTGGACGCATTGAGTCCGGCGAGTTCGGATCAGGCTGTCCGGCGCGCTTTCCAGGCCGGGTAGGGCGAATCGCCCGGCGGACGGATCTGGCTGATCCGCATCGGCTGCGCATCGAGGGGCTGGCAGAGTTCGGCGTAGATCGTCGCGCTGCCGGCACCGTAGGTCTCGGCCTCCTCGGCCGAGAAGGCGAAATAGCCTTCCTTGAAGCCGGCAAGCCGCATCGCCGCGTGGCACATGGGGCACGGGCGGCCGCTCGCGTACATCACGCAGTCGCCGAGATCGCGCCGGCCGAGCAGGCGGCTGGCTTCGCGCAGCGCAACCATCTCGGCATGGGCGCTCGGATCGTTGGTGGCGTGCACGGTGTTGGCCGCGCGGACCAGCACGGTGCCGTCCTGCACGATCACCGCGCCGTAAGGGGCGCCGCCGGCCTCGACATTGGCCTCGGCGAGGGCGACCGCCTCGCGGATATGATCTTCGTGCATCCCCATGGACGATCCCCTCTGCGCTGGCGCGGCAACGCCGGGCGCGGCGGGAAGTTCAGCGACCGGGGCCTCAGAACGCGTAGCGCACGGTGCAGTAGGGCATGGCCTCGGCCAGCAGGGCCTTGAACCGGACGAGCCACCGGCCCTTCCAGCCGGCCCGGTAGCGCAGGTTCGTGCCCCCGCCCTCGGAAACCTTCGCCTCCTGAATGTCCGGCCGCCAGAGCAGGTCCTCGGCCTTCGGGTGCCAGCCGAGATTGACCGCATGCAGATCCGCATTGTGGGTCAGCATGATGATCTCGCACTTGAGCTGCGCCTTGGCGGCGTCGGACAGGGTCGCGTCGATCTCGGCAAACAGGGCCCGCCAGTCCGCCTCCCAGTCCTCGTACAGGATCACGGGCGAGAAATTGACGTGGACTTCGTAGCCGGCGGCCACGAAGTCGTCGATGGCGGCGATCCGCTCCGGGATCGGGGCGGTGCGCACGTCCACGATCCGGGCGATCCGCGCCGGCATGAGCGAGAAGCGGATCCGCGTCTTGCCTTGCGGATCGTAGGCCAGGAGATCGCGGTTCACGGCCTTGGTGGCGAAGGAGGCCTTGGCGTTGGGCAGGGTGCGAAACAGCGCGATCAGGGCGCGTACGCCGCCACTGACCGCCGCATCCACCGAGAGGTCGCCGTTCTCGCCGATGTCGTAGACCCAGTATTCCGGGTCGATCGGATCCGGCGCCGACAGGCGTCCCTGACGGCCGGCGTGCCGGGCGATCGCCGCGCAGGCCTGCTCGACGTTCACGAACAGCGAGATCGGGTTGGAGAAGCCCTTGCGGCGCGGCACGTAGCAATAGGCGCAGGCCATGGCGCAGCCGTTGGAGGTCGAGGGCGCGATGAAATGGGCGCTGCGGCCGTTGGGACGCATCGCGAGACCCTTCTTCACGCCGAGGACCAGGGTCGAGCGCTTGATCCGCACCCAATCCTCCACCGATCCCGCATTGCCGTGGAGTTCCGGGATGTTCCAGTGCGACGGCACGACGATGCGCTCGGCGTCCGGGAAACGGGCCAGGATCTCCCCGCCGAGCGGAAAGTCGCGAACGGCAGGCTCGTGGTAGATCGTCCGGATATCGAGCAGGTCGCGGGTGAGGGCCATGGACGATCCGGGGCCCGGGAGCGGCCCGGATGTCGATATGGTGCTTTCGGGCGCGACCGGAATGCCCCGCGCGCCGGCGCTTCTGCGCATCCGCAGCGGGAAAAGATCGAGATCGCTTGCGGTGGTCGATGATCGTTCAACGATATCTAACGATTCGCTGTCATGAGTCGCTCAGCTTTGAGTGGACATATGATGATCGCTTGGGACCAGGAGAGATCCGGGCCAGGCTCACCCGGCTCCGGTGAATCTCTCGACCCTGCGGATCCGAGGTGGGACGCGCTGGTCCGGCGGGACCAGCTCGAGGCCATGCGCGGGACCGTGCTGGCGGCCATCCCCGTCAACATGCTGCTCGGGCTGGCGAGCATCCTGGTCGCCTATCGGAGCGGGCACGGCGCCCTGGGGGCCGCCTGGTTTGCGGCATCGACCTGCGTCAATCTCCTGCGGATCGTGCTGTGTCGGATCCCCTGCCTCGGCCTCGCGCTGACCGCCGACATGACGCCGAGCCTAGCCGCGACCGCCGCGCGCTCCGTCGACCGGCACCTGCGCGTCTGCACGCTCGCGGCGTTTCTCTCCGGCCTGGTCTGGGCTTGCCAGCCGCTCCTGTCCGCCGGCTACACCTCACCCGAGACCCTGTTCTATCTCACGATCACCTGCGGCGTGACCGCCGGGGCGGTGACGCACGGGATTGCCTATGCGCGCATTCCGATCGCCTTCATCGCTCTGCCGCTGCTGTCGGTCTCCGTCTGCCTGACCTATGCGGGTGACTTCGACCGGAACTGCCTTGCGGCCTGCGTCGTCCTCTACCTCGTGGCGCTGACGCACACCGCGTTCCGGAGCCAGGCCGTGTTCCGCCAGGCGAGCCGGCTCAAGAACGAGGCCCATGCCCTCGCCCGGTCGCGGGCCGAAGCGCATGCCAGCGCCAGCGCCCTCGTCGACGAGATGCGGTGGCGCGCCACGCACGACGACCTCACCGGCCTGCTGAACCGCGCGGGATTCCTCCAGGCGGCGGAAAGCCGGCTCTACAGCGGGACGCTCAGCCTGCTGCTGCTCGACCTCGACGGCTTCAAGTTCGTCAACGACGTCTACGGACACAAGGCGGGCGACCGGGTGCTCGTCGAAGTGGCGCGCCGGCTGAGGGATGCGCTGCCGGAGAACGGCCTTGCGGCCCGGCTCGGCGGCGATGAATTCGCCGTGCTTTACGATCCCGCCACCTCCGGTCTGGCCCACGACGTCATGGCGGCCAACTTCATCACGGCCGTGGCACACCCGTTCGACGGTTTCGACGCGGGCCGGCTCGGGGTCAGCATCGGCGTCCATGCCGGTCCGGAGCCCAGTCTGACCGAGATGCTGAGCTGCGCCGACGAGGCCCTCTACGCCGCGAAGGCCGGAGGCCGGAATCGCTTCCGGGTGTTCGATGCGGGCCTGCGCGAGGGCCTGCAAATGCGGCGCGACCTGGAGCGCGACCTGTCGCAGGCCCTGGTCGAGAACGCGCCCAGGGTCTGGTTTCAGCCGATCTACGCCGCGGATGGCCACACGCTGGTCGGGCTGGAGGCGCTGATCCGCTGGGAGCATCCGCGGCTCGGCTGGATCGCCCCGCCGGACCTGATCGCCGCCGCCGCGATGGCGGGCCTGACCGAATCGCTGCTCCGCTACATCCTTGAGCAGGTCTGCGCGATGCTGGAAATCCTGCGCAGCCGTGGCCTCGATGGGGTCCGCGTGGCGATGAACGTCTCGCCCCGGGAGATGGCGCAGGTTCCGGTGGACGAGATCGTCATCGAGCGCCTGGGCCTGCTCGACCTGCCGCCCACCATGCTCGAGATCGAGATCACCGAGGAGACCGCCCTCGACATCGGCGCGGTTCAGGGGAAGCTGCAGGCCCTGTCGCGCGCCGGCATCCGGATCACCCTGGACGATTTCGGCATCGGCTACTCGTCGCTCTCCTCCCTGCGGCAGCTCAAGGCGGATCGGATCAAGATCGACCGAAGTTTCGTGACCGGGCTCGGCACATGCGACGACAAGCGCGGGCTCGTCCTCGCCGTCCTGGGCCTCGGGCGCCTGCTCGGTCTCGACGTCGTGGCGGAGGGCGTGGAATCGGTCGACGACCTGCACATCCTCCAGGCGATGGGTTGCCCGTTCCTGCAGGGCTATTATCTCGGCCGTCCGATGCCGGTGGAGGCCCTGGAAGATACGCTGCTCGTCCCGCGCATCGCGGCGGCCTTAAACCCGCAGTCGCCGCGGAGCTTCCGAACCGGATCAGAAGCGCTTCGCGCCCGCCGGCCGGCGGCGCAGGAACCGGCGCGTCGCCGCGCGCCACAGGCGGTCGGGAACTCCGTAGAGCCAGACCAGCCCGGCGACCACGGCGACCGCCAGCAGGAACAGCCACGCCAGACATTCGAGGACGGGACCCGGTGCCGGCCCGGACTCCGCCCGGTCATACCAGAGGGGATCGGTGTCCCAGGGCGGATCGTTCTCGTCCACGATGAAACCCTCCACCACGGCGCCGACCCGCGGACCCGGATGTTCGCACGGTGATGGCCGACGGATCGCCGGCCGCCCCGGCTTACAGGACCTTTGGATCCGTTCCGCGCACCGACCCGAACGACCGGCACCGAACCGGCCCGGTGAGTGGACGCTACTGCCGGGGTTCGATTCCATCGAATACTCAATTCGGACGACATCCAGCGCCGGAACACCCTGTTCCGACCGGATCAACCCGTACGCTGTCGTCCCGCCCGCGTGACACCTCCCCTCGGTGGCCGGAATGGTCGCGGATCCTGCGAGATGCGATGACCGTGCAGCGGTCGATGGCGGCCGTGGATGGCGGCTCTGTCGGCCGCCTGTCTTGCGCGCCCGCGAGCCGGTCCCGAACCGGGCCGTGAACGCGACGCCCGACATCCGCCTCCCGCCACAAATCGGGGCCCGAAACCCGGCTCCCCTCCCGGGCGGCAAAGCTGGCCCCGTCTCGGGCAGCGCGCGGACGTTGCTGATCCACAGCCATTTATATTTGCACCGATACCGTATTCGGGACGGCACTTACCGTAACAGCCCAGCACGCGGGGTAACGGAGACCGGATGTGTCACCTTAATGCCCCAACGCCGGACTTTCCGCCGCCATCCCTAAGCCGGGGCGAGCCAAAGCGCCCGGTTTGCGCTAAGCGTGACGGTGGGGCGGGCTTGATCGGAGACGAGCGAAACGCCGTACCTTGGCCGTTTTCGTCTCGGACATCCGAACCGAAAGAGACCGCAAGGGCTTGTTCATCGTGACACGACGTCCACAAGCGAGTTGCTCGACATTCCGTTTGGTCGGGATGGTCTCCGGGCTCGCGATTCTGGCAGCGATGCCGGCGTCTGCCGAGACACTCGAAAGCGCGCTCGCGAAAGCCTATCAGGGCAATCCAAGCCTCAACGCCAGCCGCGCCGGCGTGCGCGCGACCGACGAGAGCGTCGCGATCGCGCAGTCGGGCTATCGCCCCCAGGTCAATCTCGGGGCGCAGATCGGCGTCCAGTACCTTCAGACCCGCAGCTCCAGCACCGCCGCGGCCGCGGCAGGCTCGGCCAGCACCGGCACGTCGGCGACCGGCACAGCCGGTCTCGGGGGCACCACGGGCGGCGTTACGGGCGGCACCGGGATCGGCGTCGGAACGAGCACGACGGGTGTCGGCACGACTGACATCGGAGCGGGCTCGTCCGGCGTGGCCGGCACGTCGGCGACCAGCGGAGCCGGGGCGACATCGAGCACGGCTGAGATCGCCTCGGCCCAGACCATCACCTCCAAGCGGACTGTCCGGACCACCTACCTGCCGAGCACCGCGAGCCTGACCGTCTCGCAGACGCTGTTCAACGGCTTCCAGACGGACAACCTGACCCGCCGCGCCGAGTCGACCGTGTACAGCCAGCGCGAGACGCTGCGCTACACGGAGCTGACCGTGCTCTACAACGCCGTTCAGTCGTACATGAACGTGCTCAGCAACACGGCGACGCTGGAACTCAACCGGAACAACGTCGAGGTCTTGGAGGAGCAGCTGCGCCAGACGCGCGACCGCTTCAACGTCGGCGAGGTGACGCGGACCGATGTCGCCCAGGCCGAGGCCCGTCTCGCGGGCGCCCGCTCGCAGGTGAGCGCGGCGGAATCGGCCCTGCGGACGAGCATCGGCATCTACCGGCAGAATATCGGTGTCGAGCCGCGCCAGCTTGCGCCCGGCCGGCCTCTGGACCGGTTCGTTCCGCACAGCCTGGACGCCGCCATCGCCATCGGCCTGCGCGAGCATCCGCAGATCGTGTCGGCGATCCACGCCGTCGACGCGGCCGAATCGCAGGTGAAGGTGCTGGAAGGTCAGCTGGCGCCGCAGGTCAGCCTGCAGGGCTCCCTCAGTCAGGTCTACGACCAGACCGGCCCGAACCAGAGCTTCTTCGTCGGATTCGTGGGCGGCCGGCTGAACATCCCGATCTACGAGGGCGGCCAGACCTACGCGCAGATCCGGCAGGCGAAGGAGACCGTCGGCCAGACGCGCATCCAGGTGGATCAGGTCCGCGATCAGGTCCGCGCCCAGATCGTCGATTTCTGGGGTCGCCTGGAAGCCGCCAAGGCCCAGGTCATCGCCGCCCAGGCCCAGGTCCAGGCCAACGAGGTGGCGCTGAACGGCGTGCGCGAGGAAGCCCGCGTCGGCCAGCGCACCACCCTCGACGTGCTGAATGCGCAGCAGGAATTGCTGAACTCCCGCGTGAACCTCATCGTCGCCCAACGCGACCGCGTGATCTTCTCCTACGGCGTGGTCCAGGCGATCGGGCAACTCACCGCGCGGTTCACGGCACTGCCGGTCGAATATTACAGCGCCAAGGTCCACTTCGATCAGGTCAAGGATCTGTGGTTCGGTCTGCGCACGCCGGACGGCCGCTGAGGGCTTTTCCACGGGGAGTGTGTTGCGGGCACGCTTGCCGCCACGAAACGGCATGGAATACTGATTGAACAACGATCCGATCGGGTCGCGTTCCAGTCTCCCATGCCCGAGTGCGCCTGCCGATGAGTGCAGCAAGCCCAAAGATCCCGGACACGAAATTCCAGGACAAGGCTGCCGATAAGGCGCACGAGCCTTCGATGGAAGAGATCCTCGCGTCGATCCGCAGGATCATCGCCGACGATCAGGCCGCCAAGCCCGCCGAGACGACGGTCGCGCCGGAGCCCGATGACGTGCTCGACCTCGCTGAGGTCGCCGAGCCGGTGACGCGCCCGCGCGTGGTCGAGCCGGAGCCGGAGCCGGAACCTGCTCCGGATCTGCTCGATTTCGACGCGATCGACTTCGAGGACCCGGTCGCCGCGGCACCGGAGCCCGATCCGATCCCGGAACCGCCGGCACCACCGCGGCCGCAGCCCGTGCTCCAGGCCGTGCGCGCGCCGGAACCGGAGCCGGAGCGGGAGGCCCTGGTCTCCCCGGCGACCGACGCCAGCGTCAGCGGCGCGTTCAACCTGCTGGCCCATACGGTGCTGACGCAGAACGCCCGGACCCTGGAGGATCTCGTCAAGGAGATGCTCCGGCCGATGCTGAAATCCTGGCTCGACGACAACCTGCCCGCCGTGGTCGAGCGCCTCGTGCGCGCCGAGATCGAGCGGGTCTCGCGCGGCCGCTGAGCCGGCGGCCTGGGTACGGTGGCCGCGAGCCGCCGTCCGCGTGTTGACGGGAGCGGCGTGACGGTCGAAAGCGGGGCCAACCCCGTTTGGACAAGCGCCGGCCCGTACCCGCGATGATGGACAAGACCTTCGAGCCCACCTCCGTCGAGGCGCGGATTTCCGCCGCCTGGGCCGAGGCGGACGCCTTCCGCGCCGGCCGGCCCGAGCGCGCCGGGGCTCCGCCGTACTGCATCGTGATCCCGCCGCCGAACGTGACGGGCTCGCTGCATATGGGCCACGCCCTCAACAACACCCTGCAGGACATCCTCTGCCGCTTCGAGCGCATGCGCGGCAAGGACGTGCTCTGGCAGCCGGGGACGGACCATGCCGGCATCGCCACCCAGATGGTGGTCGAGCGGCGGATGATGGAGCATCAGGAGCCCGGTCGCCGCGAGATCGGCCGCGCGGCCTTCGTCGAGAAGGTCTGGGCCTGGAAGGCGGAATCCGGCGGCGCGATCGTCAACCAGCTGAAGCGGCTGGGCGCCTCCTGCGACTGGTCCCGCGAGCGCTTCACCATGGACGAGGGCCTGAGCCGGGCCGTCCTCAAGACCTTCGTCGACCTGCACCGGCAGGGCCTGATCTACCGCGACAAGCGGCTGGTGAACTGGGACCCGAAGTTCCAGACCGCGATCTCGGACCTGGAGGTCCAGCAGATCGAGACGAAGGGCCATCTCTGGCACTTCGACTATCCGGTCGTCGACGAGACCGGAACCGAGACCGGGGCGGTCATCACGGTGGCGACCACCCGTCCCGAGACGATGCTGGGCGATACCGGCGTCGCGGTCCATCCCGAGGACGAGCGGTATACGGCGCTGGTCGGCAAGCGCGTGCGCCTGCCGCTGGTCGGGCGGCTGATCCCGATCGTCGCCGACACCTACTCGGACCCGGAGAAGGGGACGGGCGCGGTCAAGATCACCCCCGCCCACGACTTCAACGATTTCGATGTCGGCCGCCGCCAGGGACTCGGCGTGATCAACATCCTCGACCCCGAGGGGCGGATGCTGCTCGAGGGCAATGCGGCCTTCCTCGACGGGACCTCGCCCGAACCGGAGGCCCTGGCGCTCCACGGCCTCGACCGGGCCCAAGCCCGCAAGGCGGTGGTCGCGCTGATGGAGGCGCGCGGGCTCCTGCGCGCGACCGAGGCGAACACCCACGCGGTCCCGCACGGCGACCGGTCCGGCGTGGTCATCGAGCCCTACCTGACCGACCAGTGGTACGTGAACGTCAAGCCGCTCGCGGAGCGCGCCCTCCAGGCGGTGCGCGACGGGCAGACCAAGTTCGTGCCCGAGAACTACGAGAAGATCTTCTTCCAGTGGCTCACCAACATCGAGCCCTGGTGCATCTCGCGCCAGCTCTGGTGGGGCCACCAGATTCCGGTCTGGTACGACGCGGAGGGCGGCATCTTCGTCGCCGAGAGCGAGGCGGAGGCGCTGGAAGCGGCCGAGGCGAAGCACGGCCGCTCCGTCGCGCTGACCCGCGACGAGGATGTCCTCGACACGTGGTTCTCCTCGGCCCTCTGGCCGTTCTCGACCCTCGGCTGGCCGGATTCGACCCCGGAACTCGGTCGCTTCTACCCGACCAACACCCTGGTGACCGGCAAGGACATCCTGTTCTTCTGGGTCGCCCGGATGATGATGATGGGCCTGCACCTCACCGACCGGGCCCCCTTCGACACGGTCTACCTGCACACCCTGGTGCGGGACGCGTCGGGGGCGAAGATGTCGAAGTCGAAGGGCAACGTCGTCGATCCGCTGGAGCTGATCGATCAGGTCGGCGCCGACGCCCTGCGCTTCACCCTCTGTGCGCTGGCCGTCCAGGGCCGCGACATCAAGCTGTCCACCGACCGGGTCCAGGGCTACCGCAACTTCGCGACCAAGCTCTGGAACGCCGCCCGCTTCGCCGAGCTGAACGGCTGCCGCCTGGACCCAGCCTTCGATCCGCGCTCCGCCACCGGCGCGATCAACCGCTGGGCGCTCACCGAGGCCGCGCGCGCGGTCGACGAGGTCACGGGTGCCCTCGAGGCCTTCCGCTTCAACGACGCCGCGGCGGCCGCCTATCGCTTCGTCTGGAACATCTTCTGCGACTGGTATCTCGAACTCGCCAAGCCCGTGCTCCAGGGCGAGGGCGTCGACCCCGCGATCCGGGCCGAGACGCAGGCGAGCGTGGCGTTCCTGATCGATCAGGTCGCCAAGCTGCTGCACCCGTTCATGCCCTTCCTCACGGAGGAGCTGTGGGCGATCAAGGGGGCCGAGCTGCCGGAGCGCGGCCTCCTGACCCTGGCCTCTTGGCCGGACCTCGGCGGCCTTGCCGATGCGGCCGCGGAGGCCGAGGTCGGGTTCGTGGTCGATCTCGTCAGCCAGATCCGCTCGGCGCGGTCCGAGACCAATGTCCCGGCCGCCGCGCAGATCCCGCTGGTGATGGTCGGCGCGGCCCCGGAGGTCCGGGCGCGGGTGGAGGCATGGCGGGACACGCTGCTGCGCCTCGCGCGCCTGTCGGACATCACCTTCGCGGAGGCGCCGCCGAAGAACTCGGTTCAGCTGCTGGTGCGCGGGAGCGTCGCCGCACTGCCTCTGGAAGGCGTCGTCGATCTCGCCGCCGAGGTCGCCCGCCTGAAGAAGGAGCAGGGCAAGGCGCAGGGCGAGATCAAGAAGATCGACGCCAAGCTCGGCAATGCCGACTTCGTGGCCCGGGCGCCCGAGGAGATCATCGAGGAGAACCGGGAGCGGCGCGACAGCGAGGCGGCGCGGCTCGTGAAGATCGAGGAGGCTCTGGTCCGGCTCAGCGGGGACTGAGCGCCCGTCCCGGGCCGCTGAGGCCCGGGCTCGGCGCCCTGCGCCGGCGGGACCGGCAGCGCGCCGTCACCCGGACGGCCAAGCGTCAGCGGCGGGTGCCGAGGGTGCCGGTGAAGGCCCGCGGCCCGGCCCAGTTGGCGGCCGACGCGTCGTTCGGGCTCCAGAACCCGTCCTGCGACGCGGCCCGCGGATGCGTGGAATAGTCAGGCGGAACATAGCCGCCGGCCTGGTTCCAGTAGCCGGGCCGCATGTGGGTCGCCGACTTGGCGGTGCGATCGTCGCCGGGGCGGCGCGTATCGACCCCGTATGTCCTCTTGGACCCGCCGCGCGGCGCGTGATCTGCCACGGCGGGCTTCGCGTCAAAGTAGTCGCGGTAATCCGCGTACGAGTCGGCCGCCAGCGCGCCGACAGTCAACCCGAAGAACATGGCGGCGGCCAACAGCGTCTTCATTGCAATCCCCTCTGCCTGAACACTGGGATCGAGCAACGCCGAAACTTATTCCGGCCTGCCGAACTCAGCGGGATTTAAGGCCGACCCTCGGAAATCGCGGTGTCGGACAGCACAAGCCTGGGCCTGTCCCATGCCGAACCGAGGCGTCGCGCTCTTCCGATCGCAGGCGACCACTGGGATCGCGATGCGGCTCCGCGATCGCTTGGCCACCTGTCCAAACGGTAATCTGACCGCCACGCCCGGGTCAGGCGGCGCTCTCTAGACAGATCCCATCGACGGCCGCGACCGCAGGCGTCGTCCCGATCAGTTTCGAGAGGTTGAGCCCCCCATGACCGAAACCCGTCCCACTGGCCGCACCTCGCGCCGCGCCCTCGCCTCCGTGGCGGCGGCCGCGCTGATCGCCGGCGGTGCCATCGGCAGTGGCTATCTGCCGAGCGCGACTCCGGCCTACGCGCAGGCCCTTCCGAAATCCCCGATCGAGGCCCCCGAGCATCCGCCGGGCTCGTTTGCCGGCATCGTCAACAAGGTGAAGCCGGGCGTCGTCTCGGTGAAGGTCAAGCTCGACGACTCCGCGAGCAGCGACGACGATGACGGCCCGAGCCAGGGCCGCAACCTTCAGAATGTGCCGCCGCAGCTGCGCGAGTTCTTCAAGCGCTTCGGCCAGAACGGCCCCGGCGGGATGCAGCCCCAGCGCCAGGGTCCGCGCGGCGCGGTCGGCTCCGGCTTCATCATCTCGGCCGACGGCTACGTGGTCACCAACAACCACGTCGTCGATCACGCCAAGACCGTGCAGGTGACCCTGGACGACGGCCGCACCCTCGACGCGAAGGTCATCGGCAAGGATCCCAAGACCGACGTCGCTCTGCTGAAGATCACCGAGGGCTCGAACTTCCCCTACGTGCAGTTCGGCAAATCCGCGCCTCAGGTCGGCGACTGGGTTGTGGCGATCGGTAACCCCTTCGGCCTCGGCGGCACCGTGACCGCCGGCATCGTCTCGGCCCGCGGCCGCGACATCGGCGCCGGTCCGTACGACGACTTCCTGCAGATCGACGCGCCCATCAACAAGGGCAATTCAGGCGGCCCGACCTTCAACGTCAACGGCGAGGTCGTCGGCGTCAACACCGCCATCGCGTCCCCGTCGGGCGGCAGCGTCGGCCTCGCCTTCGCGATCCCGGCCGAGACCGTTCAGGCGGTGGTCGATCAGCTCCGGACCGACGGCAAGGTCGCCCGCGGCTACCTGGGCGTCCAGATCCAGCCCGTGACGCAGGACATCGCCGAGGGCCTGGGCCTCGACAAGGCCAAGGGGGCGCTCGTCGACCATGCCGAGAACGGCACCCCCGCGGCCAAGGCCGGGCTGAAGGCCGGTGACGTGATCGAGAAGGTCAACGGCGACACGGTGGACAGCGCCCGCGAGCTGTCGCGCAGGATCGCCGGCATGAAGCCCGGCGCCAAGGTCGAGCTGAGCTACCTGCGTGGTGGCAAGTCCGACACCGCCACGGTGACGCTGGGCACGATGCCGACCGACGGCACGAAGATGGCGAGCCGTGACGAGGATTCGAGCAACGGCCAGCCGCGGCTCGGCCTGCAGCTCGCTCCGGCCGGCGATGTCGGTCTGTCGGATCAGGGTGTTGCGGTGGTGCAGGTCGATCCCGACGGGCCGGCTGCCGCCAAGGGTATCGAGGCGGGTGACGTGATCCTCGATGTCGGCGGCCAGAGCGTGTCCCGTCCGTCGGATGTGGCGACGCAGATCCGGGCGGCCGAGTCGAGCGGACGCAAGGCCGTGCTGATGCGGGTGAAGAGCGGCAAGGGCCAGACCCGGTTCGTGGCGGTCTCGCTCAACAAGAAGGACGGCTGAGGCCGGCTCCTCCCGGCGCGGGGCCCCTCCCCCGCGCCGCCGCGTGGTGACCTCCGACTGGCGCCGGCCGAACAGGCCGGCGCCTTTTGTCGTCCCTCACGATGGTCCTGGCGCGCACTGGGAAGCGAGAAACCGGCCTGCTTCGCGTCCGCTGGCAGAAACGGGCTCTGACGTCTCAGCGCTCCGCAGCCGGTATTCCCAGCCCCGGTCCGAGCCGGGCGCGACAGCGTCCAAGCGACGCGAAGGCCGCATTGGAGTCACGGGCCAACCGCATCAGGTCCCCCAGCCGTGCCCGGCCGCGGGCGAAGGCGAAGAACACCGCCGCAATGTCGGGTTCACCGTCCGCCGTGAGCGCCTGTGCGGCGAAGGCGGGCAGCGCCTGACCGGCCGGATCGCAGATCACGCGCAGCGCCGCGAAGGGCACGCCGTGCCGGCCCGCGAAGGACGCAGCCACGTGCGATTCCATGTCGACGGCGGCCGCGCCGGAGGTCGCCCGCAGATCGGTCTTGCCCTCGACGGAGAGCACGGCCGTATCGACACCGGCCAGATCGGCGGCGATCACCCGCGCGCCGGAACCGGACAGGAGATTGAGGAGCGCCGCCGAGAGGTCGAGATCGGCGGCACGCCGCCCGTCTTCGCTCACCACGCCGGTACCGACGACGACGTCACCCGGCTTGAGAGAGGGATCGAGCCCCCCAGCGATGCCGAAGCTCACAACCGCCCGGCAGCCGGAGGAGACGCGCGCGTCGAGGAGGTGACGCAGGCGATGCGGGTTGCCGCCGGCCCCCACCGCCTCGACCCCCTCCCCCGCCGCCATGCGGCGCTCGCGGGCGAGGCCGGTGACGGCCAGGACGGGTGCGGTGGGATCAATCATGGCGCGCTGGTGGACCAGTCCGGCCAGGTCCGCAAGCCGGCGCGGACGTCGCGGCGGCGTCTGGGCCGGCTCCGGCGCGGAACGCGGTTCGCCCGGTCCCGCGGGATCGCTGTCTGAGGAGGCCACGTCTGGAATACCGGGCTCGCAGATCGGTCGTCGGAACGGTCGAACGCGCTGCGATCCGGCGAGGCGAGGCCGGCCCTGCGGGCCGGCCGCAGGCCGTCACATGCCGAACTGGACGCGCCGGCTGTTGCCGCGCTTGAGGTTGCGGAAGCGCGCCATCGCCCAGAGCGGGAAGAACTTCGGGTAACCATGATACCGCAGGTAGAACACCCTCGGGAAGCCCGTGGCCGTGTAGCGCTCTTCCTTCCAGAACCCGTCCGCGCCCTGCGTGCGGGTCAGGAAGTTGATGCCCCGGGTGACGGCCGGATCGTCGACCGCGCCGGCCGCCATCAGGGCGAGCAGCGCCCAGGCGGTCTGCGAGGCGGTGGACGAACCGGGCTCGAAGGCCGGGTCGATCTTGTACGAGGAAGCGTCCTCACCCCAGCCGCCATCCGGATTCTGGATCCGGATCAGCCAGTTCACCGCCCGCTGGATGCGGGGATCGGCGGGATCGACACCCGCGGCGTTGAGGGCGCAGAGCACCGACCACGTGCCGTAGATGAAGTTCATGCCCCAGCGGCCGTACCAGGATCCGTCCTCTTCCTGGTCGTTCAGGAGGTAGTTCACGCCGCGGTCCAGGGCGCGGGAGGTCTCCCGGGTCTCGCCGAGCTGGGCCAGCATGCCGACCACGCGGGCGGTCACATCCGCGGTCGGCGGATCGAGCAGCGCGCCGTGATCCGAGAACGGAATGTGGTTGAGGTACATGTGGTTGTTGTCGGCGTCGAACGCCGCCCAGCCGCCGTCTTCCGACTGCAGCCCCTCGACCCATTCGCGGGCGCGGGCGATGGAGACCTTGTAGTCCGGCATGCCGGCGACCAGACCGTGCTGGCGCATGGCCCGGTCCATCGCCATCACCACCACGGCGGTGTCGTCGAGGTCGGGATAATGGGCGTTGGCGTACTGGAATGCCCAGCCGCCCGGCCGGACCTTCGGCTTGCGGGCCGCCCAGTCCCCGACGATGTCGAGCACCTGCCGGGGCTTCAGCCAGTCGAGCCCGGCGCGGGCCTGGGCCTCGGCCTCGGGGCCGCCGGCTTCCAGGAGCGCGTGGCTCGCCAGCGCCGTATCCCAGACCGGCGAGACGCAGGGCTGGACATAGGCCTCGTCGGCCTTCTCGACGACGAGCTTCTCGATGGCGTCGCAGGCGACGCGGACCTGCGGGTGATCGGGCCGGTAGCCCATCACCTCGTACATCAGCACCGAATTGACCATCGCGGGGAAGATGGCGCCCAGGCCGTCCTCGCCGTTCAGGCGCTCGCTCACCCAGGCGCGAGCCATCTCCATGGCCCGCTGGCGGCTCTTGCGCGGCAGGTGGTTCTCGACCCGCTGCAACACCCGGTCGATGAAGCCGAAGATCGGGGTCCAGGGCCAGGTGGCATGGGGCGAACCCGGCCAGGAGCGGACGCTCTCCGGCGGCGTAATGAACAGCTCCTGCACGCTGATGCCCCGCGGGTTGCGGGCCCGGGGCTTGGTCGCCTGGAGCACGAACAGCGGCACCACGGTGGTGCGAGCCCAGTAGCTGATCTTGTCGAGGTGGAAGGGGAACCACTTCGGCAGGAACATCACCTCGACCGGCATCACCGGCACGGCGCGCCACGGCACCTCGCCGTAGAGCGCCAGCATGAAGCGGGTGAAGACATTGGCGTTGGCCGCGCCGCCGCGGGATAGGATGCCCTCGCGCGCCCGGCGCATGTGCGGCGCCTCGATGTCGTCGCCGATCATCTTCAGGGCGAAATACGCCTTGACCGTGCAGCTCATGTCGAACGGCCCCTCGTGGACGAGGGCCCAGCCGCCGTGACGGCCCTGGGTGCGCCGCAGGTAGGTGCCGATCTTGGCCTCGAGGTCGCCGGGGACCTGCGTGCCGCGGAAGTGGTGGAACAGGATGTACTCGGACGGGATGGTGGCATCCGCCTCGAGCTCGAAGCAGATATGCCCGTCGTCATGCGCCAGGTCGGTCAGCGCGCGCGTCGCCTGTGCCACGCCGCGCTCGACGTCCTCGAGCGCGATCCCCTGCGTCTTGGAGCGCTGCAGCGCCTCGACTTTGCTTACGGCCTCTCTCATAGTCCTCGCCTCGAACGACCGCCTCGCGGCGGACGCCATGCCTCAAGCTGCGCCGCGCGCTGGGGTTCCAGAGCGCACGACCGATGCCGCGCGCAAGGAACGCGCGGCCGTCTGGCCCGAACGGATCGCTCCCTCGATCGTCGATGGCAGGCCGGTCGCAGTCCAATCGCCTGCCAGGACGAGATTCTCGTAGGCGGTGTCGGCCCCCGAGCGCCGCGCGGCTTCTGCCGGCGTCGCCGCAAAGGTCGCACGCTTCTCCTTTACGATCTGCCAGCTGGGCAGATCCGGTGCAAGGTTGCACAACTGTGCGATCTCGGCCCAAATCTGCCGCGCGAGGTCTTCGCGGGGCACATCGAGAAGCCGGTCGGCACCGCTGATCGTGACCGAATACCGGTCCGGATAGGCGAAAAGCCACTCCGTGAGACTGTTGACGACGCCGAGGACGAGGGGGCTGCCGGGCTTCGGAGCGAGCGCGAAATGCGCGTTCACGATGGAGCGGAATTCCGTCGGGGCGAGGAGACCGGGCAACACTTCCCGGGCCACCCACGGGGGCAGCGCCAGCACGACGCCGTCCTCCGGGCCGAGGCTCTCGGCGCCATCCGCGAACACGAGCTGCCCGACGCGACCGTCCACGGTCTCGAGCCCGCGCAGGCGCCGGCCCAGGCGGATCTCGGAGCCGCGCGCGGTGAGATAGCGAATCGCCGGGTCGACGAAGGCGTAGGACAAGCCCTCCACGGCGACGAGGGGTCGGCAGGCCTTCCCGCCGGCGCCCAGGGTCTCGCGGAGGATCCGGGCCGCCAGCCCGACATCGCTGTCGCGGGGCTCGGTGTTGAGGGCGGCGAGCAGCACCGGATGCCAGAGGCGCCGGTAGAGCGGGCCCTCGCAGGCCATGTGCGCGCCGATGGTCCCGCCCGCGCCCTCCGCCTTGCCGGAGGCCGCCCGCAGGATGCCGAGGGGCGCCAGGTAGTCCCGCGCCCGGGTGCCGGGAACGCGGCGCGCCGGGCTCATCACCCACCAGGGCAGCCGCCCGGCGTTGGGCCGCAGGCGCCAGCGCTCGCCCGTCTTCAGATCGGCGAAATCGAACTCCGCCGTGTCCGGACCGGTCAGCGCATCGGCCGGGGCACCGACGGTCCTGAGGAAGCCCAGGGCATCGGCATTGCCGGACAGCAGCAGGTGGTTGCCGTTGTCGATGGTCAGGCCGAGTGCCGGATCGTAGTACGAGCGGCAGCGGCCACCCGCCTGCTTGGCGGCCTCATGCAGGACCACCCGGACACCGGATTCCGCGAGGGCGACGGCGGCGGAGAGGCCGGCCAGGCCGGCGCCGACGACGTGGACGGTGCCCATCAGATCAAGCCGTGCCGGAGGACGACGCCCAGCAGCGCGAGCTTGCCGGGCTTCACCCGCGCCCGGGGCATCGCCCAGCCGCGGTCGACGACCGCCTTGAGATAGAGATGATAGGCCGCCGCCATCAGCCGGGCGGCCTTGGTGGCCTTGCGGGGGCTGCGGCGGATGATCTCCCAGGTCGCCTCGTAATGCTCCTCCGCCTCGCGGGCGAGGGAGATGCAGACCTCGCCGATGCGCGGGTGGCTGATCGCCTGGACCGGCGTCGGATCGGTGAGGCCGATCGCCTGGAGCTTCTCGCGCGGCAGGTAGAGCCGGCCGCGCTCCGCATCCTCGTCGATGTCGCGGAGGATGTTGGTGAGCTGGAGCGCCCGGCCCTGGTGCCACGCCAGCCGGATGCCGTCCGCCTCCGGCATGCCGAAGATCCGCACCGACAGCCGGCCGACCGCGCTCGCGACCCGGTCGCAGTAGAGGTCGAGGGTTTCGGCGTCGGGGGCGACGATGTCCTCGACGGCGTCCATGGCCATGCCGTCGATGACCGCCTGGAAATCCTCCCGCTTCAGGCCGAAGCGGCGCACGGGCTCCACGAGGTCGCGCACGCGCGGGGCGGGCCGGCCGGCGTAGAGCGCGTCGATATCGGCCCGCCAGCGGTCGAGCTCGGCCTGCCGCACGGCGCGGGTGCCGCCGTCATCGGCGACGTCGTCGACGGCGCGGCAGAAGGCGTAGACGGCATACATCGCCTCCCGCCGCTCCTTCGGCAGCAGGCGCATCGCCGTATAGAAGGAGGAGCCGGCGGCGGGCAGCGCCGGGGCGGCGCTCTCTGGGTTCTGGGCGGGCGTGGCGGTGGCGGTCACGAGCGGATTCCTTGAGCCGCGGCCCGAATCGTGCGCCCGCGGAAGGGCCGGCGTGCCAGCGTGGCGGCGACGCCACCCAGGGCCGTCAGGGCGAAGGCGGCCTTGCCGTGATGGACCTTCTCCGAGAGCGGGTCGCGCTCCAGCAGGCCCCGGCTCAGCACCACGGCGAGGCGATGGATGGCGGCGATCTCCAGCGACAGGCGCAGGTCGTCGATCAGATCCGGCAGGACCGCGCCCTCGTCGAGGAGGTCGAGGCATCTCTGCGCCAGTTCGCGGATCACCGCCCGGAGTTGCGGCGGCGCCTTGGCCTCGCCGAGCATCGCCACCGTGGCACCGTGCCGATCCAGGCAATCCTGCGGGAGGTAGACCCGGTCCAGGGCGGCGTAGTCCTTGCCGCAATCCTGAAGGTGGTTGATCACCTGAAGGGCCGCGCAGATAGCGTCGGAGGCCCCGTAGACCCGGGCCGGATCCTCGCCGTGCACGTCGAGGACGAAGCGCCCCACCGGCATGGCCGAATAGCGGCAGTAGTGGATCAGCTCATCCCAATCCGCGTATCGGCTCTTGCGGGCGTCCATGCGGAACGCGTCGAGGAGTTCCAGGGCGTGGCGGGGCGGCAGGCTGCGGGCGGCGAGCTCGCGCTTGAGCGGCTCGGCCTCCGGATCGGACGGGCCGGCGCCGGTCAGCGAATCGGCCAGGCTGTCGAGGAGCGCGATCTTGCGCTCCGGCGACAGCTCCGCGTGATCGGCCACGTCGTCGCCGGCGCGGACGAAATTGTAGAAGGCCAGGATCGCGCCGCGATGGCGGGGATGGATCAGGTGCGAGGCGACGGGGAAGTTCTCGTCGCGGTGCCCCTTGCCGGAACGGGTCGCGGTGGCGGATTCGAGGGTGCTCATGCGAGGTACCCCGCCTCACGGAACCACGTGATCGCGTCCGACAGGCCCTCGCGGTAGGGCCGGGCCGTGTAGCCGAGTTCGGCGCGCGCCTTCCGATCCGAGAAGAACATCCGGTACCGCGACATGCGGATGCCGTCGATCGTCGCGAAAGGCTGGTTTCCGGTGACCCGGGCGGCGAGCTGGGCGAAGAACGCGACGGGATAGACCACGGCCCGCGGCAGGTTCACGGTCGGCGGCTTGCGCCCGACCATGCCGGCGATGTCGGCGAGCATCTGCGACAGGAACACGTCCTCGCCGCCGAGGATGTAGCGCTCGCCCACCCGCCCCTTGCGGAGCGCCAGGAGATGGCCATGGGCCACGTCGTCCACGTGAGCGAGGTTGAGCCCGGTATCCACGAAGGCCGGCATCTTGCCCAGCGCCGCCTCCTGGATGATCCGTCCGGTGGGCGTCGGCTTGACGTCGCGGGGACCGATCGGCGTCGACGGGTTGACGATCACCGCCGGCAGGCCGTCCCGGGCGACCATCTCCTCGACCACCCGCTCGGCCACGACCTTGCTGCGCTTGTAGGCGCCGATGGCGGTCTCGGGCGTCAGCGGCATGGTCTCGTCGGAGGGCGTGACGCCGTCGGCCGGCGGCCGGATCGTCGCGACGCTCGATGTGTACACGACCCGCTCAACCCCGGCCTCCAGCGCCGCGCGCATCATCAGGCGCGTGCCGTCGCGGTTGGTGCGGACGATCTCTTCCATGTCCGGCGCCCACAGCCGGTAATCGGCGGCGGCGTGGATCAGGTAGCGCTGGCCGCGCATCGCCGCCGCCACGGCGGCCGGGTCGCGCATGTCGCCCTCGGCGATCTCCACGTCGGTCCAGGTGAGGTTGCGGCGCGGGCTCGACGCGCGCACGAGGATGCGCACCGGGAAGCCGGCCCGGCGAAAGACGTCGACCAGGGCTGAGCCGAGGAAGCCGCTCGCGCCGGTGATCAGCACGGGACCGACCTCGGAGGGGCCGGAAGATGGGGCCTCTGCCATCACGGATCTGGAGAATTACCGAACAACCAGCGCGGCCGGGGATCCCCAGCTGCGCCGCGCTTGTGTCATCGAACCGCCCGAGCGGCAAGCCGCGGTGCCCGTCGACGGATCCGGAGACCGATCGTGGCCGCCCCGCCGTCCGCTCGCAGAATCAGGCCCGGACGGCGCTGCCCCCGCGCGGTCTCCGGCTCGAGCCTTGCCACGAGCCCGGCAGCGTGGCGCGCCAGATCCGATGCCTACTCCGGCGCCGCACCGGGATGCCTGAAGCGCGCGGCGAACTTGCCAGCGCGGCAAAAACCGACTATGCGCCGCCCCTCGCGTTCGCTCCGGCCGGGGGCTGAACGGACAATGCTGCTCGCGGCATAGGGATCTTGTCGGATCCCGTTGTCCGGTGTCTCCGCCTTCGATCAACCGCTCGGGCCTGAAAATCGGCTCGAAGGGCTTGGCGCCGAGCGTCTCGCGAGATGAACCGGCCCGACTCAGCCGCCCTCCGGCGGCCGGGCTCCTTTTGACGATGAAAGGCCCGATATGCCTCTCTACGAGCATGTGCTCTTGGCCCGCCAGGACGTGACGTCCCAGCAGGTCGAGACGATGATCGACACCTACAAGGGTGTGATCGAGCAGAACGGTGGCCGTCTCGAGAAGATCGAGATGTGGGGCGTGAAGTCCCTCGCCTACCGGATCAAGAAGAACCGCAAGGCGCATTTCGCGCTCCTCAACATCGACGCCCCGCCGGCCGCCATCGCCGAGATGGAGCGCCAGATGCAGATCTCCGAGGACGTGCTGCGCTTCATGACCATCCGGGTCGAGGAGCTCGATTCCGAGCCGTCCGCCATGATGCAGAAGCGCGACCGCGACGACCGCAAGGATCGCGAGCGCGGCCGTCGTCGGGATGACGAGGGCTTCGGTGGTGGCGGCTTCGGCGGCGACCGGGGTGACCGCGGCGATCGCGGTGACCGCGGCGAGCGCAGCTTCGGCGGGGAGGGCTAACCCATGGCTTTCGGTGCTGGTGCAGGCGGCGGACGCCGTCCCTTCTTCCGTCGTCGCAAGACCTGCCCGTTCTCCGGCGCGAACGCGCCGAAGATCGACTACAAGGACGTCAAGCTCCTCTCCCGCTACGTGTCGGAGCGCGGCAAGATCGTCCCGTCGCGGATCACCGCGGTCTCGGCCAAGAAGCAGCGCGAGCTCGCCCAGGCGATCAAGCGTGCCCGCTTCCTCGGCCTGCTGCCCTACGTGATAAAGTAGGTCACCGAATCGACCGGCCCGGCTCTCGCCCGGGCCGGTCCTCACAGAGGGCGGCGCGCGCCGCCCGATCGTTGGGGCGTATCCGTGCCTCTAACCCTGCCGCACCGGCAGCGGGACAGCGGAATTCATGGCACAGCATATCGGCATCGGTATCGGCGCGGGCCTCGTCTCGGCACTCCTGTTCGGGGTGCTTCTGAAGGCGACCCCCCTCGCGATCCTGCTCTACCTCGTGGCACCGCTGCCGATCCTGATCGTCGGCCTCGGCTGGAGCCATAAGGCCGCGCTCGTGGCGGCGGCCACCGGCAGCCTCGTGCTGATCCTCGTGATCGCCCCGTTCATGGGGCTCGCCTTCGCGGCCTACATCGCCCTCCCCGCCTGGTGGCTCGCCTACCTCACGCTCCTCGGGCGCGAGACGCAAGCCGGCCTTGAATGGTACCCGACCGGCCGCCTGCTCGGCTGGATCGCCGCCACGGCCGCCCTCGCCTTCATCGCCATCGCGGTCCTGTCCTCGCCGAATCACGCGGCCTTCGATGCGCAGCTGCGCGGGCTCGCCCAGACGCTGGTGCAGACGCGCATGCCTGCAACCCGCAGCCCCGCCGAAACCCGACGCGCCGGTGCGCCGGCGACCGGCTCCGACGCCGCCGGCCAGGACGCCGCCGGCCAAGGCACGGCCGGACAGGACGCGGGCGGACAGGACGCGGCGGTCGCGCCCGAGCCGGCGCCGCAGACCGGTGACGATCAGGCCGACGTGACGCGGACCGAGGTCGCGGATGCCCTCGCCCGGGTGGTACCGGCCTTGGCGGCGAACGGTCTCGCGCTGCTGCTGGCCTTCTATCTTTGGGCCTCGGCCCGGATCGTGAAGATCTCGGGCCGCCTGCCGCGGCCCTGGCCGGACATCCCCTCCACCACGATGCCGCGCTCGACGCTCGCGGTGCTCGCGGCCGCCGTCGCGATGTGCTTCGCCCCCGGCTATGTCGGCGTCTTCGGCGTCGCGCTGGTCGGAGCCTTCAGCGCGGCCTTCGCCCTTCAGGGACTCGCCGCCTTCCACGACCGTTCCCGCGGCCGGCCCGGACGCGGGCTGATGCTGTTCGGCATGTATCTGATCCTGTTCGTGACCCAGGGTATCGCCCTGGTCGCCCTCACCCTGTTCGGCCTCGCCGATACAGCCCTCGACCGCCGGCGTCCCAAGGACAGCCCGGCGCCGTGAGACCCCGGCCTCAGCGGCCGACCACCTGAAGGAGAAAGACCATGGAAGTGATCCTGCTCGAGCGCGTGGCCAAGCTTGGCCAGATGGGCGAGACCGTGAATGTCCGCCCGGGCTTCGCCCGCAACTTCCTGCTCGCCCGCGGCAAGGCTCTGCGCGCGACGGAAGCCAACAAGAAGCATTTCGAGGCCCAGCGCGCCCAGCTCGAGGCCCGCAACCTCGACCGCAAGAAGGACGCCGAGGCCGTCGCCGAGAAGCTGAACGGCCAGAGCTTCGTCCTGATCCGCCAGTCGGGCGAGACCGGCGTGCTCTACGGCTCCGTCTCGACCCGCGACCTCGCCGAGGTCGTCTCGAAGGAGGGCTTCACGGTCGACCGCGGCCAGTTCACCCTGAACCAGCCGATCAAGACCCTGGGTCTCCATAAGGTCCCGGTGGTGCTGCACCCCGAGGTCGAGGTCGAGATCACCGTCAACGTCGCCCGCAGCCCCGAGGAGGCCGAGCGTCAGGCCCGCGGCGAGTCGGTCACCGAGCGCGAGGCGTTCAACCTCGACGACCTGGGTCTCGAGGTCGGCATGGCGCTGGCCGATGCCGGCGAGGGTGCCGACGACCGCGGCTGATTTCTTCCGCGGATGGTCCGACCGGCTTCGGGGCCGGTCGGACGTGCGGGACATAGCGGGCCGGGTACCGGACCGGGCCACGTCCTAGGCCGGGCGCCGGACGCGCCGCGTTCGGGCTCGGCTGGGAACCGTCCCCAGCCCTGTATACCGGTGAACACTGGGGACGATTGCCCCCGAGACTTGACACGTTCCAGTTTTGTTCCAGCATGGACGCCCGCCGCTCGCGAGAGTCGGCGGGCGTCCGCTTTTCCGCGCCCCGGCCCGGGAGAACCGGCCGTCGGCTAAGCTTCGGTAACCATACCGAGGCCAAGGTCGTGCGGTGTGATCCTGGCGCGCCCGCCGCGGCGCCTGATACGGAGTCGTCCGCCGATGGCCCTGCCCAATGCGCTCACGGCCAAGCTCGAAACGGTCCAGGCCGAGTACCGCGTCGCCCCGCACAACATCGACGCGGAGCAGGCGCTGCTGGGCGCGATCCTGGTGAACAACGACGCCTATTACCGGGTGTCGGACTTCCTGCTGGCCGAGCACTTCATGGAGGATGCCCACCAGCAGATCTTCACGGTGGCGGCGTCCCTGATCAAGGCGGGCAAGCTCGCCACGCCCATCACCATGAAGACCTATCTGGGCGACGCCGATTTCGGCGGCCAGACGGTGATGCAGTACCTCGCCCGGCTCGCCGCCGACGCCACCACGGTGATCAATGCCGGCGAGTACGGCCGCACGATCTACGACCTCGCCATCCGCCGCCGGCTGATCACCATCGGCGAGGATCTGGTGAACGGCGCCTACGAGGCGCCCGTGGAGCAGGCGCCGCGCGACCAAATCGAGGAAACCGAGCGGCGGCTCTACGAACTGGCCGAGGCCGGACGCTACGACGGCGGCTTCCAGAAGTTCTCCGACGCGCTGACCGCTGCGGTCGACATGGCCGCCAAGGCCTATCAGCGCGAGGGCAAGCTCTCCGGCATCGCCACGGGCCTCAGCGATCTCGACGCCAAGATGGGCGGCCTCCAGCCCTCCGACCTGATCATTCTTGCGGGCCGCCCGGCCATGGGCAAGACCTCGCTGGTGACCAACATCGCCTTCAACATCGCCAAGGCCTATCGCGGCGAGAAGCAGGCGGACGGCACGACCAAGACCGTGAATGGCGGGATCGTCGGGTTTTTCTCCCTCGAAATGTCGGCCGAGCAGCTCGCCACCCGTATCATCGCCGAGCAGTCGGGCGTCCCCTCCTATAAGATCCGCCGCGGCGACATCCGGCCGGAAGATTTCTACAAGATCACCGATGCCGCCCGCGATATGCAGACGATCCCGTTCTACATCGACCAGAGCGGCGGCATCTCGATCGCCCAGCTCGCCGCCCGGGCCCGGCGCCTCAAGCGCCAGAAGGGGCTGGATCTGCTGATCGTCGATTATCTCCAGCTGCTGTCGGGCTCGGGCAAGCGCAGCGACAACCGCGTGCAGGAGATGACCGAGATCACCACGGGCATGAAGGCGCTCGCCAAGGAACTGGCGGTGCCGATCATCGGCCTGTCGCAGCTCTCGCGTCAGGTGGAGAACCGCGACGACAAGCGCCCGCAGCTCGCCGACCTTCGCGAATCGGGCTCGATTGAGCAGGACGCCGACGTGGTGATGTTCGTGTTCCGTGAGGAATACTACGTCGGCAACAAGAAGCCCCGCGAAGGGACCGAAGAGTTCTTCGCCTGGGAAGCCGAGATGCAGCGCGTCCACGGCAAGGCCGAGGTCATCCTCGGCAAGCAGCGTCACGGCCCGACCGGCACGGTCGAGCTGCAGTTCGACGCCAACATCACCCGGTTCTCGAACCTCGCGCAGACGGATCGGATCCCCGAGCAGATGTGACGGCGCGGGCCGCTGGCGGGTCCGGCCTCGGGACGGCACGTCGGCCGTCCCGATCGCCGACATCCGCGCGCGAACCATCGCCAAGCCCGGCCGTTGTGGGACAACAAGTGTCCCGCCGCGGCAGGAGCGACGATGAGCGAGCAGACCCCTCCGAAGATGCCGTACTGGCACGTCTACACCGATGCGGAGGGGGTGAGCCGCCAGGAGCTGTTCCATCTCGAGCGGTTCAAGTTCGAGGGGATCAACCCCGAGACCGCGCCGCAGTGGAACGACAAGATGGATCCGGCCCCGTCGGTCGTGACCTTCACGGTCCTGCCGGTCGGGTGGGTGGGCGAGTGGCACGAGAATCCGCGGCCGCAATGGATCGCCATCCTCTCGGGGCGCTGGTTCGTCGAGACCATGGACGGCCACCGGGTCGAGATGGGCCCGGGCGAGCTGATGATGGGCGAGGACCAGAACACGAAGGCGCGGGACGGCAAGAAGGGCCACCTGTCCGGCACGGTGGGCGACGAGCCCTGCACCATGATCGTGACCGGCCTGCAGGTCGAGCCGACCGTCAATCAGCCCGGCCGCTTCAAGTAGGCCCGGTCTGATGGAGGGCTTCGACCTCACGCAGCCGCGCTTCAAGGCCTACATCCTGCCGAACGCGCCGCTGGAGAAGCTCGCCGAGGGGTTTCGCTGGACGGAGGGTCCGGTCTGGTTCGGCGACCGCGACGAGCTGCTGTTCTCGGATCTCCCGAACAACCGGGTGATGCGCTGGTCCGACTCTGCCGGCCTGAGCGTCTACCGGGCGGCGAGCGACTTCGAGAACGGCCATGCCCGCGACCGCCAGGGACGGATGCTGTCCTGCTCGCATCGCGGCCGGCGCATCCACCGCACCGAACTCGACGGAAGCATCACCAGCCTCGTGGAGCGCTACCGGGGGCGGCGGCTGAACTCGCCCAACGACATCGTCTGCAAGTCGGACGGGACGATCTGGTTCTCGGATCCGCCCTACGGCATCCAGACCGACTACGAAGGCGGCAAGCAGGATTCCGAGCTGCCCGCCGCGGTCTACCGGTTCGACCCGCGCGACGGCTCGCTGCGGGTGGTGGCCGACGATTTCCAGGGGCCGAACGGGCTGTGCTTCTCGCACGACGAGCGCAGGCTCTACATCGTTGAGACCGGCCTGCAGTTCGACACTGACCCGCTCCAGCACGTCCGCGTGTTCGACGTCGGCGAAGACGGCGGCCTGTCCGGGGGCGCCGTCTTCTGCACGATCGCACCGGGCAATGCCGATGGGATCCGCTGCGACGAGCATGGCAATCTCTGGTCGAGCGCCGGGGACGGGGTCCACTGCATCGACCCGGGCGGCGAGCTGGTCGGCAAGATCCGCGTGCCCGCGACGGTCGCAAACCTGACCTTCGGCGGCCGCAACAACAGCCGCCTCTTCCTCTGCGCCTCGCAGGCGCTCTACGCGATCTACGTGAACGTGCGGGGGGCTCCACTCCTGTGAGCGGGGTGCGGGCGCTCATCGGGTTCGGCCGCACCGTCGCGGACCTTGCCGTCACGGAAGCCTTCTACCGGGACGGGCTCGGCTTCGCGCGGATCGCGCCGCCGGAACCCCTGCCCCCCGCGCAGGCGGAAGCGATGGGACTCGGGGACAGGCGCGCGACGCAGCTGCGCATGCGGCTCGGCGCGCAGACCGTCACCTTCCTCACGGTGGATCCGCCCGGTGCGCCCTACCCGGCCGATCCGGCGGCGACCGACCCGTTCTTCCAGCATCTCGCGATCCCGGTCCGCGACATGGCGGCCGCGATGGCGCAGCTCGCGCCGCTATCCCCGATTCCCATCAGCCGCGGCGGTCCCCAGCGCCTGCCGGAATCCACGGGGGGCGTGACCGCCTACAAGTTCCGCGACCCCGACGGGCACCCGCTGGAGCTGATCGTCTTTCCCGCCGGCCCCCCGGCCGACCGCTGGCGCGAGGCGCCGGGGCTGTTTCTGGGGATCGATCACTCGGCGATCACCGTCACCGATCTTGAGGCGACCCTGGCCTTCCTGACCGGCCCCCTCGGTCTCACGCTGGCGGAACGCGGCCTGAACCAGGGCCCGGAACAGGCACGCCTCGATGGCCTGGACGATCCGCAGGTCGATGTGCTGGCGCTGGAACCCTCGGAGCCGGCGCCGCACGTGGAACTGCTGCATTATCGCGTGCCCGCCACCGAACGGCGGCTCGTCTTCGGGCCCGCCGACCAGGCCGCGACCCGCTACGTGTTTGGAGCAACTGATTTAGATCGCCTGTTCGCGACGGACCGTCCGGAAAGCCCGCGCTTGCGAATCTCCGCCGATCGCACGGCGGCCTACTGTAGCGGGCCGGGTGGCCACGGTTTCCTGTTCCTCCGGAATTGAGGACGCAGCGCCGACTTGCTCGCCATCGTGGAGCAGGTAGGCTCTAGTCGTAGATTCCGTGAGCGAGCGCCATCATGCGCATCAGCGTCGAGGCTGCCGGAGGCCGCCTTCCGCAACTTATCGAAGCCGCCGCACAGGGCGAGGACGTGATCCTTTCCCAGGCAGACCGGCCCGTAGCCCGCATCGTGCCCATTACGACGTCTTCGTTCCGCGTCGGCATTCTGCCTCCGCTTGCCCTGGGGCGAGGACCGGATTGGCTCGAACCGATCCCTGAGGACGAGATCGCGCTCTGGGAAGGCGATCTTTGACCGCCGTTCTCCTCGATACGCATACTTGGGCATGGAGCCTGACCGACGATCCGAGGCTATCGGCCCGCGCGCGGGCGGCGATCACCGGCGCGGGATCGGTTGAAGTCAGTCCCATCTCGTTCTTCGAGATCGCGCAGAAGGTGCGTCTCGGAAAATGGCCCCAGATGGCCGCGTATGTCGATCAGCTCGTCGCTCTCCTCGATCAGCAAGGCGGCCGGGTCGCCGACTTGCTGCCCGCCATCTGCCTCACCGGTGGCACGATGGACTGGCACCATCGTGATCCGTTCGACCGCCTCCTCGCCGCCACCGCACTCCACTACGCGTGTCCGCTGATCTCCGCAGACACCGTCTTCGACGGTATCGTGGAGCGGATCTGGTGATCCTCCGCCGGGCTTGACGCGTCCCCCCTGCGGCGTCCAATCCGGCCGCCCCGGAGGTGAGACTGATGCCGTTCCTCGCCCTGCCCTTTCCGGCCATCGATCCTGTGGCGCTCGCGATCGGGCCGATCACGATCAAATGGTACGCCCTCGCCTACATCGCCGGCCTGATCGGCGGGTGGTACTACGCGCGCCGCCTCGTCATGGCCGACAGCCTCTGGGGCGTGGTGAAGCGCCCGCAGGTCGTCGACATCGACGACCTCGTCGTCTGGGTGGCGCTCGGCGTCGTGCTCGGCGGCCGGATCGGCTACGTGCTGTTCTACAATCTCCCGATGTACATCGCCGATCCGATGGAGATCCTGGCGATCCGCAACGGCGGCATGTCGTTCCACGGCGGCTTCATCGGGGCGATCCTGGCCTTCCTGCTGTTCGCGCGCGGCAAGGGCCTTAACGGCTACACGCTCCTCGATATCGGCGCGGTGGTCGTACCGATCGGCCTGTTCTTCGGCCGGATCGCCAATTTCGTGAACGGCGAACTCTGGGGCCGCGTGGCGCCGGACTTCCCCTACGCCATCGTGTTCCCGAGCGGCGGGCCCGTGCCCCGCCATCCGAGCCAGCTCTACGAGGCCGCCACAGAAGGTCTGCTGCTGTTCATCGTGATGGCGGTGAGCGTCCGCCGGTTCGGCTTCCGCAAGCCCGGCCTCCTCGGCGGCATCTTCGTCCTCAGCTACGCCCTGGCGCGGACCTTCTGCGAGTTCTTCCGCGAGCCGGACCGTCAGCTCGGCTTCCTGTTCGGCGACCATTTCGGTCCGATGGGCGGCGGCGTGACCATGGGCATGCTGCTGTGCGTGCCGATGATGGTCGTCGGCCTCACCTACATCGTGCTGGCCGGGACCGGCCGGACGCGTCCGCGCCATCCGGTGGCGACACCCGCCGCCGAGGCGGACCGCAAGGCGGCCGTCGAGGCGTGAGCCCCCTCGGAGCCGAGATCGCGGCGCTGATCCGCCAGAACGGGCCGATCGGCGTCGATCGCTACATGGCCCTGTGCCTCGGCCATCCGGTCCACGGCTACTACCGCAACCGCGACCCTCTGGGCGCCCGGGGCGACTTCACCACCGCGCCCGAGATCAGCCAGATGTTCGGCGAGCTGATCGGTGCCTGGAGCGCCTATGTCCACGAGCTGATGGGACGACCCGATCCGCTGGTTCTGGTGGAGCTGGGGCCCGGCCGCGGCACGCTGATGGCGGACGCGCTGCGGGCGTTGCGGGCGGCGCGCCCGGGAATGCGCGTGGCACCGCAACTGGTGGAGACCAGCCCGGTCCTGCGGGCCGCGCAGGAACGCCTCCTCGCCGGGACCGGCGCGGCGTGGCACGCCGACATCGAGTCGCTGCCTCCGGGTCCCGCAATCATCCTGGCGAACGAGTTCTTCGACTGCCTGCCGGTGCGCCAGTTCGAGCGCCGGCCGACGGGATGGCACGAGCGGCAGGTCGGCCTCGATCCACAGGGCGGCCTCGCCTTCGGGCTGTCGCCGGAGCCGACCCCCGGCCTCGACGCGGACGGCCCGGACGGGGCGCTCATGAGCGTGCCGACGGCCGGGCTCGCGCTGATGCGCAGCTTGGCGCGGCGTCTGTGCACCCAGGGGGGCACCCTGCTGGCCATCGATTACGGCCATGTCCGACCGGGCTTCGGCGACACCCTCCAGGCCCTGTCGGGGCATCGCTTCGCCGATCCACTGGCCGCGCCCGGCGAGGCGGATCTGACGCATCATGTCGATTTCGCCGCCCACGCGAAGGCGGCGCAGGCCGAGGGCGCGGCGATCCATGGGCCGGTGGACCAGGGCGACTTCCTGGCCGCCCTCGGACTCGGCGCCCGTGCCGAACGTCTGAAGGCCCGGGCCAATGCGGCGCAATCCGCCGCGATCGACGCGGCAATCACCCGCCTCACGGATCCGAGCCGGGGCGGGATGGGCAGCCTGTTCAAGGTGATGGCGGTGAGCGGCCCGGCCCTCGGACCGCTCCCGGGGTTTCCGGCGGCCTGAGCCGCCGGGCCGATTCCTCGGCCCCGCAGGGGGCCGGATTCGGTCAGCCGAAGGAGCCGAAGCCGGAATCCGTCTGGGTGGACGGCCGCGGTGTCGGCGGTGCAGGCGGGTTGAGGTCGGTCGGGTCGAAGGCGGCGGGCTCTCCCGTGACGGGGTGGGCGGGCGCGCTCGGGATCCGGGGCTCTTCAGCCTCGGGCGTCTCGGGCAGGACGTCGGTCTCGATCCCTCGTGACATTGCGATCCTTCTCAAGGCGGAGCCGGATCGGCTCCATACTGCAATGCAGCAAGAATCTGACGGTTGAACGACATCGTCAAGGGTCCGCCCTTGCGCTATCGGGGCGCGATACGAGCAACCGCGAGGCCGACCGTGACCGCAGGCATGATCATCGAGGCGCCGGAACTCTCCGCGCATGCGGGCGTGCGCCACGCCTTCTTCACCCGCGTCGGCGGGGTTTCGGACGGCCTCTACGCGTCGCTCAACGGTGGGCTCGGCTCCCAGGACGTGCCGGAGCGCGTCGCCGAGAACCGGGCGCGGATGTGCGGCCGGCTCGGCCTGCCGCCGGATCGGCTCGTCAGCCTGTATCAGGTCCACTCGGCCGATGTCGTCACCGTCGAAGCGCCCTTCGCGGCGGCGGAGCGGCCCAAGGCCGACGCCATGGTGACGCGGGTGCCGGGCCTGGCGCTCGGTATCGCCACGGCGGATTGCGGGCCGATCCTGTTCGCGGATCCCGAGAACGGGGTCGTCGGCGCCGCCCATGCCGGCTGGAAGGGCGCCCTCACCGGCGTGATCGGCGCGACGGTGGCGGCGATGGAGGCGCTCGGCGCGCGGCGGCAGCGGATCGTCGCCGTGCTGGGCCCGACGATCGGGCAGGCATCCTACGAGGTCGGCCCGGACTTCATCACCCGGTTCCGGTCCGACGCCCCCGGCATGGAGCGCTTCCTCGCGGCCGGCACGCGGCCCGGACACGCGCAGTTCGACCTGCCGGGCTTCATCCTGGCCCGGCTCGCCGAGGCCGAGGTCGGGGAAGCCAGCGCGCTCAACCTCTGCACCTACGCGGATCCGGAGCGGTTCTACAGCTATCGGCGGACCACGCATCGCGGCGAGGCCGATTACGGCCGCCTCATCTCCGCCGTGACGCTTGTCCCCTGACGGCGCGGTCCGCCATCGGACACGGGGGTGCGACACTTTGTCGATGCACGGGCGAGAAAAAAGCGTAGCCGTGAATGAACCTTGGCCATTCGCCCGCGTTGGGGGGTCAAGGTGCCGGGGATAAACGGCGGGTTGCCATAAGGGGCCGCGAATGCGGTCGGCGACACCGCGGAGCGCAAAGCAGCCCTGGAACCGCTGGAACGCAGCCAGATCCGGTTACGCCCCCGTCCGGCCACGGTCGGGGCGGACCACCAGTGAGGACCAGATCATGAAATCCCTGCTCCGTGTGACCACGGCCCTCGCGGGCGTCGCCTTCGCCGGCTCGGCCTTCGCCGCCGACCTGCCGCGCCGCGCCGCCCCGCCGCCGATCTTCACCCCCGTCCCGGTCTTCACCTGGACCGGCGCCTATTTCGGTATTAACGCCGGCTACGCCTTCGACGCCAGCGACCGCAACACCGGTTCCAGCTTCGGCGTGCCCTTCCCCTACGCCGCCCCCGGCACCGTCGCCACCTTCCGCAACCGCAGCCAGGACGGCTTCTCCGGCGGTGGCCAGGTCGGCTACAACTACCAGTTCACGCCCGGCTCCGGCATCGTCATCGGCGTCGAGGCCGACGCCCAGTACCTCGACTTCGGCCGTAACCGGAACAACGCCTTCGTCGCCGGCGCGCTGGCCCCCGGCTACTACGTCACCGACCCGCGCGGCCTCTCCAGCCTCGACTTCTTCGGCACCGTCCGCGGCCGCCTCGGCTACGCCTTCGACCGCACCCTCGTGTACGGCACCGGCGGCTTCGCCTACGGCTCCGGCAGCGCCGACCGCTCCTTCGGCGGCTACGCCGGCAACGACAGCTTCCGCACCGGCTGGGCCGTCGGCGGCGGCGTCGAGTACGCGCTCCCCACCGACTCCTTCCTGAACTTCTTCCGCTCCTCGGCCGTGACGCTCAAGGTCGAAGGCCTGTACGTCAACCTCGACCGCA
>NZ_FPBW01000012.1:0-202399 GCF_900116795.1 Methylobacterium sp. UNCCL125 | reverse complement strand
CGGCTGGCATGTCAGCTTCCTGATGCTGGGCGCGGCCTTCCTGGCGGTGACCGGCGGCGAGGCGATGTATGCCGATCTCGGCCATTTCGGCGCCCCCGCGATCCGCTTCGCGTGGTTCGGTCTCGTGCTGCCGGCGCTGTTGATCCACTATTGCGGGCAGGGCGCCCTGATCATCGCCGATCCCGGTGCGATCGAGAATCCGTTCTATCGGCTCGCCCCCGACTGGGCCCATTATCCGCTGGTCGCCCTGGCCACGATGGCGACCGTCATCGCCTCGCAGGCGGTGATCTCGGGCGTCTATTCGTTGACCCAGCAATCGATCCAGCTCGGCTTCATGCCGATGATGCGGGTCGTCCACACAGACCGGGACGAGCGCGGTCAGATCTATGTGCCGGCGGTGAACTGGCTGCTGGCCGCAGCGACCCTCACGGCGGTGGTGGTGTTCGGCTCCTCCGACGCCCTCGCCGGGGCCTACGGGATCGCGGTCTCGGCCCTGATGGGCATCACCACCCTGCTCGCCGCGCTCATCGCGCTGCGCTGGGGCTACAATCCGATCCTGGTCTTCGCGGTCAACGGCGCCTTCCTTACCCTCGACGCCGTGTTCTTCGCCGCCAACAGCGTGAAGCTCTTCGAGGGCGGCTGGTTTCCGCTGCTGCTGGCCGCCGCGGTCGCCTTCCTGATGCTGACATGGATGACGGGCAACCGCGTTCTCGAATCCGTCCGCCAGACCATGCGGATGTCCGAGGCGACCTTTCTCGCCCGACTGACCTCGCACCCGCCGGTGACGCTCCCGGGCACCGCGGCCTTCCTGACCGCCGCCACCGATGGCATCCCGATGGCCCTCGGCCGTCTGCTGGAGCGCAGCCGGTGCCTCCACGAGCGGATCCTCCTGATCACCGTCGTCTACGAGGAGGAGCCGGTCATTTGCGCCGCCGAGCGGGCGCAGGTGACGCTGGTTGCGCAGGGCATCCGCAAGGCGATCTCGAAGTTCACGCCCGGCATGGAACGGGTCGTCCTGCGGTACGGCTTCATGCAGACCGCCTCGATCCCCGAGGGGCTGCGATGCGCCGTGGCGAGCGGCCTCCTGCCTCCGGAATACCTCGAGGACATCACCTACTTCGTGGGCCACGAGGTGGTCATCCCGTCGCCGACCCATCCCGGCATGGCGCCCTGGCGGGAGGCGATGTTCAGCTTCATGAAGCGCAATGCCGAGCGCACCGGCGCCCATTTCGGCCTGCCGACCCGGCAGATCGTCGAGGTGGGAACCGAGATCGAGATTTGAACCGGGGCCCTGAACAGGGCCGCGCCGCGGCACGCCCGAAGGGCAGGGCCTCCACAGGCGACGGACCGCCATGACGGCGATGCCGAGCCCGCGCGGCGCATTGAAAACGGCCGCGTTCGCCAGCATATCGCCACCGCGATTTTCCCACAGCGGAGGCATGACCCGTGAGCGAGACGATTGAGCGGCACGAGTTCGGGGCGGAGGTAGGCCGGCTCCTCGACCTCGTCGTGCACGCGCTCTATTCCGACCGCGAGATCTTCCTGCGCGAACTCGTGGCCAACGCCGCCGACGCCATGGACCGGCGGCGGTTCGAGGCCCTGACCTCGGCGGCGAGCGCCCTGCCGGCGGACGCCAAGGTCCGCATCGCCCCCGACAAGGAGGCGCGGACCCTGACCGTGTCGGATGCCGGCATCGGCATGACCAAGGAGGATCTCGCCACCAACCTCGGCACCATCGCGCGCTCCGGCACGCGGGCGTTCTCGCAGACGCTGGAATCCGCCAAGGCCGAGGACCGGCCGAGCCTGATCGGCCAGTTCGGCGTCGGCTTCTACTCGGCCTTCATGGTCGCCGACCGGGTGACGGTCACGTCGCGCCGCGCCGGCAGCGACGAGGCCTGGACCTGGGCCTCCGAAGGCCAGGGCAACTACACCCTGGAGCCTGCCACCCGGGCGGAACCCGGCACCGACATCGTGCTCCATCTCAAGGGCGACGCCGACGAGTACCTGGAGCCTTACCGGCTCGACCATCTCGTGCGGAAATGGGCCGACTTCATCACCGTGCCGATCGCGGTCGTGCGCGACGGCAAGGACGAATCGGCCAATCAGGGCACCGCGCTCTGGCGCAAGGCGAAGTCCGAGGTCACCGAGGAGCAGTACGAGGCGTTCTACCACTCCATCGGCATGAACTTCGACAAGCCCTGGGCGACGCTCCACTGGCGCGCCGAGGGGCAACTCGAATTCGCCGCGCTGCTGTTCATCCCCGGTTCGAAGCCCTTCCAGGCGCTCGAGAACGAGCGGCAGAGCAAGGTCCGGCTCCACGTGCGGCGGATGTTCATCACCGACGAGGCCGAACTGCTGCCGCCCTGGCTGCGCTTCGTCCAGGGCGTGGTCGATACCGAAGACCTGCCCCTCAACGTGTCCCGCGAGATGCTGCAATCGACCCCGGCCCTGGCGCGGATCCGCCGCGCCGTGACCGGCCGCGTCGTGTCCGAACTCGCAACCCGCGCCAAGGACGCCGAGGGCTACCAAGCCTTCTGGGAGAATTTCGGCCCCGTCCTTAAGGAGGGCATCTACGAGGATTTCGAGCGCCGGGGTGAGATCGCCCCGCTCCTGCGCTTCCGCTCCTCGGCGGTGGAGGGCTGGACCTCCCTGCCGGATTACGTATCCCGCATGAAGGATGGCCAGGAGGCGATCTACTACCTCGTCGCCGACGATGCCGAGGCGCTGAAGTCGTCGCCCCAGCTCGAGGGCTTCAAGGCGCGCGGCCTTGAGGTGCTGCTGCTCTCCGATCACGTCGACGCCTTCTGGCCCGACCAGCTCGGCAGCTTCGAGGAGAAGCCGCTCCGCTCGATCACCAAGGGTGGGCTCGACCTGTCGAAGTTCGCCCTCGAGGGCGAGCAGCCGGAGGCGCCCGAGGGCATCGATGCGTTCGTGGCCGCCGTGAAGACCGCGCTGGGCAGCGAGGTCTCGGACGTGCGCACCACCGACCGGCTGGTCGACTCGGCGGTGGTCCTGTCCGCCGGGACCGGAGGCCCAGACCTGCAGATGCAGCGGCTCATGCGGCGGGCAGGGCGGGCCGGGGCCGGGCAGCCGGTCCTGGAGATCAACCCGCGCCATCCGCTGATTCGGGCGCTGGCCGCGGCACCCGAGTCGGAGGTGCCGCAGGCGGCCGGCACGCTCCTCGACCTCGCCCGCATCCAGGATGGCGACAGCCCCCGCGACCCGGCGGCCTTCGCCCGGACTGTGGCGGCGGCCCTGGCGGCGGCGCGCAGCGCGTAGGACTACGGAGACACGCGCCGGGCGCAGGCGGAAAGCCGGGCGCGGCGTGTGTCTCCACACACATCCGCGCCGGACGATTGTCGGTTCGGTTGATCATTCGGAAACGGTCGAGCCATAACTTCGCCACCGGTCGGGATCATTGCCCGGCCGATGGCGCGGGCGCGGTGGGGGCCGCAGGCGTCTGAGCCGAACCCTCTCGCGCGCGTCAGGCGCGCCTCACGGACGCTGCATGAACCCGGTCGAGGCTGAAGCCGGCAACGGACAGGCGGTCGCGGCGGCGCGGACCCGGGCCCATGCCCGGGCGTATCGCCACAGCGGACGCGTGCGCACCATGCGCCGCATGATTCCGGTGGTCGCCGGGGGCTCGGTGGCGCTGCTGCTGGGGTACCTGTTCAATCCTTTCGCGGCCCAGCTGCCGGGTGTCTCGGTCGGTCCGGTGACGCTGGCGGGCTCGAAGGTCCGCATGGAGAATCCGCGGCTATCGGGCTTCCGCCAGGGAACGCGCGGCTACGAGGTAACGGCGGACGCCGCCCTGCAGGACGTCCGCAAGCCGAGCCAGATCGAGCTGCAGCAGATGCGCGGCCACATCGCCACCGACGACCAGGGCGGCATCGCCCGGCTCTCGGCGGTGTCGGGCCTGTTCGACACGGCCCGCGAGGCGCTCGACCTGAAGGACGACATCCGGATCTGGACCGACAAGGGCGAGGAGGTGCGCCTGCGCTCGGCCGCCGTGGCGTTCAAGACCGGCGCCATCAGCTCGCAGGAGCCCGTCACCGTTTCGAGCCCGCGGGCCACCGTGAAGGCCGACACCCTCGACGTCGTCGAGAACGGCAAGCGGATCTCCTTCGTGGGCAAGGTCCAGGTGGTGATCCTCAACGAGGATCAGGCCGAGAAGCCGCAGGCCCGCATCCTGACGTCGGACGCCCAAGCCGCGGACGGTGCGCGATGAGCGCCGCCCGCATCGTCTGGGCCGCCCTGGCGGCGGGGCTGGTTCTCGCCGGCCCGGCTTTCGCCGAGAAGTCCGCGCGGAAAGATTCGCCCTTCGGGAATATCGGGGGCGGGGGCAAGGACCCGATCAAGATCGACGCCGACCGGCTCGACGTGTTCGACCGGGAGAACAAGGCGATCTTCGCCGGCAACGTCGTGGCCGTGCAGGGCGACAGCACCATCCGGTGCTCGACCATGACGGTCACCTACAAGCGCGGCAAGGACGCGCCCGGCAAGGGTGCCAAGGGCGAGGCGAAGGAGGAGGGGGCCGAAGCGGCGCCCCGGAATCCCGCCGAGAACGGGATCCAGAAGGTCGATTGCGCCGGTCCGGTGACGGTGGTGCAGAAGGATCAGGTCGCCACCGGCGACCATGCGGTGTTCGATCAGGACGCCAAGCGGATCGTGCTGACCGGCAATGTCGTCCTGAGCCAGTGCCAGAACGTCACCCGCGGCCAGCGGCTCGTCTACGACATGAACACCGGGCGCGCGAACATGGATCCGGTGGCGGGCGGCCGCGTCTCGGCCCTGTTCGTGCCCGGCGAGAAGTCCGACGCCAAGGACGGCAAAGCGAAGGGCTGCACGCAGCCGCCGCCCAGGCCGAAGGCGCAGGTCGATTGAGCGGCGCCGTGGCGTTCCAGGCTGGCCCGCAGGACCCGGCGGGCCGAACGAGCTGGCTCGGCCGCCTGTTCGGCCGGCGCGCGCGGCAGCCGGACGCGGCCGAGGCCGAGGGCTGGTCCGCGGCCGAGGCGGGCGGCCTCGGCATCCTCAGCGTGAGCGGCCTGCGTAAGAGCTACGGCGCCCGCACGGTGGTCCACGAGGCCGGGCTCACCGTCCGCACCGGCGAGGCCGTGGGACTGCTGGGCCCGAACGGCGCCGGCAAGACCACGATCTTCTACATGATCACCGGGCTGGTGGCGGCCGATCGCGGCCACATCACCCTGGACGGCCTGCCGATCACGCACCTGCCCATGTACCAGCGGGCGCGGCTCGGGATCGGCTATCTGCCGCAGGAGGCCTCGATCTTCCGCGGGCTCACCGTCGAGGACAACATCCGCGCGGTGCTGGAGGTGGCCGAGCCCGACCGCAAGGCGCGCGCCCGCAAGCTCGATTCCCTATTGGAGGAGTTCGACATCGCGCGCCTGCGCAAGTCGCCCTCGATCGCGCTCTCGGGCGGCGAGCGGCGACGCTGCGAGATCGCCCGGGCGCTCGCCTCCTCGCCGACCTTCATGCTGCTGGACGAGCCCTTCGCGGGCATCGACCCGATCGCGGTGGGCGACATCCAGGATCTGGTGAAGCACCTGAAGCAGCGCGGCATCGGCGTGCTGATCACCGACCACAACGTCCGCGAGACGCTGGGCCTGATCGACCGGGCCTACATCGCCCATTCCGGCCGCATCCTCACCGAGGGCACGCCGGAGGAGATCGTGGCGAACCCGGATGCGCGGCGCCTGTATCTCGGCGAGGATTTCAGGCTTTAGGCCGGACTTCGCCATTACGAGGGGAGCGAAGACGGGGCGGAGGCGGCCGCGCCTCACCCCTTCCAGTTCTTGAGCGCCGCGAACGGGCTGTCGGAACCCGCGGGCTTCTCCGGGTTCAGCACCGGCTCCACCTGCGCGATCGCGTCCGCCATCGAGAAGGCCGAGCCGCTCTGGAGCCGGCCGCCCGCCGCGTCGCGGTGGCCGCCGCCGCGGAACAGGCGGGCGCCGTCGAGCGCCGTGCCGTCGTTGGAGCGGAACGACAGCGTGCCCATCCGCTGGACGTTGACGACGCGCTTGGCGCGGCCCGCATCCATGATCAGGTCGGAGACCCGCTGGAAGGTGCCCGAATCGAGGGCGAAGGACAGGAGCGTGCCGTCCTTCAGCGGGCGGAACAGGGCGTCCGAGCGGGCGAGGGCCCGGGCGAGGCGCATGCGCGTGGTCAGCGTCGGATCGTCGTCGGGCGCCTCGCGCAGCAGGGCGTCGACCACGCCGGTGCGGATCTCCGAGGCGCGCCGCTCGAGTTCGGCCGGGTTGGCGCCGTCCCGCAGGGACGCGGCGGCCGCGAGCAGGATGTCGGACACGAACCGGTCGTGCCAGGGATGACCGACCGGCACGTAGCTCGACACGACTTCCCAGAACAACTCGTCCAGGGCGAGCCCGCCGCGGAAGGCCGGGCTTTCCTTGCGCCAGAGGTCGACGGCATCGACCGCGGACAGCAGGCTCGACAGGTCGGTCGCGGGTTCGTGCGTGGCGAACAGGGCCCGGTGTTCGAAGGTCATCCGCGTGGCGCAGATGTCGTCCTCGATCAGCACGGCGATCTCGGGATCGCCCAGATCGATCCGGTGGAGCGCCGGGCGCGCTGCATCGGCGGTCGCCTCCAGGCCCAGCCGGCGCATCTGGTCGAGGGACGAGGCGTGGTGGTCGAGGACCACGAGGCGGTGCTTCTGCCCGTCCTCCCGGCGCCGGTTCATCGCGGCGAACTTCCTCAGGCCCGCGATGGTCTGCTCCTCCAGGCCGAGATCCGTCATCAGCAGGATCTCGCGCTCCGCCGCGCGGCCGAGACGCTTGATCTCGTCCTCGAAGACCGGGCCGACATCGCTGTAGCGGGGCACGTGGACGACGCGCTCGACCGTGGCGCAGGCGGCGGCGACCGTGGAGGCGCCGTAGCCGTCGAGGTCGTGGTGGGTGATCTGGATCAGGCGCAACGGTCCGGACTCGAAGGATGACGGAGCGGCCGGTCTACGACGCCCGGCGCCGCGAGGCGAGGGGTAGCGGACCTTCCGTCCGGCCGCGTTCGGTGCAGAATGGTGCCGGGCCGCCACGAGTCGCACAGGACCGGCCGGCCACGGAGACCCTCAAGGGGCCCGCCATTCCGGGAGGATACGATGGCCTTGGCCGCAACGCCGCGCGTGCGCCGCATCCAGACGATCTCGCTTGCCCTTCTCGTGACGGCGGGCGTGGTCAACTACGTCGACCGGGCCACCCTGGCGGTGGCCAACCCGCTGATCCGGGAGGATCTCGGCCTCTCGATCCCCGAGATGGGCTTGCTGCTCTCGGCCTTCCTCTGGGCCTACGCCTTCGCACAGCTGCCGGCCGGTGTGCTCGCCGACCGGTTCGGACCGCGCCTGACGCTGACGCTCGGCCTGACCTGCTGGTCGTTCGGCCAGATGCTCGGCGGCGCGGTGACGTCGTTCTGGCAGTTCGTGAGCGCGCGGATCGTGCTCGGGATCGGCGAGGCGCCGCATTTCCCGACCTGCGCCCGGGTCTCCCGCGACTGGTTCAACATCCGCCAGCGCGGCACCGCCACGGGCATCTGGAACTGCGCCTCCTCGCTCGGGACCTTCCTGGCCCTGCCGCTGCTGACCTTCCTCATGGTAAGCTTCGGCTGGCGGGCGATGTTCGTGATCATGGGGGCGGCCGGCCTCGTGCTCGCCGCGATCGTCTACGGGGTCTTCCGCAACCCGCGCGAGACCGACCTGACGCCGGGGGAGCGCGCCTTCCTGGAAGAGGGCGATGCCCCGAATGCCAGCCGCCCGGTCACCTGGAGCGCGTGGCGCCGGCTCTTCGGGTTCCGAACCAGCTGGGGGATGATCGTCGGCTATTTCGGCTGCATCTACATGACGTGGCTCTACACCGCGTGGCTGCCGAGCTACCTCGAGATCGAGCGGCACTTCACCCTGCAGAAGACCGGCCTCGTCGGCTCGATCCCCTTCGCCTTCGGCGTGCTCGGCGGGATCCTGGGCGGCCGCGTGGTCGACATGCTGGTCCGCCGGGGCGTCGACCCGATCCGCAGCCGCAAGATCCCGATGGTCGGATCCCTGGTGGCGACCGCCGCCTGCACGGTCGTGGCGGCCCTGACGCCGAGCGACACCCTCGCCATCGCCTGCATCTCGGCCTCGCTCTTCCTCGTCTACGTGAGCTCGTCGTCGGCCTGGGCGATGGCCTCCGTGGCGGCGCCGGCCAGCTGCACGGCGTCGCTCGGCGCGATGCAGAATTTCGGCGGCTATATCGGCGGCGCCCTGGCGCCGACCGTGACGGGCTTCATCGTCGGCGGCACGGGCCATTTCTCGATGGCCTTCATCACCGGGGCGGTGATCGCCCTGGTGGCGGCGCTCGGCTACTGGACGCTGATCCGGGATCCCATCGCCGACGAGGCGCCGGAGGGTCCGGTGGTCGGTCAATTCAGGGCCGCGCGATGAGCAGGCGGACGGTCTCCGCTGACGTCACCCCCGCAGGTTCGGCGCAGCCAGGATCAGGTCCCGGAGATGCGTGCGGGCCGTGAAGCTGCCGCGCATCAGGTCCACGAAGGTGGCGGCCGGTCCGTCCCAGTCGTGGCGCGCGGCATGGGCCCGGGCGGCGGTCGCGTCGAAGGGCAGCCGCCCCTCGATCGCCGCGCCCATCAGTTCGGCGAGCCGATCCACCCGGTCGGGGGCGTCGGGGTCGAAGTAGCTCGCCGCGCTGCCGCCGGCCTCCGGGATGGCCGTCAGGCTCGAGGCGATGACCGGCGTCCCCCGGGCGAGGCTGTCGAGGACCGGGATGCCCCAGCCCTCGCCGCGGCTCGGGAAGACCAGGGCGGCGGCCCGGGCGTAGAGGTCGGAGAGCCCCCGGTCGTCGATGCCGGCGATGTGCACCGCGTCCGGCGTCCGGGCAAGGCGGTCCAGGGTCTCGGGCCGCTCGCCGTCACCCTTGCCCACCACGATGAGCCGCGCCGCGCCCTCCGGCAGCCGCGCGAAGGCATCGAGGACGAGACCGAGATTCTTCCTCGGCTCCAGCCGGCCGACCATGAGCAGGTACGGCCGCCCGTCCGCAAGCGGGGTCCGCTCCGAGACCGCCTGCGGCGGGGTCGAGCCGCAGCGCACCTCGGCGATGCGGTGGCGTTCGATGCCGTAGACCTTGGCGATGGAGTCGCGGCTGTAGTCGGAAATGGTCAGAACCAGCTTGGCGCGCCGGGCCGAGAGCCGGGTCAGGATCTTGTTCCGCCAGCGCATCGACCAGGGAAAGAATTCGGGGTGGGTCTCGAACAGGATGTCGTGGACCACCACCACCTGCCGGTCGCCCGGCACCAGCGGCGGGGCGATGTAGGTGGTGAGCAGCGTGTCCAGGCGATCCCGCAGGAACAGCCACGGCCAGACCAGGGTCAGCCGCACGGTCGCGGGGACCCGCGGCAGCCGCCGGTGCTCGATGTTGCCCCCCGAGACGATGCGGGCGCAGGCCTCCGGATCGCCCGAATAGACCACGTAGGTGGCGTCGGGGTGCTGGGCGGCGGCCCGGCCGATGATGTTCACGAGCCAGGTCCGGCTGCCCTGCGGCTTGCCGGTGAGCACGTGCGCGTCGACGCCGATGCGAAGCATATCAAGGGCTCCTGTAGGCGCCGAAGGTCGGGGCCTCCCCGGGGGCGTAGGCCCGGCCGGCGATGTCGCGGGTGGCGCCGAGCGGGATGCCGGCGCGGGCGGGGGCGGCGGTCAGGGCGAGGCCGCCGGTCATCGGGCTTGCAGGATCGCGGAAGGCGGGCGTGCCGGTGAGGTCGGGCCCCTGGGCGTTGAGCGGCAGGCTCGTCCCGTCGCCGGTGGCCTGATTGCCCCAGCGGTAGAGCGGGGCGCCGACGGCGCTGCCGAGGAAGTTCGGGCCGATCGCGTTGTTGTTGTCGGTGGTGGTCGCCTCGACCACGATCGCGGCCACGTTCGGCCGGGTCGCGTAGGCGATGTTGTTGATCACCCGGTTGTTCGACGTGCGGTCGACCTGCTTGGTGTAGTCGGAGGCGAGCACGATCTCGCCGCGATAGACGTGCTTGCCGCCGGAATCGCGCATGTTGCCGGTGGTCGTATTGTTCACCACCGTGTTGGAGCCGGCGTCGAACAGGTTGATCCCGGCGCCGTCATTGTCGGCCGCGACGTTGAACGCGACGATGTTGTCGTCACACCACTGGTCGATCTGGATGCCGTTGCCGTCCTGGCCGGTGGTCTCCTTCTGGCCGGTGACGATGTTGTACCGGATGGTGTTGCGGTCGCCCGCGTCCTGGGCGGCGTCCTTGGCGTAGACGTGGATGCCGGAGGTGCCCGACATCCCGACGCCGTTGCCCGAGACCCGGTTGCCCTCCACCACGTAGCCGGAGCCGTTGATCTCCATCCCGTGGATGCCGTTGCCGGTCACGGTGTTGTCGAGGATGTAGCTCGGGTCCTCGGGGGGCGCGTTGATGACGTCGACGGCGACGCCGTGGGTCTGGTTGCCGGAGAGGGTGTTGCCGGTGATCCGGTGCCCGGCGCCCGCGCCGTCGCCGATCCAGATGCCGAGGCCGGACCGGGACACGGTCGAGCCCGCGACCGTCACGTGGCTCGACCCCCGGCGGATGATGAAGCCGGAATTCACCGCGCCCTGCACGGTCAGGCCGGTGACCGTCACGTAGGCGGCGTTCTCGAACACCACCGAGTTGGACAGGCGCGGTTGCGTGCCGGTTTCGGCCGCCACCGTGACCGGCGCGGCCTCGGTCCCGCGGGATCCGATGAAGACGACGTCGCCATAGCTGCCGCCGCGGACCAGCACGGTCGAGCCGGGGCCGAGGGTGGCGAAGGACACGTCGGCGAGGCGCGCCACCGTGGTGTAGCCGGGCTTCGTGCCGCCGGCGGGATCGACCAGGATGTTCTGCTGCACCTGCGCGCCGGCCGGGCCGCAGGCGGCCAGGACCGGCAGGACCAGCGCCGCGAGGGCGCTGCCGAGGATCGTGCGGGGCTGTCTCATGCCGCGAGCGCCCGGGCGATGGCGAGCCGCTTGCGCCGCTGGAACAGCCGGCGCCACACGCTGCGGCCGGCCTCCGGGCTGATCCGCGTCAGCGCGCGGGCCGCCATCTGCCAGCCGGGCAGCAGGGCCTGCGGCATCGCGAGGTCGGCAACCCGGTGGCGTGCCGCCGCGCCGAGCGGCGGCGGCCCGACCAGGCCGAGCCGGCCGAGATCCGCGACGAGGTCCGGGCGCTTGCGGTACCACAGCACCAGGGCTGCGCCCTCGCGCTCTGCGATGCGCAGATAGGCCGCCTCGTCCAGGAGGTGATGGTGATAGCCGAGCGCCTCGGGGGCGTAGAACAGGCGCATGCCGCGCCGGGCCAGCCGCTCGCCGAGCTCGATATCCTCGTGCCAGAACAGCTTCGGGTCGAAGCCCCCGGCCTCCTCCAGGAAGTGCCGGTCGACGCTGACGTTGCAGGTCAGGAACGCGTCCCAGCCGACTTCGTCGCGGCCCGCGAGCGCGTCGTAGGAGGCGTCGTGGTGAAGCGCCGAGAACGGCGAGAACGGCAGGGCCGGGTCGATGGTCATGCGCCCGAGGATCGCGGTCCTCCGTCCCCCCCGCCGCGCATGGGCGCGCCGGTGCGCCTCGACGAGGCCCGGCACCGGGATGGTGTCGTCGTTGACGATCAGGAGGCGCTCGCCCCGGGCCGCCGCAATGGCGCGGTTGCGGGCGGCGTTGGCGCCGGCATTCTCCTGGCGCAGATGGACCACCGGGATCCGGGCCGCGGCGACGGCGCGGTCGATGACCGCTCCGGTGCCGTCCGTCGAGCCGTCGTCGCAGACCACGATCTCGAAGGGCGCGTCCGTCTCCTGCCGATCGAAGGCCCAGAGGCACAGGCGCAGCGTGTCGGCGCGGTTGTAGGTCGGGATGATGACCGAGAGCACGGGATCATCGCTCATGACGAGGCTTCCGGAAGCGGGAGGGGGAGGGGATCGGTCGGGGGGCGGCGCAGGCACAGCCACCCGACCAGGGCGGCCGAGACGGCCGCGACGGCGGGGACCGTCCCGGGCGCCAGCGCGGCGGGGCCGGCCGCCCAGGCGAGGGCGGTGAGGAGGCCCGGCGCAGCCAGGATCGGGATGTCCGCCAGCGCCAGGGGCGGTCCGGCCTGCCGCCAGAAGGCATGGGCCAGCACGAGGAGCATCGCGGCCTCCGCGAGCAGCGCCGCGAGGGCCGCGCCGAGCAGGGAGTTCCAGGGGATCAGCAGCGTGCAGGCGATGAGGTTGGTGGCGCAGGCCGCCGCGCTCCCGCGCACCGCGAAGCCGGTCCGCCCCAGCGGCACGAGGCCCGCGAACAGGATCGTGGCCGCGATCAGCAGGACGCTCATCCCGGTGGCGATGCGCAGCACCGGGACGGCGCCGGGGAAGTCCGGCCCGAAGGCGAGGCGCACGAGCGGCTCCGCGAGGGCGCAGGCCGCCACCGCTCCCGCGCAGGAGGCGGCCAGGATCGGGACCAGCGCGGTGCGAACCCGGGTCCGCAGCGCTGCCGTCCCGGTCCGCGGCCGTCCGTCCACCAGGGGGCCGACGGCCCGTCCGAAGACCGGCACGAGCGGCGCACACAGGGTGATCGCCACCGCGGCCCCGAGCTCGAAGAACCGGAAGCCGGCCGTGAACTGGCCGAGCTCGGCCGCGCCCGCGAAGGCGGCCAGCATCATGAGGCTGATCCGGCCGTTGAGCGAACCGAGGGCATTCGCGACGCCCACGCCCGCCGCGGCCCGGATGGTCGCCAGGGCCTGCGGCAGGGGAGCGAGGCGGGCGGGCACGAGGCGCAGCGCGAGCGCCAGTCCCACGGCGCCGTAGGCGATGCCGGCGCCGACCGCCGCAAGGCTCAGGGCCGCCTCCGGAAGCTGCAACCGGAGCGCGAGCGCGGTCCCGCCGATCAGGATGACGGCGTTGGCGAGCGCCGGCCAGACGGACCAGCCGGGCCGCCCGCAGACCTGGAACAGGGCGTCGAGGAAGCGGGCGGCCGCGAGGGGCATCAGCAGGGCGGCCAGCGCCAGCGCGGGCTGGATGGCGTCCGGCAGCATCGGCAGAATGCAGAGCAGCGCCGCGCCGGTCCCGAGGCCGAGGACGAGCCGCGCCGACAGCATTCGGCCGAACTCGGCCGCCCGCATCTCGGGTTCGATCGCACCGAGGCGCGCCCCGAAGGTAAGGGTCGTGCCGAAATCCGCCGCGATCAGCGCCACCGCCAGGATCGCCAGGGCGAGGCCGTAGCGACCGAGGGCCGCCGGCCCGGCCATGTGCCCGACCATCACGAAGGCTGCGAGGCCTGCCGCAAGGTAGACGCCGCGGCCGGCAGCCTGCCCGAGCAGATTCGCACCGTAACGGAGCCCGCCGGCCCGTCCGCGCCCCGACAATCGGTTTACCAAGCGGATCATCTCTCGGTGACGTCTGACTGAAAACTGCGACCTACGATTGCATCGTGGCAGGCTGCGTATGGCTTGCAACCGGTGTCTCAATTTATGGTTGCAGAGTTATCGCGTTGGCAAAACCGGAGGACTGCGTATGTCCGAGACAGCCGCTGGGTCGGACCTGTGTCTCTCGCGCCGATCAGAAGCGGAGCCGGGACGGCGCCTCCGATGGGGGGAGGTGCGGGCCGCCCTGGCCGCCGATCGGGATCATTGGCGCCGCCGCGGTTGCGGGCCGGCGGCCTTTCGCCGGGGCTACCACGCGATCTGGCTCTACCGCCTGTCCCGCTATGCCCATGAGCGCGGCTGGCGGATGGCGGCGTGGCTGCTGTGGCTCGTGAACGGCTGGTGGACCGGCGCCGACATCCCGCCCTCCAGCCGGATCGCCGGCGGCCTGTTCCTGCCGCAGCCCTATGGGACCGTGATCGCCGGCGCCGTGGGCCGCGACGCCGCCTTCGGCATCCAGGCCTCCATCGGCGGCCTGCTGAAGGAGCCGGACCAGGATATCGGCGGCGGCCCGGGCCTTCCGGTGCTGGGCGACGACGTGATGCTGGAGGCGGGCGCCATCGTCCTCGGCGCCGTGCATGTCGGGGACCGCGCCCGGATCGGGCCGCGGACCATCACCCTGAAGTCCGTCGAGGCCGACGAGGAGATCATGCCGCAACCCTGGCGCCCGCTCCCCGGCCGGAACGTCGCGCCATGAGGAACGCGATGTCGGACCATGGCACCCTGTCGGGGATGCGGCGCCTCCTGGCGGCCGACTTCGCCCGCATCCTGCATCAGACCACGGGGGGGAAGCCGACCGCCCGGCTCCGACGCCTGATGCACCTCCTGCTTCCGGCCATGCAGGTGGCGATCCTGCATCGAACCGCGCATCTGCTGCACGGCAGGGGCTGGCGCCGCTCGGCCGCCCTCGTGGCGGACCTGTCGCTGCGTCTCACGGGGGCCAGCCTGCATCCGGGCTCGCGCGTGGGGCCGGGCCTGTTCGTGCCGCATCCGGCGCGGGTCGCCTTCTGCGCGACGGCCGGGGCCGACCTGACGCTGCTGCCCGGGACATTGGTCGGACCGCGGGACTGGGTCCTTCCGGACCAGCCGTTTCCCGCCGACGGTCCTGATCTCGGGGACGGCGCGATCGTCGGCGCGCACGCCGCCATCCAGGGATCGGTCGCCATCGGCGCGGGCGCGACGGTCGGCATCGCGGTCTGCAGTCTTCGGGATGTGCCGGCGGGCACCGTGACGATGATCGCCCAGCGGCAGGTTCGCAGTCCGCGGCGCCCCCAGGGGACGATTCATGGGCGCTAGACCCGGCCGCGCAGGGCCGCGGCGCCTGTCACGCGCGCCCGTGCTCCCCGCGGACCGCCCGCAGCGCGCCGCGGCCGGCTCGTGCGGGCGCGATCTGGCGGCGCAGGACGCGCTCGTAGGCGTCGAAGATGACGCGCCACGTGAAGGCCTCGGCGTGCCGGCGACGGGAGGCGGCGCCCATGACGTCGAGGCGGCCCGGCCCGGCCCGCACCAGGCTCAGGATGCCCCGCCGCAACTCGGTCTCGTCGCCGAAATAGAGCGCCTGCGGCCCCGCCACCCACCGGTTGAATGGGTTGTCGTGGGCGAGGATCGGCGAGCCCGCCCCCAGGGCCTCGACCAGCGAGGGGTTCGTCCCGCCCACCGTGTGGCCGTGGATGTGGAAGCGGGCGTGAAAGCGGAGCGCGGCCACGCGCTCGGCCTCGTAGATCGCGCCGGCGAAGATCACGTCCGGTCCGCCCGCCGCCCGGACGGCGCGGTGATACGGGTCGGACTCCGCGAGCTTGCCCAGCACGAGCAGCGGCAGGCCCGGGCGCACCTCGCTCCAGGCCCGGACGACCTGGAGCACGAGGTTCTCCGGCACCACCCGGGCGATCAGCAGTCCGTAATCGCGGGGGCGCAGGCCGAACTTCGCCAGCGGCTCGGTCGAGGCTTCCAGAACCGGGTCGGCGCCATACGCGATGGTGGTGATCCGGGCGGCCGAGGTCCCGCGGGCGAGGTGCGTGGCGATCTCCGGGTGGTCCGCCACGAGGTGCGTCGAGAACAGGCTGCCGAGGCGCTCGTTCAGCCAGAACCAGGCCTTGGCGGGCTTCGACCAGCGGTCGCGCTTCCACTCGATGCCGTCCATGTTCATGACGCTGCGCTTGGCCGTCAGCCGGTAGAGCAGCGAGAACGCCGCGGTGTTGTAGCCGAGCACGAGGGGCAGGGCGGGCCGGAAGGCCGCCCGCAGGGTGCATTTCAGGTCGAACACGATCGTCGAGACGGCACCGTCGCCCCGGACCGCGACCGGGATCAGCAGGATCCCACGCCACACCGTTGGCGGGGCCGGCTCGCGCACCTGGCAGTAGACCTCGACCCGCCAGCCCCGGGCCACGAGTTCGAGCGCGAGCCGCTCCGCCAGGGTCTCGAACCCCCCATGCGCCGCCGGCACCCCGCGTGTGCCGAGGATCGCCACCGCCGGGCGCCCGCCCGGCTCCCCCGCCTTCACATGCGCCGTGGGCGCGACACGTTCAGAGGAGTCTGAGGCATGGTCACGGTCGAACAGCGTCTGTTCCGGGAGATGGGAGCCGGAGGCTACTCCCGGCACGACCACCGGATGGAGTACATCGTGCGCGTCAACGCGCTGCTCCGCCCGGACATGCGGGTGATGGAGTTCGGCGCGGGACGCGGCAAGTGGAGCGATGATCCGGTCCCATTGCGCCGACACCTCGGCGACTTCCGCGGGCGCTGCGCCCACGTGGTCGCCTGCGACGTCGACGAGGCGGTTCTCGGCAACAAGTCGGCCGACGAGGTCCGGCTGATCGGGCACGACGGGATGCTGCCATTCCCGGACGGGAGCTTCGACCTGATCTCGGCCTTCTCGGTCCTCGAACACATCGAGCATCCCGAGCCCACCGCGGCGGAACTCGGCCGGGTTCTCGCCCCGGGCGGCTGGCTCTGCGCCTGGACGCCCAACCGCTGGGGCTATGTCGGGATCGGGGCACGGCTCATCCCGAAGCGGCTGCACGCCCGGGTGCTGCGCCTCGTCGAGCCCCGGCGGGTCGAGATCGACTCGTTCGTGCCGCTCTACACGATGAACACGGAGGCGGCGCGGAAGCGGCTTTTCCCAACTGATCGGTTCGAGCACTTCACCTACAGTTTCGACGGGCAGCCGTTCTATCATGGCGAGAACATCGTCCTGGGCAAGTTCTGGGAGCTGCTGTTCCGGCTCACGCCGGGCCCGTTCAAGGGCTACCACATGGTGTTCATTCGTAAACGACCGTGAGGGACGGTCCGGTCAGAGGCGAAGACTGCGCAGATGGCTGGCAAATCTGCGCATGTCCTCGGCCTTGCGGGCGAGGTCCGGCTGCCCGCGCAGCCGGGCCGCGAATCCGTAGGCCAGGGCGCGCAGGGTGAAGCCGAGCCGCAGCGGGGCCGAGAAGAAGGCCGGCGACGAGAGGCGCCGGCCGGCGTTGCGCAGGCTGTAGATGGTCGCCAGCCCGTCGAGCCAGCGGGGCGAGCGGGTGCCTGCCGAGCCCCCTTGGAGATGGAGAACGGCAATCCCCGGAAGGTAGGCGACGCGCCAGCCGGCATCGCGCAGGCGGCATCCCCAATCCACGTCCTCGCCGTAGAGGAACATCGGGCTGTGCAGACCGCCGATGGCGGCGATCGCCGACCGGCGCAGGAGCAGGCAGGCGCCGCAGATCCAGTCCACGTCGAGGGCTCCGGTGCCGCGGGCCTGCCGGCTGGCGAGATAGAGGCCACGCCGGCCGAGGCGGCCCGACAGGCCGGCGGCGTGCACCAGGATCGAGAGCGGGCGCGGCTCGTAGCCGGCATCGCCGACCTGATGCGTCCCGTCCGGAAAGGTCAGCCGCGGGCCGACGGCGCCGACGTCCGGATGCGCGTCGAGATGGGCCAGAAGACCGGTCAGGGCCTCCGGGTCGCGCAGGAACGCGTCGGGGTTGAGGAGCAGGATCGCCTCGCCGCGCGCGTGCTCCAGGGCGACGGCGTTGCCGCCCGCGAAGCCGTGGTTGGTGCGCTCGGCGATCACCCGCACCCAGGGGAAAGCCTTCGCGACGCGCTCCGGCGTGCCGTCGGTCGAGGCGTTGTCGACGAGGATCACCTCGTAGGGGCGGTCGATCCGGCTCGAGGCCAGCAGTTCCAGGCAGGTCGCGATGTCCCGACCGGCGTTGTAGGTGACGATCAGGACGCTGAGGCTGACGGCGCTCATGATCGGTCTCCACGTGTGAAGGGGGTATGGCCGGTCCTGGACGCGGGCGCTCCCGGGGCGCTGGCGAGGGGGGACGCGGTTCCTCTCCGTTGGGCGGGGAGGGCGCGTGTCGCGCCTCTCGGTTCCATCGGCCCGACCGGCCGGCGCGCCTGAACGGCCCTTTGCCGCTGGGCGGCACGCACCCCGGCGATCAGTCCGAGGCCGGTGTAGAGCAGCTCGGCGATGCCGAGATTCAGGCGGAAGCCCGGATCGACCAGGCCGTGCAGCAGATGCGCGATCAGCCCCACCGCGCAGGCCGCCGCAATCGCCGCGAGGGGATCGCCCACCGGCGCGCGGCGGGCCGCGCGGAACCCCCGGAAGATCCCGATCCCGAAGACCAGCGCGAAGGCCGCGTAGCCGACGATCCCGACCTCGGTGAGGATCAGGATGTGCAGGTTGTGCACCACGTGGTTCGACCGGTCGAAGAGCCCGGCGAGCCGGGACAGGCCGGTCTTGTCGAGGACCGCGAACTGATTGCCGAAGTTGTTCAGGCCGACGCCGAAGACCGGAAACTGCTCGAAGAGGGCGAGGGCCGCCGCGTTCAGCGGGCCGCGCTGGGCGGCCGAGCCGCCATCGTCGGCGGTGAGCCGCTCCCAGATCAGCGGACCGGCATAGAGGGCCGCGACGCTGCCGACGATTGCCAGAAGACCGAAGACGATCAGACTCGCCCGGGAGAACAGACGGTCCCGATAAACCAGCAGGATCAGGAGAGCGGCGGAGACCGGGAAGGTGAGCCAGGATGCGCGCGACAGGGTCAGGACCACCCCGACCAGTGCCGACGTGGCGCCCGCTGCCCCGACGAGGCGGAGGATCAGCGGGCCGCGGGAGAGGGCCAGCGCCAGGGCGAGGGGCCAGACGAACTCGTAATAATAGCCCAGGATGTTCGGGTGGACCTTCAGGCCACCGGCGCGGCGTTGCGCCGAGAAGTTGATGTTCTCCTCGACGATCTGTTCCTCGCCCAGCACCGAGAGGCCGAGTTCCGAGCCCGAGACGTATTGCAGCCCCGCCACCGCGGTCTGGACGAGGCAGAGGGCGCAGATCGCCAGCGCCAGGGTCCGGATGTCGGATTCCGACAGGTTCGAGACCGCGACCGAGACCAGGAGCAGGCCGACGAAGCGCCACGTGTCGAACCAGAGATAGGCCGGGTCGGTGGCGTTGGTGAGCGACAGCAGGCCCGCGATCAGGAAGCCGACCTGCGTCAGGACGAGGGGGCGGTCGAGCCGCAGGCCGGGCGCATTCTCCCAGAGGCCCGTGAGCTTGGCGGTGATCAGCGCCACGGCCACGAGAAGGGCGACGCTCACCGTCAGGCCGGCCCCGCCGCCGATGCTCGGCAGGTACTGCCCGACGGCCTCGAAATGCTGGAAGAAGCTCACGTCGAGCTTGACCGTCAGCCCGACCGCGAGGGCCACGAGGAGGACCGGCGTCAGGCGATAGAGCCGCCCGACGATCAGGGCGCCGACGCCGCCGAATGCCGCCGCCAACCCGACGACGGCGAACTTCAGGGGCGCCGCGCTCAGTGCGACCGCGCCAGCCGCCGCAGCGAACCCGATTCCCGCGATGGGCAGGGCCCGCAGCGTGCGAGTGTGCGCCGCGCTCACCCGAGCCACCGGTAGAGCCATTTCGGGATCGGTCTGCGGGTGCGATTGAGGACCACCCCGAGCGGGGCACCCCCGGCGGCCCTCAGGTCGGCCAGGGCCTGCTGGGCCACGGCTCGGCGGGTGCGCTCGGCGCCGATCACCACGATGAAGCCGTCCACGAAGGGTGAGAGCGCCGCGGCGTCGCCGATCTCGGTGATCGGCTCGCAATCCACGAGGGCGAGATCGAAGCGCTCGTCGACCAGCGCCAGGAAATCCTCGACGCGCCCGTCGTCCAAGGTCGCCTTCCGGATCGCCGCCGGGGTTCCCGCGGGCACGACGCTGAGGCCGTCGGCGACCGCGTGGACGCCGCGGCTCGGCGCGACCGACCCGGCGACGATGTCGGCGAAGCCCGGCCGTCCGATCAGTCCGTAAGCCTCGGCGAGGGACGGGCGGGACCAGTTGGCTTCGATCAGCACGGCGCTGCGGCCGCGCCGGGCGTAGGCGCCGGCGAGCTCGCGGGCGAGCGTGCTCACGCCCTCGCCGGTCTGGACCGCGGTGATGCCGACCCGGCGCACGCGCGCCTCGTTCCGGGTGAGCTGGACGAGCGCCGGTTCGAGGATCGCCGGATCGATGCGGGGGGCGGCTGCGGCGGCGATCATCCGGCGGTTCCTGTCTGCAGCGGCACCGCGGCCAGAACGGGCACCCGCAGCGAGCGGGCAACCTCCGACGCGCTGCGGTAGGTCTGGGCCAAGATCTCCGCGAGGGCGACGTAGGCCAGCGCGGCGAGCAGACCGAGACCGGCCGCGAGGCCGAGGATCAGCGGCCGGTTCGGGCCGGAGGGCAGCCGCGGCGGCACGGCGCGCGCCACCAGGGCCGAGGAGGTGACGGCCTGCGCGTCGAGGCCGGTGCCGGTCTTCAGCGCGTCGATCCGCTTCTGCGTCTCGGTGATCTCGTCGGTGAGCAGGCCCTTCTGCTGGGTCAGCCGGCCATAGGCCAGCGCCGCGTCGCTCTGGCCGATGGCGGCCTTGCGGCGCGTCTGCTCAATCGCCGTGATGCTCTGGATCTTCTCGGCCAGCACGGCGAGCTTCGCCGTGTCGGCGGCGAGGAGCGACTGATACTTCTGCCGCGCCAGGGCGGCGAGATCGCGGTCGAGGCTCACGTATTCGGGCGCGGTCGGCCGGAACCGGACCGCGAGTTCGGCACGCTTCGTCTTCAGGTCCGCCCAGCGCTGGTCGAAAGCGGTGACCGTCGGGTCGGCGTCGGAGGGCGTCGGCTGCCAGCGGTCGGGTCCGGCCTCGCGGGTGCGCTTGAGACGGGTCTCGACCACCTCGCGCTCGATCTGCGCCGCCGATTTCTGCTTGGCGAGATCGGCCAGCGTGCCGAGGTCGTTCTGCTGCTCGATCTCGAAGCTCGCGGTGTTGTTGCCCTTGAGGTAGGTCGCGAGCTGCGCGTCGATGGCGGCGAGGTCGGCCCGGGCGCGTTCCAGCTTGCTCTGGTAGAACGAGGCCGGCGTCTCGTCGGCGTAGACCTCCACGTGCCGGCGCTTGTAGGCGTCGAGCAGCCGGTTGAGCGCCTGCGCGGCGAAGTGCGGATCCGTCCAGGTGAAGCCGGTCACGATCACGTCCGTCTCCTTGACGAACGCTACCTTGAAGGCCGCGAGATAGGCCTCGTAGAGCTTCTCGTCCGGCGTGAGGTGTCGCAGCAGGCCCACCGCCTCGAAGGGCACCCGCACCGTCTCGACGATCCAGGTCTTGACCGCCTTGGCGCTGCGCAGGACCTGGCGCCCCTGGTAGATGAACCAGTCGATCCAGTCCGCGGGGGGCGGGCCGGGATCGCCGGTGGGCGTCATCTGCTTCAGCGCCGCGAACTCGTCGCGCACGATGCTGGGGTCGCGCAGGATCTCGATCTCGTTGTTCACGTTCTGCGCGCGCTCGGAGAACATGTAGTTCTGGTTGGCGCCGCCCTGGAGCGGGGCGCCCGCCTTCTCGCGTCCGAGACGGATGATCAGCTTGGCGTCCGCCGTGTATTCGGCCGGGGTCAGCAGAAGGTAGATCCCGGCGCCGACGATGGCCGCGACCAGGATCAGCAGGGCCGGCCGGATGTGCCGGAACAGGGCCGCGAGGGCGTCGCGGAGGTCGAAGGCCGGGCCTTCGCCCGCGTCGGGGGCGGTCAGGTCGGTCTGGCTCACGTGCCGGACCTCACGGTGGCGGTGTTGGAGGTGCTGGCGGACGGCCCGGTGATGTAGTTCACGCCGAAGCCGGTCCCGTTGAAGAGCAGGATCTGGCGCACCACGAGATCCACCGCGCGGGCGGTCTTCGCGAGCAGCGACGGCGGCACGTAGACGGTGGCGTTGGGCGGCACGACGATCGAGTCCGCGAGCCCCGGCTGGCTGATATCGACGATGCGGACGCTGCCGGCCGCCTCCGCGTCGAAGCGGATGATGCGCACGGCCTCGCCGGCTGCCGTCGGCAGGACGCCGCCGGCCGAGCCCAGGACCTGTGCCAGGGTCCGCGGCCCCTGAAGGCTGACCGGGCCCGGGGCGCGCACCTCGCCGAACACCATGGTGTTGGCCGGGACGAGGCTCGCGAGCCGCACGCTGGTCGTGACCGAGGCGAGCTGGTGCTTGTAGGCGGCGTTCAGGCTGCCGGCGACCTCGTGCACGGTCCGGCCCGCCGCCTGGACGGCTGGCACCATCGGCAGGTTGATCTTGCCGTCCGGCTCGATCGCCAGGACCTTCACGCGGCCCATATCGGCCCGCTGGGTGAGGTCGCGGAAATCGTCCGTCACGGTGCGGAACCGGCGCAGCATCACCGTGACGACGGGGTCGATCAGCACGTCGTCGTAGGTGCTTTTGATCAGCGCGGCCGCGGCTTCCGGCGACAGCCCCGCGACCTTGATGCCGTTCTTGCCGGGCAGCGAGATCCGGCCGTCCGGCCGGACGATCACGGTCCGGTTGTACTCCGGATGGGTGCGGAAATCGACGTCGAACTCATCGTTCGGATTCAGCCGGTAGGTCGGCTGGACGACGCTGGAATCGATCAGGAACGAGACTTCGACATTGTCGCCGACATTGAGCCGGTAGTTCGCCAGCCCGAGGCGCATGGTGCGTCCGACCTCCTCCTGCGCCGCGGCGACCAACGCGGGCGGCAGGCCCTCCGAGATGGTGCCGGTTTGGGTCACGTCGGTTCCCGCGCGCGTCGCGCTCTGCGGACGGCTCGACATGCAGCCCGCGAGCAGCGGGGCGCAGCCGAGCAGCGCAACGGCGACCCCCAGGACGCCGGCCGGGCGACGGGCGTGCCGGGACGGCGCGCCGCGGAATCCAGACAGGGAAAACGCCATCGACCTCAGCCGCATCCTGCTCGACTGCGCTCGCTCGAAGACAACCCATGATCGAGCCGCGCACCGCGATACAATCGCAAAGCTTGGTTAACGAGGCTTGAACCCGGCTTTTCCCAATTCTATCAGAGGTTGTAAATCGCAAGCCGTGGCAAACTGCGGAGGCGGACTCCCGCCCGTGAGGGACGTCGGGCTCGCTGCGGGCGCGACCTTCGAGATAGCGCGAAATGAAAAGGCCTGACGTTCGAGCCGCTGGACGAGGCGGTCCCGTCGAGATCCCGACACCTCAGACTTCGGTACTCTCGATCGAAAGCTGTATACATCCGGGCGCTTGCTCGGATTTAACGACGTGATTTATAGTTCGCTGGTGAAAGCCGGTCCGAGCTGCGGGTCGAAACTCTGCGGCGCGGTGCCGGACGGCATTGTTCGTTGCGAGGAGGGCGTGCCGCATGGCGGGCGTGAGGCCGGATCTCTTCGCTCGCCTGCGCGACGACCTTGAGACAGGGTTCCGGGAAGATCTCGAGGAGGCGGTCGTCGATCCTGCGCGCTGGCCTGATCTGGCCGAGCGCACCGTGCGGGCGTCCGGCAGCGAGGGAGCCCTGCTCCTCCGGTCCGATCGAAGAAGCCTTGAATCGCTCTGCACCGCGTCGCTCGCCGACGCATCGCGCCGCTACTTCGACGAAGGCTGGCACCGCGACGACCACCGCCTGCGCGGAATCCCGTTCATGCGGACGCGCGGGATCGCGGTCGATCAGGACTTCACCACCCCTGAGGAAGTCGCACGCCTGCCCTTCTACCAGGATCTGCTCGCCTCCCGCGGCCTGCGCTGGTTCGCCGGCATCGGCTTCGCAGTGAAGGGTCGTCTCTGGTGCCTGTCCCTGCAGCGGACGGTGGAGCAGGGGCCGTACGAGGCACACGAGCAACGGCGCCTCGCCACCCTGTCGCCGCTTCTGCAGCGCGCGGCTCTGCTGACGTCGATGGTGGAGCAGGCCCGCCTGGCGGGGCTGACGCAGGCCTTCGAGCTGATCGACCGGCCCGCCCTGATCCTCGATTTCGAGGGGCGCGCGCTCCGCTGGAACGACGCCTTCGGCGCGCTCCTCGGTCGCGACCTGAAGCTCACGGGCGGTCGCCTCACTGCGGACAATCCGGAGGCAACCCGGCAGCTGGAAGCCCTGGCGCGGCCCTTCGGCCGCCCGCCCATCTCCTCCGTGGTGGTGCCGCGACAGGACGCGCCGCCCATCGTGATCCACGTCGTGCCGTTGGTCGGACCGACCCGCGGCCTGTTCGGGGGAGCGAGCACGCTCCTCCTCTGCAGCGTTCCCGGGACCATGACGGTGCCGACCTCCACCATTCTCCAGGCGGTCTATCGGCTGACTCCCGCGGAGGCACGTCTCGCCCTGGCCTTGTCGACTGGCACCTCGCTCGCGGAGAGCGCAGCGCGGTTTGCGATCACTGCGGCAACCGCCCGCTCGCAGCTGAAGGCGATTTTCGCCAAGACCGGCGCGATACGCCAGTCCGACCTCGTGCGACTGGTGGCGAGTCTCGCGCGCTGACCGCGCCCATCGCGGTGAACCGGAACAGGTGCGTCCCGGTCCCGGCCCCCAATGGAACGGGTCGGACCGCGCAGCCGTTTCCGGTCGACTGCAAGGAGACATGTCGATGACGAACCGGATCGCCTTCGCTTCTGCCCTGGCCATCGCGGCCCTGCTCACCGGCGCGCCGGCTGAGGCAAAGGGCTGCCTCAAAGGTGCCGTGGTCGGCGGCGTTGCCGGACATATGGCGGGCCACGGCAAGATGGGCGCTGCCGCTGGCTGCGCCATCGGTCACCACAACGCCAACAAGAAGGCCAAGCAGGGCTAGCCTGTCTGCACGCGATGCCGTCGTAGGCGACGGGATCGCGTAGCGACGACGCTAATTCGACAAGTGTCTATTGCCGAGGCCGGATTCTCCCTGAGAATCCGGCCTCTTTGCATTCTCGAACCTCACCCGGTCGCACCGAGTCGATGCCGGTTGCGCGGGCGTCCTCGGGGCCAGCCCAGATCCTGGCTGCAACCTCCGCGGGTACAGCCGGAATCTCGAAACACCGCCGCTCAGCCGTCGTCGCAGCGGCTGCCCCGTTCGCCTTCGGCCACCACCAGCTTGCGTGGCCCGACGCAAGCTCCGCGCAAGCCCGCCCGTTGACCGTTCTTTCGAGCTATTCTAATTAAGAACTGTCGGGGGAACGATCCCGAAACGGTTCCACCGCCCCCCAGTCAGCCGATGGAGAGACCCGATGGCCGGTACCGCGAACGCCGCTTGCGAGAGCTGCCGCTTCTTCGACGATCACAAGCTCAACGGCGCCCAGGCAAAGGGTGACGAAGGCCTCTGCCGCTTCAATCCTCCGGTCAGCCAGCCCGCCCCGGAGTCGAAGGGCCTCTGGCCGGTCGTCGCCTCCAAGGACTGGTGCGGCCACTTCACTGCCGAGATGTCCGCCGCCGAGTAATACACCGGCTCTCCGAGCCTGCGGGATCAGTCTCCAGGCGACCATCCCGCCGCAGCGTCACGGTTGCCCGCCTGCGGTGGCCGTGCCCGCCCGAGATAGCTCCGTGCCATTGCCGGCGCTTGGCGGCTTCGCTTAACGGGCCGCCGTGACAGACGTGATACGTTCGACCACCGGGGCCGATCGTTCTGCCATCGCGGCGATCTACGGTGACGCCGTCGCTGCGAGCACGGCCAGCGTCGAGACGGAGCCGCCGACGCTCTCGCAATAGAGGCGCCGCTACGATGTCCTGCGCGGAGGCGGCTATCCCCGCGTCGTGGCCGATTGAGCCGACACGGTTGCGGGCTATGCCGATGCCGGTCCCTAGCGCCGGCGCGCCGCCTGCCGCTCGACCCGCGAGGATTTGATCCACGGGGCCCGGTCGGGCCGCGGCGGGCGCCGCCCGCTTGCGACCCCGGTCGCGGGTAGCGAGCAGATCGACCGCCGAACTCTGGTCCCCATCATCGCCGACAGCGGCTCTCCCGTCTCGATTGCATTGCATGAAAGCCTCGGCTGCACGCCTGTCGCATCCTTGCTGGCGTGGCGGCCGCAAGCCCGGGCGCTGGCGCGCCATGATGCTCATGCAGGGCGCGCTCTGACCCGACCGAAGCCTGCCGCCGACGCGGATCGGACCGCGAGCCCCCGTTTCGCAGGGCCGATTACGCCCCAACACTGCGGTTGGGTTGTCATGATGCGGACAACTTCGCGCGGGACAGGGCGGGCATGATGCGCACGTCGTCCGGTTCTCGGCTCGGCGCGGGCGCGATGGCGCGGGGAGAGCGGTCTTTCCGCGCGCGAAAGCGGTTTACGCGAGGGCGGGCGGTCAAGGCTCCATCACGACTCGCGAGGGATGGGAGTTCAGGTATGCGGTTTACATCGATCGGTCGCCGGGTTGCGCCGCTCGCAATCCTGGCGCTCTCGGCATTGGCGAGCACGGCCCAGGCCAAGACGCCCACTGATCCCAGCGGCACCTACCTGACCGAGGACGGCCGGGCGCGCGTGCGTCTCGAGAAGTGCGGGACCGCGGGCGACCGGCTGTGTGGCTACGTGGTTTGGCTGAAGGTTCCGCTCAACGACAAGGGCGAGCCGCGGATCGACTTCAAGAACCCCGATCCCAAGAAGCAGGCGCGGCCGTCGCTCGGTCACCAGCTGATCCTGGGCCTGAAGCCGAACGCGGACGCCCATTTCGAGGGCAAGATCTACAATTCCGAGGACGGCAAATCCTACGACGTCACCATCTGGACCGACACGCCCGGCGAGCTGACGGTGCGCGGCTGCCTGATCGCGTTCCTGTGCAAGTCGCAGACCTGGACCAAGGTCACCGATCTCGCGCCCGGTCAGCTCCCGGGCCCGACCAATGGTCCGAACGGTCCGCGCACCGATCCGGAGTACGCCAGCGCCGCCCCCAAGCCGACCGCCAAGGCCGGTGCCAAACCGGCCCAGAAGCCCGCCGCCACCGAGGCGCCCCCCGCGGAGTGAGGGGCACCGGCCTTCAATCGGCCAGGGCCGCGTAGGTCAGGACGCGCAGTTCGCGCCGGATCGGCAGAGCCGAAGACGGCACGAGCTGCGTCATGAGCACCACCGACAGATCCTCGGCGGGATCGATCCAGAACGCCGTCGAGGCGAGGCCGCCCCAGGCGACCTCGCCGGGCGTGCCGAGGATCTGGGCGCGGGCCGGATCGAGCATCACCGAGAAGCCCAGACCGAAGCCGATGCCGGAGTATGAAGTCTCGGCGAAGCGCGGCGTGCCCATCGCGGCCAGATCGCCCGGCAGGTGGTTCGACAGCATCAAATCCACGGTCTTGCGGCCCAGGAGGCGCGTGCCGTCGAGGGTGCCGCGGTTGAGGATCATCCGGCAGAAGCGCTGGTAATCGGCGGCCGTGGAGACGAGGCCGCCGCCGCCCGACGCGATGGCGGGCGGCTTCGCGAAGGCCGTCTCCACGGAATCGTCGAACAGGCGCAGCTGCCTTGCGCGGTCATACGCGTAGGTGGCGCAGAAGCGCGGCATCAGCTCCGGCCGGACGAAGAAGTCGGTATCGATCATGCCCAGCGGCTCGATCACCGCCTCACGGAGATAGTCGGCGAACGGACGACCGCTCAGTGCGGCCACGAACTGGCCGAGCACGTCGGTGGCGACGCTGTAGTTCCAGGCGCTGCCCGGCTGGGCGAGGAGCGGCAGCTTCGCTACCCGGGCTGTCATCTCGGCGAGCGTGCCCTCGCGCGCCAGGTAGTCGACGCCGTGCTCGCGATACTGCGCATCGACGAGGGTCGCCTCCATGAAGCCGTAGGTCAGCCCGGCCGTGTGAGTCAGCAGGTCCCGCACGGTGATCGCCCGGCGGGCCGGCTCGGTCTCCAGCTTCGCCCGGTTGCCGCCAACGGCAACCCGCATCTCGGCGAATTCGGGCAGGACCCGGGAGACCGGATCGTCGAGCTGGAACAGGCCCTGCTCGTAGAGCTGCATCACCGCCACCGAGGTGAGCGGCTTGGTCATCGAGTAGATCCGCGTCACCGTATCGAGGGTGAAGGGCGTCGCCCGGGCGAGGTCGGCCTGCCCGCAGGCGCGCGCGAAGGCGACACGGCCGCGCCGCGCCACGGTGACCGACAGGCCGGCGAGCCGGCCCTCGTCGACGAGGCGGTCCATCCATGGCGCGATCCGGGCGAGACCTTCCGGGCTGAACCCGGCGCCGGTCGGATCGGTCTCGGTCAGCGCGCTCATGCGGTCTCCTCGTCGTGGCGTTCCGGAAGGTAGAAGGGGAGGGCTGGAAAATCACCAGCCCATCGTTCCGGGACCGCCCTTGAACGGTCCGACGATGCCGGGCGTGATCCAGCCGCCGTAGAAGGTTCCGGGCTGCGGCGTCGCCTGGGCCGCGCCGACGAAGCAGGCATCCATCGGGCCGGCGTAGAACGCGACATAGCCGGCGATCGCGCGGAAATCCGGGGTTGGATTCGGGTAGGCCCAGGCGGCCCCGGGGACGAGACGGTCGCCGCCCCGCACGTCGAACAGTACCGCCTGGCCCTTCCACTCGCAGATCCCGCCGCGCCGCGGATTCACGAGCGTTTCCTCCGCGATGTCGGCGGGCGGCAGGTAGTAGGTCGGCGGGTGCGAGGTCTCGAGCACCCGGAAGCCGGAGACGGTCTCGGCGATCGTATCGCCGCCCAGCACCACGCGCAGTCGCTCCCGGACGGGCTCCAGCCGCGGCGGCCGCGGATAGTCCCAGACGCTCTCCTCGCCGGGCCTCACCGGATCCGGAACGGGCCGGAAGGGCGATCCTCTCATGGGAAACCTCGTGACGTGCCTGTGGGGATACAGATAGGGCGGCGCGGCCGGCGTTTGTCGTCGGCCTCGCCCGTGCTAGCCCGTCGCCGACACTCGAGCCCGGGATCGCCCGCGATGGACATCGCCCTCTTCCTCGACTTCGACGGCACGCTCACCGAGATCGCGCCGCGGCCGGACGCCGTGCAGGTCGAGCCCGGGCTGGTGGAGGATCTGGAGCGGCTCCGGGCGCGCCTCGACGGGGCGCTGGCGATTGTGACCGGCCGGCCGGTGACGGTGATCGACGGCTTTCTGACGCCGTCCCGCCTGGACGCGGCCGGCCTTCACGGCGTCGAGCGCCGGGTCGGCGGTGCGATCACGGGGGGCCAGATGGAGGATCACCCGGATCTGCGCCGGCAGGTCGCGCGTCTCCAGGCCGAGACCGCGGCGCTGGCGCGGGTCCTGATCGAAGACAAGGGCGCGTCGGTGGCGGTGCATTGGCGCCTCGCGGATCCCGACGATGCCGCTCGGGCCGAAACGCTCGTGAAGGACGCGGCGGACGCGCTCGGCCTCGCGTACCGCCTGCAACTCGGCAAGGCGGTCGGCGAGATCGTCCCGGCGCAGGCGACGAAGGCGCACGCGATCCGCGCCTTCATGGCGGAGGCGCCCTATGCCGGCCGGACACCTGTCTTCTTCGGGGACGACCGCACCGACGAGATTGCCTTCGCGTCGATCAACGAGGATGGCGGCATCGCGGTACGCGTGGGCGAGGGCGAGACCGTCGCCCGCCGCCGCCTGCCCGACCCCGCCGCCGTCCGCGCGCTGCTGCGCGACTGGGCCGCCGGGGGGGCGATCGATCCCGACGCGCTTCCGCGGGCTTGAGCCGTCTCGCCAGTCGGCCCGCGGCCCGGGCCGTCGTCCTGCGCGCCGATCATGGGGAGCCGCGATGTCGAACCGTTCCGTCGACGGCTGGCCGCGGATGCTGCTGCGGCTCGAGGGCGCCTGCATCCTGGCCGGCGCCGTGTCGGCCTATGGCTGGCTCGGGCAATCGTGGTGGATCTTCGCCGCGCTGCTGTTCGTCCCCGACGTGAGCATGCTGGGCTACGCGGCCGGCCCGGTGGCCGGTGCCGTGCTTTACAACCTTGCTCACTTCCTGGCCCTGCCGCTGGTCGGCCTGTGTCTGGCGGCTGGCCTCGGCCACCCCGATCTCGTGGGATTGGCCCTGATCTGGCTCGCCCATATCGGCCTCGATCGTGCGCTGGGCTATGGTCTCAAATACGCGAGCGGATTTGGCGATACGCATCTTGGCGTCATCGGCCGGCCTCGTGACACCACGATCGCGCCGCATTGAGAGGCGGCCGGTGCCGAATGGGACTTGCCCGCGCCGGGGCGCGGGGCCGATGTAGCGCCGAAGCCGCGTCGGGTGCGGATCCCGTCGGCGGCGGGACAGGTAGCAGGGGCTTGTTGCGATGTTCGAGTTTCCGGTTCTGGTCGGCGACATCGGCGGCACGAACGCGCGGTTCGGCCTGATCGAGACGGCCGGCCAACAGCCCCGCCTGCTTTCCCACGAGGCCACCGCCGACCATCCCGATCCGTCGAGCGCCATCAGGGCGTCGCTGGCGAAGGGGGGCGGGCCTTCGCCGCGCTCGGCCATCCTGGCGATCGCCGGCCGGGTCGACGGGCCGGAGATCCAGCTGACGAACGCGCATTGGAAGATCGCCGGCCAGCGCATCGCGGCGGATTTCGATCTCTCCGCCGCGGTGGTGGTCAACGACTATGTCCCGGTGGCGGCCGGTGCCGCCGATATCGAGCCCCACGACCTCACGCCCGTGGGGCCCTGTCCGCCCGTGCCCGGCGGCGCGCGGGTTGTGCTGGGCCCCGGAACGGGCTTCGGCGCGGCGGCGCTGGTGCCCTACGCGTCGCATCTCGCCATCGTGTCCACCGAGGCCGGCCACACCGATCTCGGCCCGGTCGACGCGTTCGAGGAGAAGGTCTGGCGCGTCTTGGAGCGGGTCGAGGACCGCATCACCGTGGAGACGGTGCTGTCGGGTCCGGGGCTGTCACGGCTGCACGCGGCGGTCGCCCATGTCCGGACCGGGCAGCCGCACGGGAAGATCGAGCCGGCCGCCGTCACCGAAGCGGGGCTCAACGCCACCGATCCGCATGCCGCCGAGACGCTCGAGCTTTTCGGCCGGGTGCTCGGCCGAGTCTGCGGGGATCTCGCGCTGACCTTCCTGGCGACCAGCGGCGTCTATATCGGCGGCGGCATCGCGCCCCGGATCCTCAAGGTGCTCGCGGAAAGCGGCTTCCGCGCCGCCTTCGAGAAGAAGGCGCCCTTCGCCGCCATGATGCGCCAGATCCCGACCAGCGTGATCACCGTCCACGATCCGGCCTTCCGGGGTCTGGCGGCCCTGGCGAACGAGGGCGCCAAGTTCGTCTACCACGGGCAGGTCTGGCGCAAGCAGGCGTGACGGACGGGCGCCGTCACCGCCAACGGGGCGAGGCGACCGGCGACGGCGCCCCGTCAATGGACGGGGCGCCGCCCGGACGGCAGCGCCCCGGTCGCGGCGGCGACGGCCCGTGAAGGCCGGCGCTCAGGCCGCCGCCAGCGGCTTCGAGACCTCCTCCAGGGACTTGCCCTCCGCGGCCGTGCCCCAGATCCCGCCGACGATTGCCGCGATCAGCATCAGCACCGCGCCGAGGCCGTAGCCGAACAGGACCCAGTCCCGCGAGCCGGTCTCCACCAGGCTGCCGAACAGGAGCGGCCCCGACACGCCGCCGATGCCGGTGCCGACCGCGTAGAAGGCCGCGATGGCGAGCGCCCGGATCTCCAGCGGGAAGGTCTCGGAGACCGTGAGATAGGCCGAGCTCGCCGCCGCCGAGGCGAAGAAGAACACCACCATCCAGGCCCCGGTCTGGCCGACCGGCCCGAGCACGTCGAGGCGGAACAGCAGGCCGACGCCGGCCAGCAGCAGCGCCGAGATGCCGTAGGTGAAGGCGATCATCTTGCGCCGTCCGATCGTGTCGAACAGCCGCCCGAGCAGCAGCGGGCCCAGGAAGGAGCCGAGCGCGAAGGGCAGCAGGTACCAGCCGACATGGTTGCCGGGCACCTGATAGAAGCGTTCCAGCACCAGCGCGTAGGTGAAGAACAGGGCGTTGTAGAAGAAGGCCTGGGCGATCATCAGCGCGAGGCCGACCATGGTCTCCTTGCGGCTCGTCACGAACAAAGCCTTGAACACCTCCGAAAGGGGGGTGTGGTCGCGGGTGCGGACCTTCATGCGCTTGCTTTCGTCCACCGGCGGCAGGGTCACGCCCTCGTCGGTGAAGCGCTTCTCGATGCCGGTGACCACCCGGTCGGCTTCCGCCGCGTAGCCGTGGGTCGCGAGCCAGCGCGGGCTCTCGGGGATCCAGGTGCGCAGGAGCAGGATCACGAGGCCGATGGCGCCGCCGGTGAAGAAGGCGACGCGCCAGCCCCAGGCCGGGTCGATCACCTCGGGCTTCAGGAGCACGATCGACATGAACGAGCCCAGCGCCGCGCCGATCCAGAACGAGCCGTTGATGACGAGGTTGGTCCAGCCGCGGACCCGGGCCGGGACAAGCTCCTGGATGGTCGAGTTGATCGCCGTGTACTCGCCGCCGATCCCGGCCCCCGTGAGGAAGCGGAAGAAGCAGAAGCTCCAGATGTTCCACGACAGGCCGGTGGCCGCCGTGGCGACGAGGTAGAGGGCCAGCGTGATGAAGAACAGCTTCTTGCGGCCGATCCGGTCCGTGAGCCAGCCGAAGCCGATGGCACCGGTCACGGCGCCCACGAGGTAGCAGGAGGCGGCCAGCCCGACGTCGAACTCGGAGAAGGACATCGGCGGCTGGCGCAGGGCGCCCACCAGGGAGCCGGCGAGGGTGACCTCGAGCCCGTCCAGCACCCAGGTGATGCCCAGGGCCACGATGACGAGCACGTGGAAGCGGCCCCAGGGCAGCCGGTCCAGACGCGCCGAGATGTCGGTATCGATCACGCGGCCGATCTCCGCGCGCTCCGGCGTCCCGGATCCCCCCTCGACCTTGCTCGCCATGTCCGCGTGTCCTCCCGTCTCAAGCGTTTACTGTGCCTGGACAGTGCGCATTTACCGCGACTGTAGGCAGGTGTTGGGAACGGGTTGGAAATCGATTCGGTTCGATTTCGTCTTCACATGCGCGGCGCAGAACAGGGAGGTCCACGCGGTGCCTTTCCCATGCCCTCCTGTCCTGCCCTTTCCCGCCGCCCCCGGGCTCGGCTCGTCCTGCTGACCGTCCTGACCCTCGCGGGGCTCGCCACCGTCCCCACCGAGGGGGCGGACCGGCATCTCGAACGGCCCAAGCCGCGCGTCGCCCTGCAGGCGGCCGAGCGCTGGCGGCTGCGGCCGACGGAGCCCGTGGTGACGGTGACCGGCAGCGTCCGCAGGCGGCCCGAGACCGCGATCCCCGAGGATCGCCGGAACGTCCGCCTCGTCTACCCGGCGCTGGTCGAGGCGCGCTGACCGCACCTGCGGTCGATCCTTCGCCCACTCCATCTCGACGATCCGGATCCCGTCAGGCACAGCGCCTGCTTCGTCCGCATGTGGACGGGTTCGTCGGGACGGTGCGGAGGCGCGGATGGCGGAGGCAATCGCCCTGGTCGGGTGCAAGGGGCCGGGCCAGGAGGCGGAGTATCTGCGGATCCTGTCGGCGGCCATGCCGGAGGAGCGGCTGATCCCGTTCCGGACGATGGATGATGCGGCTCGGGCGGCGGCGCGGGTCGCCGTCGTGGCCAATCCCGATCCGGCCGAGGTGGCGGCGCTCCCGGGACTCGTCTGGGTGCAGAGCCTCTGGGCCGGAGTCGAGAAGCTGGTCGGCGCCTTCGACCGGCCGCTGCCGATCGTCCGCCTGGTCGACCGGGAAATGGCCCGCACCATGGCCGAGGCCGTGCTGGCCTGGACCTATTATCTCCAGCGCGACATGCCGGCTTATGCCCGCCAGCAGCGGGATCGGGTCTGGCGCCCGCACGCCTACCGCAAGCCGTCCGACACCACGGTGGGACTGCTCGGCCTCGGGGCGCTCGGCACCGCGGCGGCGGAGCGGCTCACCGGCGCGGGCTTCCGTGTCGTCGGATGGAGCCGCAGCCCGAAGGCCGTGCCGGGCCTCGAGACGTTTCACGGCACCGACAGCCTCCCGGCGATGCTCGGCCGGTGCGACATCCTCGTCTGCCTCGTGCCGCTGACGCCCGAGACGCGGGGCCTGGTGGATGCCCGACGCCTCGCGGCCCTGAAGCCGGGCGCCGCGCTGATCAATTTCGCCCGCGGGCCGATCGTCGTCACCGAGGATCTGATCGCCGCCCTGGATTCCGGCCACCTCGCGCATGCGGTGCTCGACGTCTTCGGGGTCGAACCCCTGCCGGCGGACTCCCCGCTGTGGTCACATCCCGGGGTGACGGTGCTGCCGCACATTTCGGGGCCCACCGACTTGGACTCGGCCGCCGCCACGGTGGCGGAGAACCTGCGGGCCTATCGCCGGACCGGTCAGGTGCCGGACGGGGTCGACGCGGCTCGGGGTTATTAGGCCGCGCGTCGCGGCCGCTTCGCCCCGTCGTCCCGGGACCGCGCAGCGGTGCCCGGGATCCTGACACGCCGACGCGCCAGGATCCTGCTCCGGCGGCGGCTCCGGATCGCCCGACTCCGGCGTGCCTCTCCCGGTCCGAGCCCGCCCTGCGGCGCCCGGAATGACGGCGCAGGTGGACGGGCGCGCCGCGTGACCTTTGCCCTTCGGATTCGCGGGGACGACGCGTGGCCTCACAGCGTCGGGAATGTCGCCGCGAGGTGGTCGATCAGCACCCGCACGGCCGGCGGCAGCCCGCGCCGGGTCGTGAAGACGAGGTGCACGATCCCAGGCTGCCCCTGCCACTCCGGATAGACGGGAACAAGCCGGCCCGCCGCGATGGCGTCGGTGCAGGCATGGTCGGGCAGGAACGCGACCCCGAGGCCGGCGGCCGCCGCGTCGCAGAGCGCGGCGAAGTCGCCGCAGGTCAGGCGCGGCTCGTGACGCAGGGTGAAAACCCGGCCATCCGCCCGCTCCAGCCGCCAATCCGCCTCGCCCGGATCGTCGCGGGTCCCGAGGGTCGGGGCCGCGCCGAGGCTGGCGATATCGGGGCCCAGGCCGCGCGCGACTTCCGGTGCGGACACCAGGATCCAGCGCGAGAGCCCGAGCGAGCGCATGGTCAGCGACGCGTCGCTGGTCAGATCCCGCCGGACCCGCAGGGCCACATCGATCCGCTCCTCGATCAGGTCGACGGGCCGGTCAGTCGCCACCAGCTGCAGCCTGACCTTCGGATGCCGGGAGAGGAACACGCGCACGATCGCGCCGACGATATCGATGAGGCCCGTCGGGCAGCTCATGCGGATCCGCCCGTGCGGCTCGGTCTGCGCCTCCGCGACCAGAGCCTCGGCCCGTTCGGCCTCCAGCATCATCGCCCTGCAGCGCTCGTAGAAGCCCTGGCCGACCTCGGTCACGCGGAAGCGTCGGCTCGACCGCTCGATCAGGCGGACGCCCAGGCGCGTCTCCAGGGCCGCGACCCGGCGGCTGAGCTTCGATTTGGGCTGGTGCAGCGCCCGGCCCGCCGCGGCGAAGCCGCCATGCGCCACCACCTCGGCGAAGTAGACGTAGTCGTTCAGGTCGGCGCGGCTCATCGTTCCTCCAGGGGAACGCTGAGTGCCATATCTGGCGACTACCGGCATCATCGTTCCGTCGGCATCTCTCCAACCAGCGGCGCACACGAAGCCGAATGATGGAGAACGACGATGGCCGGCAGGTTTCAGGACAAGGTTGTGGTTGTAACGGGCGGGACCAGCGGCATCGGGCTCGCCGCCGCCCAGGCCTTCGTGGACGAGGGGGCCGCGGTGTTCATCACCGGCCGCCGCCAGGAGGCCCTCGACGCAGCGGTGAAGCAGATCGGCGGCCGGATCACCGGCGTACGCGGCGACATGGCGAACCTCGCCGACATCGACCGCCTCTATGATGCCGTCCAGCAGAAGCACGCGCAGATCGACGTGGTCTTCGCCAATGCCGGCGGCGGCACCTTCGCGCCGCTGGGGGCGATCACCGAGGAGCACTACCAGAGCATCTTCGACACCAACGTGAAGGGCGTGCTCTTCACCGTCCAGAAGGCGCTGCCGCTGCTGCGGGACGGGGCGGCGATCGTGCTCACCGGATCGACAACGGGCAGCGCGGGCACGCCGGCCTTCAGCGTCTACTCGGCCACCAAGGCGGCGGTGCGCAACTTCGCCCGGAACTGGATCCTCGACCTGAAGGACCGGCGCATCCGGGTGAATACGATCAGCCCCGGCGTCACCGAGACTGCGGGCCTCGACGCGCTGTTCGGCGGCGGCGATCAGGCGGCGGCCACCAAGGATTACCTCGCCGGCCAGATCCCGGCCGGGCGCGTCGGCCGGCCCGAGGAGATCGCCCAGGCGGTGCTGTTCCTCGCCTCCGACGCGGCGAGCTTCGTCAACGGTATCGAGCTCTTCGCCGATGGCGGGCAGGTCCAGATCTGAGGATCCGGCGCCGGCCGGGACGCGACACCCCGTCCCGGCCGACGGGATGAACCCTGGCTTTATCCGGGGGTTGATGGCCCGGCCGTCCGGATCCGCATCTCCGCGGGCGGGGGCCTGGAAGGACGCTCGGATTTCATGGGTTGGCCGCGCCGCATCTTGATCACCGCCGGACTCGTGACCGTCGCGGCGGGTGTCACGCTGAGCGTGGGCCGCTTCAGCTACGCGCCGATGCCCGACCGGGCGGACCTGCTCAACCCGGACCGCTACCCGATCCAGACCGCCTTCGACGTGCTGGGACGGCGCATCTCGCGTGCGGAAGCGGACCGGCTCAACGGGACCGAGGCCGGACGGAAGGACCTCGCGCCGGGGAACGGCGCGGTCGCCATCGATCCTGCCATGGTCGAGCGCGGGCGGCAGGCCTTCTACCAGGAGACGTTCGGGAACGAGGTCTTCCTCACCGACGTCATGGGCATGCTCGACGGCGGGCTCACACCAACCGCGGTCGCCCTGGCGGTGGCGAAGCTCGGCGGTCAGGGAACCACGAACCTCCAGGTCGCCATGGCCAAGGACGTGCGCATCGGCGACCGCGTCTACCGGGCCGGCGAGCTGGTCCCGACCGGGCTCGACGTGCCGAGGGGCGGGGCCTTCATCATCGGGATCAAGACCTTCTCCGACCGCGGCCACCTGCGCATGGGCATCACCTGCGCCCTGTGCCACGCGGCGGTCGATCCCGGCACCGGCAAGGTCGTGGAGGGCGCGCCCAATACCGACCTCAATGCCGGGCTGCTGATGGCGCTCGCGAAGAACTCGTCGGCCTACTTCATGCACGCCAGCGTGCCGGAGGCCGATGCCCGGCCTTCCGCCGACCCGCAGCATACCGGCGCGACCGGGACGGGGCCGGCGCTGCCGGACGCCGCTTCCGTCGAGGCGGCCACGAAGGTGCAGGTGGCGAGCTGGCCGCCGGGCAGCTTCGACTCCTCCGCCGACCGGGTCACCAACCCGACCTCGATCCCGTCGAGCTTCTCCGCCCACGGCGAGCCCTACAGCTGGAGCGGCCGCGAGGCGATCGGGCCCTTCGCGGGCCTGTCCTCGCTGAACAACAACGTCCACGCGGCCAATTCCGACACGACCCAGCTCGCCGCCGCCGCGCCCTGGCTGTTCGGCATGGATCCCGAGACGTATCTCGGCATCGTGCTGCGCGGCGCGGCCACGGAGGCGTTCCGCTTCAAGCCGGAGGTTGGCCGGAGCCCGTCCGAGGTGCTGCGCAGCGTCGATCCGACCCCGGCCTCGCCAGGCCTGAACAGCTACGCGGTCCTGCCGACCTATCCGGCGACCAATTACGTCACCGACAACGGCCTGTTCACCTCGGTGCCCGGGGAGCCGGTCAACCACGCCAACAACGCCATGTCGGCGTTCCAGAACCTGCTGCACCCGCCCGCCGCCGGACAGGATCCCGAAACGGTGCGCGCCGGCCGCGCGGTGTTCGAGAAGGCCGGCTGCGGGACCTGCCATGCCGGGCCGGCGCTCACCAACCACCGGATCGTCCCGGAGGCCGAGATCGGCACCGAGCCGACCCGGGCCCGGGCGGGCGCCAAGATGGAGGCGCGCCTGTCGCCGCCGACGATGTTCGCCACCGACACGCCGTTCCCGGTCCCGGCCGATCCGGTGATCGTCCCGGTGCCGCTCGCGGGCGACGCGCTGGCGCAGGTGCAGCTCGCCTGGGGGCAGGGGGGCACGGAGGGGGGCTACAAGGTGCCGAACCTCGTGGGCCTCGCCTGGACGGCGCCGTACCTGCACGATTCCGGCGTGGCGGTCGGGCCCGATGCCGAGGGCCAGCTCGGCGTCCCGGGCACGCTCTACAGGGGCGTCGCCCCCGATCCCGCCAACAGCCTGCGCGCCCTGGTGGACCGGGATCTCCGGGCCAAGGTGATCGCCGCCAACGCCGCCTCGGATACGGCGCGGATCGCCCGCGTCACCGGCAAGGGGCATGCCTTCTGGGCGGATGCCGGTTCGGGCGTCTCGCCCGAGGATCAGCGGGCGCTGATCGCCTATCTGCTGTCGGTCGATCGTCTGACCGAGCCGGCCGCGACGCCCTGATCCGGGCGGTGCCACCGGTGGTCCGGGTCACTGCATCGGGGAGCCCTCGCCGCCCCGCCGCATGGCCGGGCGCAGCGCATCCCGCGCGGTTCAGATGACCGCCTCGATCAGGCCCCGCCGCTTGGCCTCCTCGGCCTCGAGGTACCAGTTCGACGGTGCCTTCTCGAGCACTTCGTCGAGGGTCACGTCCGAGCCCTGGATCAGGTTCGAAAACCCCTCGTTCTGGATCGCGATCGAGCACTGGATCTCATTGAGCGTCGCCGTCACGGAGGCGATGCAGGTGGTGAGCGGCCCCTCGATCTGGAGCTGCTTGTTCATCTTGCGCTCGTGGATCATCAGCCGCGTGCCGCAGGTCAGGTATCGGTTCGGCCGGGCGAAGAAGCTCATGAAGGTGGTGCCGGCCGAGTAGATCGCCGCCTTGCCGAGGAAGACGAACCGCCGGTCCGGGTCCATGGCGCTGTTGAAGCGGATGTCCTCGCCCATCATCCGGGCCACCTCCGGATCGCCGCCGAGCGTCGTGAGCTCGACGACGACGATCTCGCGGTCGGCCGCCGCCCCGAGCTGGCGGCGGAAGTCGCGGTACATGTCGTAGTCCACCGCGCCCGACAGCAGGACGGCGGGGGCCCGGAACGCGGTGGGGCCGAGGGGCGTCGTGTCCATGGTTCTCCTGATCGAATGACCGGCGTTCAGCGTGCCGGGTCGGGGGGACCCTCGCCCTTGCCCACGAAGGGGATGCCCGCGATCGGGCATTCCTCCGTGCCGACGCTCTGACGGGTAATGGCCCGCACCGCGTCGCGGGTTCCGTCGGGATCCTCGATCCAGCGCCGGTAGAAGTCGTAGGGGCATTCCGACATCCCGTGCCGGTTCTCCTTCGAGTTGATCATGCCCGTGTAGCCGCGGTGCAGGAGCTTGAAGAGGTGGTTCTCCGACTGGCCGTGGGCGCGGAAATCCCGGATCAGGAACTTCGACAGGGCCGCGTACTGGATGCCCATCTCCTCCTCGCCGCACTCGCCGAGGGTTCGGCCGTCGAAGCCGATGATCGCCGAGTGGCCGAAATAGGTGTAGACGCCGTCGAACCCGGCGGCATTGGCCACCGCCACGTAGGTGTTGTTGGCGAAGGCCATCGCCTTCGAGATGACGATCTGCTGCTCTTTCGCCGGGTACATGTAGCCCTGGCAGCGGATGATCAGCTCGGCGCCCCGCATGGCGCAGTCGCGCCAGATCTCCGGGTAGTTGCCGTCGTCGCAGATGATCAGGCTGATCTTCAGCCCCTTCGGCCCGTCCGACACGTAGGTGCGGTCGCCCGGATACCAGCCCTCGATCGGCGTCCAGGGCATGATCTTGCGGTACTTCTGGACGATCTCGCCCTGGTCGTTCATCAGGATCAGGGTGTTGTAGGGCGCCTTGTTGGGGTGCTCCTCGTGGCGCTCGCCGGTGAGCGAGAACACGCCCCAGACCTTGGCCTCCCGGCAGGCGGCGGCGAACACCTCGGTCTCGGCGCCCGGGACCGTGGAGGCGGTCTCGTACATCTCGGCGGCGTCGTACATGATGCCGTGGGTCGAGTATTCGGGGAAGATCACGAGGTCGAGGCCGGGCAGGCCGCTCTTCATGCCGACGATCATCTTGCCGATCGCCTTGGCGTTCTCCAGCACCTCCGCGCGGGTGTGCAGGCGCGGCATCTTGTAGTTCACGACGGCGACGCCGACGCTGTCCTGGCTGGACGAGATGTCTCCGTGCATCATGGCGTGATGTCCTCCTGAGGATTGTTGCGCCGAGGCGCGCCGCGACCCTCCCCCCTCTGCGGGGGAGGGTACCCTGCGCAGCAGGGGGGGGGGGGAGAGGGGCAGCGCGACGCGGCAGGATCGCGCGTCCGTCGCGACAAATCCGGATGCGGCGCTCCTCTCTCCCGACCCTCGCTGACGCGAGGGCCACCCTCCCCCGCAGAGGGGGGAGGGCTATGCGCGCCCGACTTAGTGGCTGATCATCCAGGGCCGCGCCTTCGGGAAGCTCTTGGCGGCGGCCGGGGCCGCGGCGGTCTTCTTCGGCGAGCAGCAGCCGCAGCCGGCCCCGTGGCTCCCGGAGCGACGGGGCGCGTGGCGGCTGCGCTCGTTGGTGGCGTGGGCGGCCCGCAGCCCCGCATCCATGCCGGCGATGCGCGGCGCGGTGAGAAAGGCGCGCTGGCTCGAGCTGCCGCAGTCCGGGCAGGCATGCGGATCGCGGAACTCGGCCATCGGCCGCATCACCGTGAAGGGCCCGCAGGCCTCGCAGGCGTAGTCGTAGACGGGCATGGCGACGCTTTCAGAAAGGCTGCCGGATCAGACCACTGTCGGGCGAAACGCGGGTTCCCTCTCCCGTGCGGGAGAGGGACAGGGTGAGGGATGCGACCTCTCCGGAAAGACCGGGTCCCTCACCCCAACCCTCTCCCGCACGGGAGAGGGGGCAGGTCGCGTCCGATGAAACCGGGCGCGACACGCAGCAGACGGCCTGATCACAGATCCGGCGAGAGCGGCATCTGGATCGAGCCGTCGAGGAATTGGGTCGGTCCGTCGGCGCCCGGGTTGATGTCGAACTCGAAGATCTTGGTCGGTATCCAGAGCGTCGCGCAGGCGTTCGGGATGTCGACCACGCCCGAAATGTGCCCCTGGACCGGCGCCGTGCCGAGGATCGAGTAGGCCTGGGCGCCCGAATAGCCGAACTTCTTGAGGTACTCGATCGCGTTCAGGCAGGCCTGCCGGTAGGCGATGTGGACGTCGAGATAGTGCTGGCCGCCGCTCTCGTCGACCGAGATGCCCTCGAAGATCAGGTGATCGTCGTATTTCGGCGTGATCGGCGACGGCTTGAAGATCGGGTTCTTGATCCCGTACTTCGCCATGCCGTCCTTGATCAGCTCGACCTTGAGATGGACCCAGCCGGCCATCTCGATGGCGCCGCAGAAGGTGATCTCGCCGTCGCCCTGGCTGAAGTGCAGGTCGCCCATCGAGAGGCCGGCGCCGGGAACGTAGACCGGGAAGTAGATCTTCGAGCCGCGCGACAGGTCCTTGATGTCGCAATTGCCGCCGTGCTCGCGGGGCGGGACCGTGCGGGCGCCCGTGGCGGCAGCCTTGTCCTTCGCGTCGCCCTTCAGGCGGCCCATATGGGCGGTCGGCCCGAAGGGGAGGGTGGCCAGCGCCGGCACGCGCTCCGGATCGGTGTCGTAGAGCGCCTTCTCGCGGGTGTTCCAGGTCTCCAGCATCTTCGGATCGGGCAGGCAGCCGATCAGGCCGGGATGGATCAGGCCCGGGAAGCGCACGCCCGGCACGTGGCGGGACTTGGTGAACATGCCCTCGAAGTCCCAGATCGACTTCTGGGCCTGCGGGAAGTGCTCGGTGAGGAAGCCGCCGCCGTTCTTCTTCGAGAAGAAGCCGTTGAAGCCCCACTGGCTCTCGGGCTTGGCGCCGATATCGAGGAGATCGACCACCAGGAGGTCGCCGGGCTCGGCGCCCTCGACGCCGATCGGACCCGAGAGGAAGTGGACGATCGACAGGTCGATGTCGCGCACGTCGTCGGCGGAATCGTTGTTCTTGATGAAGCCGCCGGTCCAGTCGTAGGTCTCGACGATGAAGTCGGCGCCCGGCTTCACATAGGCGACCATCGGGATGTCCGGGTGCCAGCGGTTGTGCACCATGTCGTTGTCGTAGGCCGATTGCGTGAGATCGACCTTGATCAGCGTCTCGGGCATGTTCTGTCTCCAGCTCCCTAGAACCTTGGGGCGGACCCCATCCGCGCGCCGGTGCGCGAATCTCACCCGCTCGCGAGCAGCTCGTTCAGCGCGTCGTCGAGGACCTTGATGTCGTCCGGGCTGGTGCCGGGCCCGCCCGCGAAATGGCCCCACCACGTGTCGATCACGCGCAGCTCCGCGTTCGGCATGGCAGCCGCCTCGATGGCGTTGTCCTCGGGCGGGAAATACAGATCCGTGGAGGCGGGCATCAGGATCGCCTTGGCGCGGATGGCGCCGAGCGCGGCCTTGAAGTCGCCCTTGAAGGTGTCGTTGGCGCTGATGTCGCCGTGCTGCCACGTCCACAGCATGGCGAGCAGGTTGTTGGCGTCGCGTTCGTAGAACAGGCCTTCCCAGAACCCGATCAGGAAGTCCTCCAGCGAGGCGTAGCCCATGTGGGTGATGTCGGCCTCGAGCCGGTAGAAGGTCTGCGACAGGCCCCAGCCGGCATAGACCCGGCCGAAGGCGCGCAGCCCCCGCGTCGGCGGGCTCGTGTACCAGCCCTCCGCCCAGGCGGCGTCGGCCTGGAGCGCCGCCTTGGCGCCCTCCAGGAAGACGTAGTTGTGCCGCGAGCACTTGGCCGAGCCCTGAAACGGCAGGATCTTCGGCACCATGTCGGGGTACATCGACGCCCAGTGGTAGGTCTGGAGCGCGCCCATCGACCAGCCGGTGACCAGAACCAACTTCTCGATGCCGAAATGCTCGGTGACGAGGCGGTGCTGGGCGCGGACGTTGTCGTAGGCGGTGACGTTGGGGAAGCGCGGCCCGTTCCAGGGCGCGGGCGTGTTGCTCGGCGAGGACGAGAGCCCGTTGCCGAACATGTTCGGGATGATGATGAAGTACTTGTCCGGGTCGAGCGCCTTGCCGGGGCCGATCAGCCATTCGTTCTCGGTGTGCTGGCCCGAGTACCAGGTCGGGTAGACGATGGCGTTGTCCTTGGCGGGGCTCAGGGTCCCGAAGGTCTTGTAGGCGAGCTTGGCCGCGCGCAGCGTCTTGCCGCACTGAAGGACGAAGTCGCCGAGTTCAAAGATCTCGTAATCGGCCATTCCGCGCTCCTCAGACCGACAGGAACCGGGCGACGGCGGCCTCGTCGATGCCGTCGCGCGGGGCCTCGTGGACGATGGCGCCGTTCTCCAGCACGATCACCCGGTCGGCCACGTCCAGGGCGAAGCTCAGGACCTGCTCGGACACGACGATGGACAGGCCGCGCGCGTCGCGGATCTTCTTCAGGGTCCGGCCCATCTCCCGGATGATCGAGGGCTGGATGCCCTCGGTGGGCTCGTCCAGAAGCAGGACCTTCGGGCGGCTCGCGAGCGCCCGGGCGATGGCGAGCTGCTGCTGTTGCCCGCCCGACAGGTTGCCGCCGCGCCTTCCCTTCATCTCCAGGAGCACCGGGAACATGTCGTAGAGGTCCTGCGGCACCTTGCGGGTGCCGGTGACCGTGAGCCCGGTCTCGATGTTCTCCTGGACCGTCATGGTCGAGAAGATCATCCGGCCCTGCGGCACGTAGGCGAGGCCCTTGGCGACCCGGGCATGGCTCTTGAGGGCACCGACATCCGCCCCCTCGACCCGGATCGACCCGGCCTTGACGGGAACGAGCCCCATCAGGGTCTTCATCAGGGTGGTCTTGCCCATGCCGTTGCGGCCCATCACGGCGACGATCTCGCCGGGGGCTACCGAGAAGGTGAGCCCGTGCAGGACCTCGCTCTGGCCGTAGGCGGCGTGCAGGTCCTCGACGGCGAGCGCCGGCGTGGCGGATGGGATCGTGGCGAGCGGGGGCGCCTGGACGGGGGCCGAGTGCGCGGTCTGGAGCGACGCCATCGTCAATGTCCCAAATACACTTCGATGACCTTCGGGTCGTTCTTGACCCGGTCCATCGACCCTTCGGAGAGCACCTTGCCCTGGTGCAGGACGGTCACCCGGTGGGCGATGTCCTCGACAAACTTCATGTCGTGCTCGATCACCAGCACCGAGCGGCCCTTGATGATCTGGTTGAGCAGCTCCGCGGTCTTGATCCGCTCGCCGACGCTCATCCCGGCCACCGGCTCATCGAGCATCAGCAGCTCCGGGTCCTGGATCAGCAGCATGCCGATCTCCAGCCACTGCTTCTGGCCGTGGCTCAGGAACTCGGCCCGCTCCTTGAGCTGGTCCTTCAGGAAGATCGTCTCGGCGATGGCGTGGATGCGGTCGCGGACCTCCGCGTCCCGCTTGAACGTGAGGGCGCCGAACACCGAGCGGCCGCGGGGGAACGAAATCTCCAGGTTCTCGAACACCGTCAGGTCGTCGTAGATCGACGGCGTCTGGAACTTGCGGCCGACGCCGGCCTGCACGATCGCGCTCTCGGAGAGCTTGGTGAGTTCCTGGCCCTTGTACTTGATCGAGCCGGCGCTGGCCTTGGTGCGCCCGCAGATCAGGTCGAGCACCGTGGTCTTGCCGGCCCCGTTCGGGCCGATGATCACCCGGATCTCGTCGGGATCGACGTAGAACGACACGTCGTTCACCGCCTTGAACCCGTCGAACGAGACGGTGAGCGCCTCGACGGCGAGGAGGTAGTCGGGCGGGGCCGCCTCGGCGCCGACCACGGGGGAGGGGAGGATCGCGGCGTTCATGGCGTGCTCACTCGGCCGGGGCGCCGTGGGGCGGGACGATGGCGGGTTCGGGCGCCTGCAGGCTCTTGGCGCGGCGGGTGAGGCGCGGCTCGATATGCTCGCGCCAGATCCCCGCGAGGCCGTTCGGGAAGGCCAGCACCACCGCGATGAACAGGGCGCCGAGGCCGAACAGCCAGAGGTCCGGGAAGCTCTCTGAGAAGCTGGTCTTGGCCCAGTTGACCAGCAGCGTGCCCCAGACGGCGCCGAACAGGGACAGGCGCCCGCCGACCGCGGCGTAGATCACCATCTCGATGGAGGGGACGATGCCCACGAAGGAGGGCGACATGAACCCGACCTGCAGGGTGAACATCGCGCCGCCGATCGCCGCCAGCCCGGCGGCGAAGCAAAAGGCGAAGACCTTGAACCCCGCCACCGAGTAGCCGGAGAAGCGGACCCGGTCCTCCTTGTCGCGCATGGCGACGAGGATGCGGCCGAGCTTTGATTTCTTCACGTATTGCGCCGCCAGGATGCAGGCGATCAGCAGGCCGCCATTGACGAAGTACAGGATGAATTTCGCCGAGTCGGTGCGGATGTCCCAGCCGTGGAGGGTGCGCAGATCGGTGATGCCGTTGATGCCGCCGGTATAGCCCTGCTGGCCGACGATCAGGATCGTCAGGATCGCCGCGATGGCCTGGGTGATGATGGCGAAATAGGTGCCGCCGACCCGGCGCTTGAACATCGCGAAGGAGATCAGCATCGCGAACAGGACCGGCACGGCGACCGCCAGCACGATGGTGAGCGGCAGGCTCTTGAACGGCTGCCAGAACCAGGGGAGCGCGGTGATCTGGTTCCAGTCCATGAAGTCCGGGATGCCGGGTGTGGACTGGATCTTGGTGTTCTCGATGCTCGAAGCCTCCAGCTTCAAGTACATCGCCATGCCGTAGCCGCCGAGGCCGAAGAACACGCCCTGGCCGAGCGACAGGATCCCCGCATAGCCCCAGCAGATCACCAGCCCGAGGGCCACGAACGCGTAGGTGAGGTATTTGCCGACGAGGTTGAGGCGGAAGCCGTCGAGCATCAGCGGCAGGACGACCAGGATCACCCCGGCCAGGAGGAAGAGGCTCAGCCACTCCACCGGCTTCATGAACGGGTTGTCGTTGACGGTGACGGATTTGGTGAGGGTCTGGACCGGGTTCGTCATCGGGAAAACATCCTCAGCGCCGGACCTTGAGGGTGAAGAGGCCCTGGGGCCTCAGCATCAGGATGCCGACCACCGCGAGCAGGGTGATCACCTTGGCCATCGAGCCGGAGAGGAAGAACTCCAGGGTCGACTGCGTCTGCGAGATCGAGAAGGCCGACGCGATGGTGCCCACGAGGCTCGCGGCGCCGCCGAACACGACGATCAGGAAGGTGTCGACGATGTAGAGCTGGCCGGAGGTCGGCCCGGTGGAGCCGATCATCGTGAAGGCCGAGCCGGCGATCCCCGCGATCCCGCAGCCGAGGCCGAACGTGTAGCGGTCGACCTTTTCGGTATCGATGCCGACCGCCCCCGCCATGGCGCGGTTCGACATCACGGCGCGGACCTGCTGGCCGAAGCGCGAGCGGAAGATCAGCAGCGCGACGCAGACGGTGATCAGGATGGTCACGGCCATGACGAACAGGCCGTTGATCGGGATCTCGATCGTGTCGGTGACCTGCACCGAGCCGATCAGCCAGGACGGCAGCTCGACGCCGACCTCGCGGGCACCGAAGATCGACCGGTAGGCCTGCTGGAGGATCAGCGAGAGGCCCCATGTGGCGAGGAGCGTATCGAGGGGACGCTTGTAGAGGAACCGGATCAGGCCCCATTCCACCAGCATGCCCAGTGCCCCGGAGGCGAGGAACGCCAGGCCCATGGCGATGAAGAAGTAGATCGGGAAGAGCGCCGGCAGGTAGGACTGGCAGAAGGTCGAGCAGAGATAGGTGACGTAGGCGCCGAGGATCATGAACTCCCCGTGCGCCATGTTGATCACGCCCATCTGGCCGAAGATGATCGCGAGCCCCAGCGCCATCAGCAGGTAGACGGAGAACAGGATCAGGCCGGCGAAGCCCTGCATGGCGAAGATCGCGCCGAGGTCGCCGAGGGAATAGTCGCCGAGCATGTCTTGGTCTTCCGCTGCAGATCGGGGCGGAGGGCGAGCGTCCTCCGAGCGGATTGTTCGGTGCCGGTTCTGAAGTCCGAGACGGACTCCCTCTCCCGTTCGGGAGAGGGTTGGGGTGAGGGATGTGCCTTCTCCGGAAGGACCTGGTTCCTCACCCTGTCCCTCTCCCACACGGGAGAGGGGACACGCGTTCCATCCGGTGAGCGGCGGCGCGGACTGTGTGCGGGCCTGGGGCTATTGGTAGCCCTTCGGGAACGGATCGGGCTTGATCAGCTCGGGACTGGTGTAGACGATCTCGAATTGGCCATCGGTCTTGGCCTTGCCGACCCGCGTCTTCGACCAGAGGTGATGGTTCTCGTCGATCTTGACGTAGCCTTCCGGCGCGCCCTTGAACTCGATGCCCGGCGAGGCCGCCACCACCTTGTCGACGTCGAAGGAGCCGGCCTTCTCGCAGGCCATCTTCCACAGGAACGGGCCGAGATAGGCCGCCTGCGTCACGTCGCCGATGACGGTCTTCTCGCCCCACATCTTCTTGAAGGCGGCGACGAACGCCTTGTTGTTCTCGTTGTCGATCGACTGGAAGTATTTCATGCAGGCATAGGCCCCGGCGATGTTCTCGCCGCCGATGCCGTCGATCTCGTCCTCGGTGACCGAGATCGTCATCAGCACCTGCTTCGACAGGTCGATGCCCGCCGCCTTGAGCTGCTTGTAGAACGCCACGTTCGAGCCGCCGACCACGTCGGCGAAGATCACCTTCGGCTTGGTGAGCTTGATCTTGTTGATGACCGAATTGAACTGCGTGTGGCCGAGGGGGAAGTACTCCTCGCCGACGACCTTGCCCTTGAGCACGTTCTCGACGTGCTTGCGGGCGATCTTGTTGGAGGTGCGCGGCCAGATGTAATCGGAGCCGATGAAGTAGAAGCTGTCGCCGCCCTTCTCCTTGTGCACCCAGTCGAGGCCGGCGAGGATCTGCTGCGTGGCCTCCTGGCCGGTGTAGAAGACGTTCTTCGACTGCTCCAGGCCCTCGTAGAAGGTCGGGTAGTACAGGAGCCCGTTATACTGCTCGAAGACCGGCAGCACCGCCTTGCGCGAGGCCGAGGTCCAGCAGCCCATCACGGCGGCGCAATGGTCGTTGACGAGGAGCTTCTTGGCCTTCTCGGCGAAGGTCGGCCAGTCGGAGGCGCCGTCCTCCTGGATGATCTTGATCTTGCGGCCGAGCACGCCGCCGGCATCGTTGATCTGCTGGATCGCGAGTTTTTCCGCTTCCTGGGCGCCGGTCTCGGAGATCGCCATCGTGCCGGTGATCGAGTGCAGGATGCCGACCGTCACCTCGGTGTCGGTCACCGCGAGGCCGGTGGTGTTCACCGCTGCGGTCGGCGGCGCCGCCCAGGCATTCCGCGGCATCAGCGCCAGCGCCGGGGCGCCGGCCAGTCCCATGAGCAGCCTGCGCCGCAGCGGGGAGCGCAAGCCGTGATCGGCGCCGGTCTCGGTGTCGTCTGCCATGTGCCTGACCCTGTTCGCGTCCGGGGCCTTGAGAGGCGGCCGCGGATCGACGAGCGCAGGCTAGGTCCTGGGTTGCGGTGCGGCCTATACGCGATTTTGCGTATGGCCGTACTTTTGCATGCGGTGCACCATCGCCGCGGAATACTTTGAGGTTGGGGTGACGGGGAGCGCGAAGAGCGTGAGCACCGTTCGGGTGCTCGATGTTTCGCGCGCGCCCGCGCCCGTTGGCGTCGCATGCGCCGCGCCGGCCATGGGCGGCGGCCGGGTCGTCGGGTCTCCGGCACCATGAGCGGGCCGCAGCGCATCATCCCGATCCGCCGGGACTACAACCGCTTCGTCGCCGACGAGACCCTGGAGGATTACGCCCTCCGCTTCACCGCCAAGAAGGCGCGGCGCTGGTCCAGTCTGGAAGTGGCGCAGACCGCGCTCGGGTCGATATCGTTCCTGGCGCTCGAGGCGATCGGCGGGACGCTGGCGCTGACGGCCGGGCTCCCCAACACGGTGGCGGCCGTCCTGGTCGTCGGCCTGATCATCTTCGCCACGGCGGCACCGATCACGGTCTACGCCGCCCGTCACGGCGTCGACATGGATCTCCTCACCCGCGGCGCCGGGTTCGGCTATCTCGGCTCGACCGTCACGTCGCTGATCTACGCGAGCTTCACGTTCCTGTTCTTCGCCATCGAGGCGGCGATCATGGCGCTGGCGCTGCAGCTCTGCTTCGGGCTGCCGCTGGGCGTCGGCTACCTGCTCTGCGCCGGGGCGGTGATCCCGCTCGTCGTCTACGGGATCCGTCTGATCAGCCGGTTCCAGATCTGGACGCAGCCGATCTGGATCGGGCTGAGCCTGCTCCCGCTGATCTTCGTGGCGGCACAGGGCGCGGGGCCGCTGCGCGCGCTCACCGTCTTCCCGGGCCTCGACGGCGGCGGCGCCAACTTCGATCTCGCCCGATTCGGGCTCGCCACGGGCGTCCTGCTGGCGCTGCTGGCGCAGGTCGGCGAGCAGGTCGACTTCCTCCGCTTCGTGCCGGAGCCGGCAGGTCCGCGCGACCGCCGCTGGTGGCTGGCGGTCCTGGCGGGCGGCGCGGGCTGGATCCTGCCCGGCATGCTGAAGATCCTGCTCGGCGCCGCCCTCGCGGTCCTGGCCCTGGGGCACGGCGTCCCGCCCGAGCATGCCGCCGAGCCGACCCGCATGTACGCGGTGGCCTTCGGCTACCTCACGGGGGAGGGCAGCCGGGCAGCACTGCTGCTCACCGGGCTGTTCGTCATCGTGTCGCAGCTCAAGATCAACCTCACCAACGCCTATGCCGGCTCGATCGCGTGGTCGAACTTCTTCTCCCGGCTGACCCACAGCCATCCGGGACGGGTGGTCTGGCTCGTGTTCAACGTCGCCATCGCGGTGCTCCTGATGGAGCTCGGTATCGACAAGACCATCGAGAGCACGCTGCCGCTCTACGGAGCCGTGGTCTCGGCCTGGGTCGGGGCGCTCGCCGCGGATCTCGCGGTGAACAAGCCGCTGGGCCTCTCGCCTCCGGGGATCGAGTTCAAGCGCGCCCATCTCTACGCCGTGAACCCGGTGGGGACCGGCGCCATGGCGCTGGCGCTGGCGGCCGGCGGCGCGGCCTATCTCGGCTGGCTCGGCCCGATCCTGCAGCCCTTCGCGCCGCTGCTCACCCTCGCCGTCGCCTTCGGCGCCGCGCCGGCGATCGCCTGGGCGACGGGGGGACGCTGGTATCTCGCCCGGACGCCCAAGCAGGATTGGGGCACCGCCGAGGTCACCTGCCGGGTCTGCGAGTTGCCCTTCGAGGGCGAGGACATGGCCCATTGCCCGGCCTACGACGCGCCGATCTGCTCGCTCTGCTGCTCGCTCGACGCCCGCTGCGGCGACCTGTGCAAGCCGCACGGAAGGCTGGAGGTGCAGGCGCAAGCCGTAGCCGCCCGGATCCTGCCGGGCCGGACGGCAGCCTGGATCGGCGCGCCGCTCGGCCGCTACCTCGCGGTGATGCTGACGCTCTGCGCGGTGATCGGCCTGATCCTCGGCATCGTGCATGCGGGCGCGACGATTGCCCACCCGGAGAATCGCGAGTTCCTGCGCACGGCGCTGACCAGCGTGTTCTTCACCCTGGTGGTGATCCTCGGCGTGGTGGCGTGGCTGTTCGTGCTCGCCCAGGAGAGCCGGCGCGTCGCCCAGGCCGAGACGATGCGCCAGACCGCGCTCTACCAGGCGGAGATCGCCGCCCATAAGATCACCGACGCCAAGCTGCAGGAGGCCAAGGAGCGGGCCGAGGCCGCCAACCAGGCCAAAAGCCGCTACGTGGTCGGGATCAGCCACGAGCTGCGCACGCCGCTCTCCACGGTGCTCGGCTACGCGCAGCTCCTGGAATCGGATCCGGCGATCCCGGCGCACCGCCTCAACGGCCTCCGGGTGATCCGCCGCAGCGCCCAGCACCTGTCCGGGCTGATCGACGGCCTCCTCGACATCTCGCGCATGGAGGCCGGACGCCTTCAGATTCACCGCGACGAGGTGCGCCTCGCCGATTTTCTCGACCAGCTGGTCGACATGGTTCGGCTCCAGGCGCGCGAGGCGGGGCTGGAGTTCCGCTTTTCGCGGCCGGAGATCCTGCCGGCCGTGGTCGCCACCGACGAGAAGCGGCTGCGCCAAGTGCTGCTCAACCTTTTGTCGAACGCCATCAAGTTCACGGAAACCGGCACCGTCTCGCTGGACCTGAGCTACCGGAGCCAGATCGCGATCTTCACGATCCGCGACACCGGTCCCGGCATCCCGGAGGCGGATCTCGCGCGGATCTTCGAGCCGTTCGAGCGCGGCTCGACACCGGCCGCCCGCAGCACGCCGGGGACCGGGCTCGGGCTCACCATCGCCAACCTGCTGGCCCAATTGCTGGGCGGCGAGATTACCGTGACGGCGGCGCCGGGCGGCGGCACGCAGGCGCGTCTGCGGCTGATGCTGGCCTCCGTGGCCCAGCCGGCACCGATTGTCCCGCCCGCGCCGGCGGCGGCCCCGGAGCGGGTCTATGCGGGCGCGCGACGCACCGTCCTGGTCGCCGACGACGACAGCGCTCACCGCGCGCTGATGCGGGCGATCCTGGAGCCGCAGGGCATCTCCGTCCTGGAGGCCGGCTCGGGGCCGGAGTGCCTGGCCATCGTCGCGCGGGGCGGGGTCGACCTGATCCTGCTCGACATCGCGATGCCCGGGATGACCGGCTGGGCGGCGGCCGCGGCCCTGCGGCAGGCCGGACATACCGGCCCCATCGCCATGATGTCCGCCAATGTCCACGAGATCAGCCCGGTTCGCGGCGACGACGCGCCCCACGACGCCATCTTCGCCAAGCCCTTCGACCTGCGCGACGTGATGGAGCGGATCGGCAAGCTCCTGCACCTCGAATGGACCGAGAGCCCCGCGCCGACGCAGCCCGAGCCTGTTCCGGCCTTCGCGGACGGGCCGGGGCCCGGGCCCGAGCATATCGGCGAGCTCCTGCGCCTCGGCCGGATCGGGCATATCCGGGCCATCGAGGCCAAGCTGATCCAGATGGAGGAGGACGCGACCGTGCCGCCCGCTTTCGTCGCCCGGATGCGCGGGCTGGTCGAAGGGTACGACCTGCGCCGCTACCTCTCGGTCCTGCAGGAGCTCGCCCGTCATGGCTGAGGCGCCGAAGCTCCAGCCGAACCGGGACATCGTCCTGGTGATCGATGATTCGCCCGACACGCTGAGCTTCCTCACCGAGGCGATCGAGCGCTCCGGGGCCACCGTGCTGGTCGCGGTCGGCGGCGACCTCGCCCTGGCCCTCGTGGATGAGATCACGCCCGACGTGATCCTGCTCGACGCGGTGATGCCGGGGCTCGACGGCTTCGAGACCTGCCGGCGGCTCAAGGCCAAGCCGCATCTCGCCGGCGTGCCGGTGATCTTCATGACCGGCTTGAGCGAGACCGAGCACATCGTGAAGGGCCTCTCCGCCGGCGGCATCGACTACGTCACGAAGCCCATCGCGCCGGACGAGATCCTGGCCCGGATCCGCGTGCACCTCGCGAGCGCCCGCGCCGCGCAGAGCGCCCGGGCTGCCCTCGACACGGCCGGGCGGACCCTGTTCGCCGTCTCGGAGGACGGGCATGTGCTGTGGTCGACGCCTCAGGCCGGCCGGCTGCTGGCCGGGCTCGGCGCCGATCGCTCCGGCGCCGTCGAACTGCCCGCCAAGGCGCGCGACTGGCTGCGCGGATGCCTCGCCGGCGCCGCGCAGCCCCTGACGCTGACCGATCGCGACGGCCTCGCCTACGCCCTGAGCTTCATCGGCCGCACGCCGGACGAGATCCTGCTCCGCCTGTCGCGGGACGCGCTCTCGGCGGGGGTCGAGCGGCTCCGGGCGCGCCTCCCGGTCACCGGCCGCGAGGCGGAGGTTCTGCTCTGGCTGTCCCGCGGCAAGTCGAGCCGCGACATCGGCGAGATCCTCGGGCTCAGCCACCGGACCGTGACCAAGCACCTCGAGGGCATCTACGCCAAGCTCGGCGTGGAGAACCGCACGGCGGCCTCGATCATCGCCGCACGCCATCTGGAGGGGTGAGCCGAAGGCCGCATCCCGCTCTTGTCCACAGGCTGCGCGGCCCGGCGAAACGCCTTGGTAAGCCCCGTTCCCTCACGGTCCCGGCTCAGCCTGACAAGCCGAGTCCGGATGCGATGATGACCAGCCAGCAGCTCGCCGACGAACTGAAGCGGATCGCCACCACGCAGGTCAGCGACATCACCCGCGCGGTGAAGGAAGGCCAGAAGTCGATCGCGCTCAACGAGGTGCGGGACATGGCGCGGCGCCTCGTCCTGCTCGCGGACGCCTTCGATCCGAAATCCGCGGCTGAGAAGTCCGAACCCGTCGCCGAAGCCGTCGACGACGCCCAGGCCGCCTGACACCCGTTGCCGGCGGTGTCCCCGCCGGTCCCCTCCCAGGAGCGCTTCATGGTCCGCGCCCACTTCACCATCCGCCTCGGCAACGCTTCGCTCCCGGCCTCGGCGGCCCAGTGGGTCGAGGATGTCGAGGCCGCCCGGTCCACCGCGCGCACGATCGTGCAGGGGCTGATGCGCCAGCACGGCGGCGACCCGCGGCTGATGGAGGCGGCGATGGTGATCACCGACGACGACGGCGCCACGCTCCTGGAGATGTCCTTCTTCGACGCGCTGTACCTGCCGGTCGAGCCGGTCGCGGATGCCGACCGTCGCCGGCCGCGTGCGCCGCGCAAGGCCGCGCCGCTGGGTCTGACGGCCGCCCTCGGCCCGGTCCGGCGTCTTGCGGGCGCGCTGGGCATGCGCGCGCCTTCCCTGTCGGGCCGCTGAGACCGGCTCAGCCGAAGAGGTCGCTGACCACGAAGCCGCGCGGTGCGAGGCGCTCGGCCAGCACGCGCCGATGGCAGCCGGCCGGATCGCGCTCGAAGCACAGCAGGCAGATCGGGGCCCCCTCGGCCAGCGCGGCGAGCTCGTCGAGGGCCGCGAGGCCTGCGGCCGTGTCCAGCACCTCCTCGCAGTAGATCCGGCGCATCAGCGCCGCGTCCCCGGCCCGGGCCGCCTGCCGGCCGGATTTCGGTGTCCCAAGGCTGCGCAGATGCGCGTAGCCCAGGCCCGCCTCGCGCAGGGATGTGCCCAGCGCACCCTTCGAGAAGCCGCGCTTGCGTGAGTTCGCCACCGCCCGGACATCCGCCAGCGTTGCGACCCCCGCCGAGCGCAGGACCCCGACGAGGCGCTCCGAATCGAGGCCTTCGTAGCCTATGGTAAAGAGTTGCTTACTCACGGCGCCGTGTCCGGACTCGCGTTGCGGGACCGCGACTTAGCCGGATCTCGCCCTGTGAACCAACCGGGGATGGGCGCCGTATGTCGCGGGCAGGCAACGCGTCTCGGAATTCCGCCGCAATGATCGCAAAGCTCCGTTAACCGCGCCGGGGCCATCGAATACGCCTGTCTGTGGCGCTTCTTCGGTGGCGGGCTAAACACTGATGTCGCGGATTTCAAAACTTTCGCGGTCGCCGTTCGGGGAAGTCGCTCGGAGTCTGACCGACCGTCTGAAGCCGGCCCGGCGCCTCGCCGGGCGCTTCGCCGCCGCCGCCATCCTGGCCGGCCTCGCGGCCTGTGCCTCCAACAACGACTTCTATCCGACGAAGGGTGACGCCAAGCCCCATCCGGGCGTGGCCAAGGCCAAGCTCCACCCGATCCAGGGCATCGACATCTCGAAGTGGCAGGGCAACGTCGACTGGGCCTCGGTCCGGGCCGCCGGCACGCAGTTCGCCTTCATCAAGGCCACCGAGGGCGGCGACCACGTCGACGAGCGCTTCCGGACCAACTGGGACGGCGCGGCGCGGGCCGGCGTGCCGCGGGGCGCGTACCACTTCGTGTTCTGGTGCCGCTCCGCCAGGGAGCAGATGGACTGGTTCAAGCGGAACGTTCCGAACGACCCCACCGCTCTGCCGCCGGTCCTCGACGTCGAGTGGAACGGCCACTCGCAGACCTGCCCGAAGAAGCTGCCCAAGGCCCAGGCCCTGGCGATGGTCACCGAGATGCTGGAGGAGATGGAGCGCTACACCGGCAAGCGCCCGATCATCTACACCGACATCACCTTCCACAAGGACGTGCTGGAGGGCGAACTCCCGGACTATCCGCACTGGCTGCGCTCCACCGCGGCCGAGCCGGAGCAGCGGTTCGTCAACCGTAAGTGGATGCTGTGGCAGTTCACCTCGACGGGTCGGGTCCCGGGCGTGCGGGGTGACGTCGACCGCAACGCCTTCTACGGGACCCCGTCGGACTGGGCCTCGTTCCTGGCCACCGACTGCGATCCGCGCGAACACAGGAGACTCTCGGAGCAGGGTCTATGCACGGACAAGTAGATGAACGGGTGCAACGAAACCTAAGTTAGTTCGAGGGCGCAGCCTGCGGGGTATGGCTGGCGAGTCCGCACGCTGACGGGCGCATATCCGTGAGGGTCCTGACGGGACCCTCTCTGCCGCATCTCGCCGCCCCATGCCGATCGAACCTGCCGCCTCCACCGGCAACCTGCTCCTCGACGCGCTTTCGGGTTCGGACCGCGCGCTGATCGAACGCGATCTGGAACCGGTGACCGTCGCCAGGGGGGACACGATCCTCACGGCTGACTCCGGCGCGAGCCCTGTGATCTTTCCCTGTGACCAGACCGTTGTCGCTCTGGTCGTCGCCACCCACGACGGCCGGATGGCGGAGACCGCGAGCGTCGGTCACGACGGGGCGGTCGGCGGGATCATCGGCCAGGGCCGGCTGCCGAACGCCGTCAGCGGGCTGGTGCAGGTGGGCGGGCGGGTGCTGCGCCTCGACGCGGACCGCCTGCGGGAGGCCGAGCGCCGATCCGCGACGTTCCGCGATCTGTTCGCCCGCTATGCCGATTGTTTCCTGGCTCAGCTGCTCCTGATCGGAGCCTGCAACGCCGTGCACCCGATCGAGCAGCGCTGCCTCCGCTGGCTGCTGTCGTTGCAGGACCGGACCGGCGGCGACACCCTTCCGGTCACCCACGAGCTGATGGCCGCGATGCTCGGCGTCCAGCGGACCTACCTCACCCGGATCCTGCGGATGCTGCAGGAGCAGGGACTCCTCCGGGCGGAGCGCGGGCGCATCACGATCGTCGATCGCCGGGCGGTCTCGGCCGCCGCCTGCGCCTGCCACGCCCGCGTCCGGCTCCATTGCGAGGCGGTGCTCGGCGCGGTGTACGGGCCCGATGGTCCGCGCCGGGCCGCACCGGACGCGGATGCCGGGCCGGTGTCGCGAACGGCCTGAGGGGCCGGAGCGCGGTCAGTCGACGACGGGCACGCAGACCGGCGCTGCGAGGCCCGGGACCGACGCCACCACCACGTCGATCCCGTAGATCAGACGCAGGAGCGCCGGGGTGACCGTGGCGGCGGACGGCCCGTCGGCGACGAGGCGGCCCCCGTGCAGGGCGACGAGGCGGTCGGCGCAGAGCAGGGCGTGGCCGGGATCGTGCGTCGAGAACAGCACGGCGATGCCGGCCTGGGCGAGGCGGCGGATCTGCCCGAGGACGCGGGCCTGATTGCCGAAATCGAGGCTCGCGGTCGGCTCGTCCATGATCAGCAGCCGCGGCTCCCCGCTCAGCGCCCGGGCGATCAGGGCGAGCTGCCGCTCGCCGCCGCTGATCTCGGTGTAGACCGTGTCGGCCAAGTGCCCGATCCCCAGGGCGTCGAGGGCCTTTTCGGCCGCCGCCGCGTCGGACGGGCCGGGCGCGGCGAACGGGCCGATCCGGCTCGCCCGGCCCATCACGACGACCTCCCGTACGGTGAACGGGAAGAAGGCCGCATGCGCCTGGGGGACGGCGGCGACCATGCGGGCGATGGCGCTGCGCGACAGCCGGGACAGGTCGGTGCCGCCGAGGACGATGCGACCGCCCCGGGCGGGCAGCAGCCCGAGCAGCGTCTTGAACAGGGTGGTCTTGCCGCCGCCGTTCGGCCCGATGAGACACAGCACCTCGCCCGCGGCGAGGTCGAACGACACGCCGCTTCCGACGATGCGGCCGCCGTAGCCGAAGGCGAGGTCCCGCACGTGGAGCAGCATCACGCGAAGCCCCGGCGCCCGGACGCCAGCAGCCAGAGGAAGAACGGGGCCCCGACCAGGGCCGTCAGGATGCCCAGCGGCACCTCGACGGTTCCCATATTCCGCGCGATCAGGTCGACCAGCACGAGGTAGCCCGCTCCGAGCGCCAGCGAGGCCGGCAGCAGCCGGCGGTAATCCGGCCCGACCAGCAGCCGGGCGATGTGCGGCACGATCAGCCCGATCCAGCCGATGACCCCGGTCATCGCGACGGCCGCCGCCGTGATCAGGGTCGCGCCGGCGATCAGGACCGGGCGCAGCACCCGCGTCTCCACGCCGAGGGTCCGCGCCTCCGCGTCGCCGAGGCTCATCAGGTTCATGCGCCAGCGCAGCAGGACGAGGGGCACGAGGCCGATCAGCATCATCGGCAGGGTGGCGGCGACGTCGCCCAGGGTGACCGAGGACAAGCTCCCCAGCAGCCAGAATGTGATCGCCGGCAGCTGGTTGTAGGGGTCGGCCAGCACCTTCAGGAGCGAGATGCCCGCCCCGAGCACCGCGCCCACCGCCACCCCCGCCAGGACCAGGGTCAGGACCGGATCGTGCCGCCGCACGGCGAGGCCGACGCCGTAGACCGCGGCGACGGCGCCGAGCCCGCCCAGGAAGGCCAGGAGCTGGATTGGCGCCACGGGCAGGCCGAGATAGATCCCGAGCACGGCGCCGAGCCCTGCGCCGGCCGACACGCCGAGGATGTCGGGCGAGACCAGCGGGTTGCGGAACAGGCCCTGGTAGGTCGCCCCGGCCGCCGACAATGCTGCGCCGACCACCAGAGCGGCGATCACCCGGGGCAGCCGCACCTGCATCACCACGGTCTCCGCCGCGGCCGGCGCGCGCAGGGGCAGGCCGAGCAGATGGTGCCCGAGGATTGCGGCAAGGTCCGCGGGCGCGACCGGATACTGGCCGACCGCCAAGGCGAGCACGGCCAGCGCCACCAGAGCCAATCCGGACAAAAGCGCCGCGGAAATCCGCAGGCGGCTGCGGGTGCGAAGCCCGATCGCCTCGGCCGCAGCCGGGATGTCGCTCATTTCGGCGCGTCCGGTTCCGCGCCCGCGAGCCTCGGTCCGAGGAGCGCGGCGACCTGATCGCCGTCGAGATCGACGTGGTAGAAATCCCGGTAGAAGGCGCGCACCACGTCGGGCATCGGTTCCGGGAACAGGTCCGGGTGGAGCCGGGCCGCCAGCCAGCGCAGGCCGATCAGGCGGTTGACCCCCGGAGGCGCGTCGAACCACGGGAACGGCTGAAGCGGCGCCACGTAGATCCGCCCCGTCTGGACGGCCCTGATGGTCCGCCACAGCGGGTCGGTGCGCAGCCCGGCCGCGAAGGCCGGGTCGAGGGTGACGATCACGTCCGGGTTCCAGGCAAGGACCTGCTCGGGCGAGACGTTGCCGAGGCGACCGCCGCCGTCCTGCGCGACGTTGCGGCCGCCCGCGGCCTCCACCAGCTCGGTGTTGATCGATCCGGCGAAGCCCGTCTCCAGGCCACGCGGGCCGCGCGCGTAATAGACCCGGGGCCGCCGGTCCTCGGGGAGCGTCGCCACGGCGCGGTCCACCCTGTCGGCGAGAGCCTTGGCCTCGGCCGCCAGGGCATCCGCCGCGGATTGCCGGCCCAGCGCGGCGCCGAGCTGCCGGTAGGCTTCCGGACTCTTCGCGAAGCTGCCGTCGAGGAGGATGTAGGGAATCCCGGTCTGCGCCTGGATCCGGTCGGCGAGGGACGCGTAGGTCGGCCCGAGGCTCCCCGAATCGACGATCAGGTCGGGCTTGGCGGCCAGGACCGCCTCGACATTGGCCGTGCCGCCCCGTCCGGTCAGGCGGCCATAGGCCGGCAGCGTTCGGGTCCGGGGCTCGAGGAAGGGCAGCGCCTCGGGATGCGGTGCGGTCACCCAGCCGGCCATCAGGTCCGGCGCCAGGGTGTAGAGCAGCACGGCGGCCGGCGGCCCCGCGGCGAGCACCCGCCCGATCCTTTCGGGAAGCTCGACCGTGCGGCCGGCCGCATCCGTGAACGGACGCGCCGCGGCCGCCCCGGATGCCACCAGCAGCAGGATCAGCGCCGCGGCCAGGGATGCCCGGCGACCGGGGCTCGATAGCATCAGACGGATGTCCGTTCGAGGATCTCGATCAGCGCGCCGTCCGGTCCCTCCACGAAGGCGATCCGCAGGCCGGGCCCGCGCTCGGTGATGCCGGTCCGCACCGTCACGCCCCGGGCGGTGAGATCGGCCATCGCCGCCTCGATGTCGGCGACGCGCAATCCGACATGCTCGATCCCGAGGCAGGGCGTGGTCGCCGCGGGCGCGATCTCGGCCGGGGCCTGCTCGATGAAGACGGCGAGGCCGCCGAGGTCGAGCACGACACGCTGCACCGGATCCGTGCCGACGCGCTTCACCTCGCGGGCTCCGAACGTCGCGATGTAGAAGGATGCGGCCGCGACGGCGTCGCGGCTGCGCAGGTGGAGGTGGTCGCAGGCGTAGTGCATCGGCTCTCCGGCCTCGGGTGATTCCGGCGCGAGCGGCCTCCGGCCCTATCGTCGGAGGCGCCGGTCGGCGCCGCCTCCGACGATAGGGCCGGCCCGCAGCCGCGGCGAGATCGGCCGCTTGACGTTCGGCACGAACCCGCAGACTTTCGCCGACTGGACCGTTGCAGGGATGCAACATCCATCCCACATCCGGCTGGCGAAGCGATATCGCACAGCCAACCGCACAGCCAAGAGATCCATGCGCAATCCCTACGACGTGCTGGGCGTGGCCAAGGGGGCGAGCGAGGCCGAGATCAAGAAGGCCTATCGCAAGCTCGCCAAGGACTTCCACCCCGACCGCAACAAGAACGACGTGAAGGCCAAGGACCGTTTCGCCGAGGCGAACTCGGCCTACGAGATCCTGGGCGACGCCGAGAAGCGCAAGCAGTTCGACCGCGGCGAGATCGATGCCGAGGGCAAGCCGCGCGCGACCGGCTTCGAGGGGTTCGGCGGCTTCGGCGGCGGCCGCGGGGGCAATTTCGACTTCGAGCACATGGCCCGCGCCCAGCGCGGCGGCGGCATGGGCGGCGGCGGGATGGGCGAGGACATCTTCTCGCACATCTTCGGCGAGGCCTTCCGCGCCGGCGGGGCCGGACCGGGCGGTCAGCGCCAGCCCGCCAAGGGCGAAGACGTCGCCGCGGAGCTGTCGGTGACCCTGGAGCAGGTCGCCAGCGAGGAGAAGCTGCGCCTCGCCTTGCCCACCGGCCGGGAGGTCGACGTGATGATCCCCCGTGGCGTGATCGACGGCCAGACCATCCGGCTGCGCGGTCTCGGCCAGAGCGGCGGCCTCCGGGGTGAGCCGGGCGACGCCCTGCTGACGATCCGGATCCGCCCGCATCCGCGCTTCACCGTCGAGGGGGCCGACCTGCGCACCACCGTCGATGTTCCCCTGGAGGATGCCGTGCTCGGCGGGACGATCCGCGTGCCGACGCTCACCGGCGTCGTCGAGATGAAGATCCCGGCGATGACGAGTTCCGGCCGCACCTTCCGCCTACGCGGCAAGGGCCTGCCGAAGAAGGACGGCACCCCCGGGGACCTGTTCGCCACCACGGCGATCGTCCTGCCGGAGGGCGAGGATGCGGCCCTGGCGGACTTCGCCCGCAGCCGGCGTGCCGCCAAGGCGGCCTGACGGCCTCGCGAACCGGACACCGAGGCCGGCTTGACGGCGCTCGGTGTCGCCCCGGACTTCCGTCGCCGGGCCGCCTCCGCTAAGGAGGCCCCCCGGCCCCGAAAGGGGTCGCGCGGCTTCGGGATCGATCATGGCGGAACACGGGCAGGGCCTTCTGGCGGGCAAGCGGGGCATCGTCCTCGGGGTCGCCAACAACCGCTCGATCGCCTGGGGCATCGCCCGCAGCGCCCGCGCCCACGGCGCCGAACTCGCCTTCACCTATCAGGGCGATGCCCTGCGCAAGCGGGTCGAGCCCCTCGCCAAGGAGCTCGACGCCCACGTCATCGGGCATTGCGACGTCACCGAGGCGGCCACGATCGACGCGGTCTTCGCGGAAGCCGCGAAGGTCTTCCCCGACGGGATCGATTTCGTCGTCCACTGCGTCGCCTTCTCCGACAAGGACGAGCTGACCGGCCGCTATATCGAGACCTCCGAGGACAACTTCACCAAGTCGCTCCTGGTCTCGTGCTACTCGTTCACCGCCGTGGCCCAGCGTGCCGAGAAGATCATGCGCCCGGGCGGCTCCCTCGTGACGCTGACCTATTACGGCGCCGAGAAGTGGATGCCGCATTACAACGTGATGGGCGTAGCCAAGGCGGCGCTGGAGGCGTCGGTGCGCTACCTCGCGGCCGATCTCGGCCCGAAGAACATCCGGGTCAACGCGATCTCGGCGGGCCCGATCAAGACCCTCGCCGCCTCCGGGATCGGCGATTTCCGCTACATCCTGAAGTGGAACGAGTACAACGCGCCCCTGCGCCGGACCGTGACGATCGGGGAGGTCGGCGAGACCGCGTCCTACCTCGTCTCCGACATGGCGGCGGGCATGACCGGCGAGATCCTCCACGTGGATGCCGGCTACCACGTCGTCGGCATGAAGAATCCCGAGGCCCCGGACCTCACCCTCGACAAGGATTGAGGCGCGCTCCGTCACCGCACGCGCCGCGCGCGGCCAGACGGCTTTTCGCACGATCCGATCGGATCGGGGTCAATCCTCATCCGCGTCGGCGAAGTCCCCCGAGAGCTTGAGCCCGTCGATCCAGGTCTCGCCGTCACGCTTGATGACGGTGCGCGGCCGGACGCGCCCGTGCTCCGCGATCCCCGCGGCCAGCCGCTCCGAATGGGTCACGAGCCAGACCTGGGTGCGTTCTGCGGCCCGCGCGATCAGCCGCGCCAGCGGATCCATGAGATCGGGATGCAGGCTGGTCTCGGGCTCGTTCAGGGCGATGAACGGCGGCAAGCGGTATCCGAGCAGGGCGCCCGCGAGGGCGAGGTAGCGCAGGGTGCCGTCCGACAGTTCCGGCGGATCGAAGATCCGGACGGGGAAGTCGGGCAAGCGCAGGCCGAAGCTGGCGTGACGGCCCGGCTCGGGGATGACGAGCCCCGCACCCGGGAAGGCGGCGTCGACGGCCTCGTCGATCTCGGCGGTGTCCTGCCGGATATGCGCCAGGGTGGCGAAGACGGCGGCGAGGTCCGAGCCGTCCGAGGCCAGCGTCGGCGTGGTCACCGCGAGGCAGGGCCGGCGTAGGGGCGAATCGGCATCCGTCCGGAAATCGTGGTGGAAGCGCCATCCCGCCAAGGCGAGGCGGACCAGGGCGATCTCGGGAAGCCCTGTGGCGTCGAGGAGGCTGCCCAGCGCGGTCTCGGTCGCCAGCAGATCCCCGCCAAGGGAGCGTTTGGCGCCCGCCTCGTCGCGGACGAAGCCGCTGCGCCCGTCGCGATCGAGGAGTACGGCCGTGCGACCGCGGGTGCGGACCGTCAGGCGCTCGGCCTTCACCTGCGGTTCCTTCCGAAAGGCCGCGCCGAAAATCGAGTCGCCGGCCTGCTGCACCAGCCCGACCTCCACGGCGTAGTGGAAGTCCTGGCCGGTGCCGTCGTGGCGCAGGGTGGCCGACAGGCAGATCCGCGCGGCCTCGCCCTGCCGACGGCGACCCGCCCACAGGGCCGAGTCCATCCCGCCCTCCGCGGCGAGATCGCGGGTGAGCGTACCCCGGGCCGCCGCCTGCAGGAGCTCGAGCGAGCGGTACAGGTTGGTCTTGCCCGTGCCGTTGCCCCCGACGAAGACCGACAGCCGATCGACCGGGAAGCTGATCCGCCGCAGCGAGCGGTAGCCCGAGACCGCGATTTCCCGAACCACCAGCATCTCGGGCCTCCCCCCGTCAGTCGGGCACCGTGAGATCCGCGATGCCCTTCGAGGCCTCCGGGAATCGCGGATCCATGGCCTCCAGTGTATCGGCCACGGTCCGGGCAATCACGTAGTTGCGGAACCACTTGTGGTTGGCTGGCACCACCAGCCAGGGCGCATGGGGCGTCGAGCAGCGGCCGAGGGCGTCCGCGAAGGCCTGCTGGTAGGCATCCCAGGACTTCCGCTCGACCAGATCGGCGGGATCGAATTTCCAGCGCTTCTCCGGATCGGCGATCCGGGCCTCTAGGCGCTTCTTCTGCTCGGCCCGGGAGATGTGCAGGAAGAACTTGATCACGGTTGTGCCGGACTCGGTGAGCAGGCGCTCGAAGTCGTTGATGCGGCCGTAGCGGCTCTGCCAGACCGCATCCGGCACGAGGCCCTTCACCCGCACCACCAGCACGTCCTCGTAGTGGCTGCGGTTGAACACCCCGATCATCCCGCGTCCCGGCACGCGGGCGTGGTAGCGCCACAAGAAGTCGTGATCGAGTTCCTCGCTCGAGGGCACCTTGAACGAGGCCACGGTGCAGCCCTGCGGGTTCACGCCCTGCAGGACCGAGCGGATCGTCCCGTCCTTGCCGCCGGTATCGATCGCCTGTAACACCAGCAGCAGGCTGCGGGCGCGTTCGGCATAGAGGCGCTCCTGGAGGGCGACGATGCGCGCCCGCTCCCCGGCCAGGGCCTCCTTCGCCCAGGCCTTGTCCAGCCCGCCATCGGCGTCGGCCTCCACCGCGGAGAGGTCGAAGGCCGCGCCCGGCTCCACCGTGACGATGCCCGGGGCGGCGAGGATGGGGATCTGGCGGTGGCCGTCCAGGGCGGCCGGGACGGTTCCGGCGATCGTGTCCGCGGAACCCGCCCAGCGGGCCGTCGACGGGCGGGGCGGCCGGGGCGATCCATGCAGGTCTGCCTCACCTGTCATGTCATCGGGACGTTTGTGGCCGCGATGATGCTTGCCGTGCTTCTTGGACATGGGGCAGGACCTGTATCCGGATATTGCCGACCGACGGCGAGAACGGCCGGCGATCCAGGCCGTTCCGGATTCCTGCGCAGGACGGGGTTGAGACGGTTGGGTACGATCTACTTCATCCGGCACGGCCAGACCGCCTGGAACGCCGAGGGACGCCTCCAGGGCGGGCGCGACACGGACCTCAACGCCCAGGGCGAGGCGCAGGCGGCGGCCGTCGCGGAACGCCTCGCCGCGGCGGCGGGGGCGACGCTGGCGGAGGCCGACTTCGTCGCGAGCCCGCTCAAGCGCACCCGGCGCACCATGGAGATCCTCCGGACGGCCCTCGGCCTGCCGCCGGCGGCGTACCGCACCGATCCGCGCCTGCGCGAGATCGGTTTCGGCAGCTGGGAGGGCTCCACCTGGGCGGAGATCCGCCGCCGCGACCCGGCGGGGGCGGCCGGCCGCGACCGGGACCGCTGGCATTACCGTCCGCCCGGCCTCGGCGCCGAGAGCTACGCCGCCCTAGTCGAGCGCGTCGGCCCGATGATCGCGGCCCTGGAGCGGGATACGGTGGTCGTCGCCCATGGCGGCGTGGCACGGGCGGCCCTCGTCGCCCTCGGTCATCTCGACATCTACGCCGCGCCCCGCCTCGGAATCCGGCAGGGCGAGGTCCTGATCCTCGAGCCCGGTGGCTGGCGCTGGGCTTGATCCCGTGCGCCTGCGCAGTGCAAGGCCGCCTCGATAACGGCATGATCGGCAGGCTATAGGGCGGCGGCCAGGAGAGGCGCCGGCTCGAGCGGCCGGCCAGCGGAGCAGCGGATGAGCGACGTCGCCGAAAAGACCCGGCCCGGCCCGGTGGCCGGGGAGCGCGACCGTCCCGGGGACGCGGCGATCCTGCGCGGCGACCACCGGCCCGACCTGATCCGCGACGAGGTCCTGGCCGAGATCTTCCTGCACGCCGCCGAGACCCGGCCCAACCATCCCTGCCTCGTCGACGGCGCCCGCGTGGCGGCCGGCGGCGTCCACCCGCACCTGACCTACGCGGAGGTCGCCGCCCGGGCCGGCCGGATCGCCGCCGGCCTCGCCCATCGCGGCATCGGCCCCGGCGACGTCGTCGGCCTGTGGATGGCCCGCGGCCCGGACCTCCTCGTGGCGCAGATCGGCATCACGATGTCGGGGGCGGCGTGGCTGCCCTTCGACGCCGAGGCGCCGGCCGATCGGGTCGGCGTGTGCCTCACCGATGCGAGCGCGAAGGCGCTGCTGGTCTCGCCGGCGCTGGCGGCCGCGGCGCCCGACGGGACGCCCGCCCTGACGCCCGCCGATCTCGACGCGGGGACGCCCGCCGATGCGCCCGAGCCGGACCCGCGCGCCGCCGGACTGACGCCCGAGCATCCCGCCTACCTGATCTACACCTCGGGCTCGACCGGCGTGCCCAAGGGCATCGTCATCAGCCACGCCAACATCTGCCACTTCCTCCGGTCGGGGAACGCCCTCTACGGCATGCGCGCCGACGACGTGGTGTTCCAGGGGGCCTCGGTGGCCTTCGATCTCTCGATGGAGGAGATCTGGGTCCCGTACCTCGTGGGCGCGACCCTGTTCGTGGCGAGCCCCGCCATGATGGGCGACCTGGAATCGCTGCCGGGCATCCTGGAGGCGGAGGGGATTACGGTGCTCGACACCGTGCCGACGCTGCTGGCGATGATCTCCGGCGACCTGCCGCGGGTCCGCCTCGTCCTGCTCGGCGGCGAGGCGCTGCCCGAGCCGCTGATCGCCCGCTGGGCGACGGGCGGGCGCCAGCTGTTCAACACCTACGGGCCCACGGAGGCCACCGTGGTGGCGACCGCCGCCGAGATGCGGCCCGGCGAGCCGGTGACCATCGGCGGCCCGATCCCGAACTATTCCGTCTCTGTCGCCGGCGAGGACCTCGCCCTGCTCGGCCGCGACCAGCAGGGCGAGCTGCTGATCGGCGGCCCCGGCGTGGCGCGGGGCTACCTCGCCCGTCCGGAGCTGACGGCGGAGAAGTTCATCGCCAACCCCTTCGCGTCGGACGGGACCGATCCGGTGCTCTACCGCTCGGGCGACGCGGTCTCCCTCGATGCCGAGGGCCGGATCGTGTTCCACGGCCGGATCGACGACCAGGTGAAGATCCGCGGCTTCCGCGTGGAGCTGGGCGAGATCGAGTCCCGGATCCGGGCGGTGCCCGACATCAACCAGGCCGCCGTCGTGCTCCGGCAGGACGACGGCGTCGACCGCCTCGTCGCCTTCCTGATCCCGGAGCGCGGCCGCGCCATCGACGCCGCGGCCCTGCGCCGGACGCTTGCCGGGCAGATGCCGCCCTACATGGTGCCCGGCCATTTCGAGGTGGCCGAGACGCTCCCGCGCCTGACCTCCGGCAAGGTCGACCGCAAGGCGCTGAAGATCGCCCCGCTGACGGTGGTGGCCGCCGACGGCGAGCAGGAGCCCCCCGCCAACGAGACCGAGGCGGCCCTCGTCGCGGCTGCCAAGCAGGTCTTCGGCAACCAGCCGATCGCCCTCGAGGGCGATTTCTTCGCCGATCTCGGCGGGCATTCCCTGCTCGCCGCCCGCTTCGTCTCGGCGGTGCGCGAGAACCCGCCGCTCGCCGGCATCACCCTGCCGGACGTCTATGCCCTGCGCACGATGCGGGCCATGGCGGACGCGCTGATCGCCCGCACGGGCGGGGTGGGCGCCGGGGCCGCGACCCGTGACCTGAGCTTCGAACCGCCGCCGCTGCTGCGCCGGGCGCTGTGCGGCCTCGCGCAACTCGTCGCGCTGCCCTTCGTCATCGCCCTGGCCACTGCGCAATGGCTCGGCATGTTCGTGACCTACCTGCTGCTCACCGGCGGCGGTCTCAGCTTCTTCGCCGAACTCGGGGTGCTGCTCCTCGTCTACGTGGCGATCAACGGCGTGACCGCAGTGGCCGCGGTGGCCGGCAAGTGGCTGATCCTCGGCAGGACCAAGCCGGGCCGCTATCCGCTCTGGGGCACCTATTATTACCGCTGGTGGCTCGCGCAGCGGTTGGCCCCGCTGGTCCACGTGAAGTGGCTCCAGGGTTCGCCGGCCATCGCCATCTACCTGCGGCTGATGGGCGCCCGGATCGGGCGTGACACCCTGATCTCCGACATCGAGATCGGCGCGCCCGACCTCCTGTCCATCGGTGACGGCGCGTCGCTCGGCGGTCGCCTCGTCATCGCCAACGCCGAGATCGTCGGCAACGAGCTTGTCATCGGCCGGGTCGAGATCGGCGCGGATGCGGCGGTGGGAACCTCCTGCGTCATCAGCCACGACACGGTGATCGGGCCGCAGGCGGAGATCGCCGACCTGACCACGATCCCCGTGGGCTCGCGGGTCGGGGCGGCCGAGCGCTGGGACGGTTCACCCGGCCGCAAGGTCGGGATGGCGGACCCCTCGGACCTGCCCGCGCCCGCCGAGGCCTCCTTCGCGCGCCGCAGCGCCTTCATGGCGGCCTATGTCGTCCTGCTCGGCGCGATCCCCGCGGTCGGCCTGCTGCCGATCTTCCCGGCCTTCTTCATCTTCGACCAGATCTCGGATTCGTTCTCCGACATCACCGACGTCGACTACCACTGGTACCTGCCGATCCTCACCTGGCCCACGGCCATGCTGATGACCGCCGGCACGGTGCTGCTGATCGCCGGCATCCGCTGGATCGTGCTGCCGCGGACGCGCTCGGGCACCTACTCGGTCCATTCCCTGTTCTACCTGCGGAAATGGTCGCTGGCGCTCGCCGTCGAGGTGACCCTGGAGACGCTCTCGTCGCTGTTCGCGACCGTCTACATGCGGGCCTGGTACCGGCTGATGGGCGCCAATATGGGCCACGGCGCCGAGATCTCGACCAACCTCGCGGGCCGCTACGATCTCGCCGAGGTCGGCGCGAAGAACTTCGTCGCCGACGAGGTGGTGTACGGCGAGGAGGAGATCCGGCGCGGCTGGATGCACCTGGAGCCAACCCGCACCGGGGCGCGGGTCTTCGTCGGCAACGATGCCGTGGTGCCGCCGGGCGCCGTCATCCCCGACGACGTGCTCATCGGCATCAAGTCGAAGCCGCCCGAGAATGCCGCCATGAGCCCCGGCGAGACGTGGTTCGGCTCCCCGCCGATCCGGCTGCCGGCCCGCCAGAAGGTCGATCTCGGCTCGACCGCCCAGACCTACGAGCCCGGCGCTTGGCCGAAGATCCGGCGCGGCGTGTTCGAGGCCTTCGCGACCTCGTTCTCGCCGATGCTCTACATCACCCTCGCGATCACGGTGATCGACTGGTACTTCTACCCGGCCATCCTGGAGCAGGACTGGTGGGGGTTGGCCTTCAGCTTCGTCGCGGCGAGCGTCGCCATCGCGCTGATCCAGTCTTCCGCCGTCATCGCGATGAAATGGCTGCTGATGGGCGTCTACAAGCCCGGCATGCAGCCGATGTGGTCGTGGTGGGCGATGCGCACCGAGGCGATCGCCGTGGCCTATTGGGGACTCGCCGGCAAGGTGCTGCTCGAGCATCTCCAGGGCACGCCCTTCCTGCCCTGGGTGCTGCGGCTGTTCGGGGTGAAGGTCGGCAAGGGGGTGTGCATGCTCACCACCGACATCACCGAGTTCGACTGCGTCACCATCGGCGACTACGCCACCATCAACCGGGTCTCGGCGCTGCAGACGCACCTGTACGAGGACCGGATCATGAAGATCGGCCGCGTCGTCGTCGGCCGGGGCGTCTCGGTGGGCGCGTTCTCGACCGTGCTGTACGATACGAAGGTCGGCGATTTCGCCCGCCTGCGTCCGCTCACCATCGTCATGAAGGGCGAGTCGATCCCCGCCAACACCGAGTGGGAGGGGGCGCCCGCGGTGCCGGTGATCCACCGCGCCTGACCGTGGCCCCGGTCAACGGATCTTGGCGGTGTACTAGCTCGTCTACAAGCGAGTGATGCCGCCAAGCTAACTTATTGTAATGTCTAGCCTGCGATATTAGTATAGATTGAGATGCCGAGCCGTTCCCCCAGCAATGCCGGGATGGGACGGCGCCATCGTTCGAGCCGAGGATCGACAGTCGTCCGTGCAACTCGATCCCGCGACTCTGCTGGTCGTCAGCGCGGCGACGACCTTTCTGGTCGGCGTGTTGTTCATGGCCTCATGGCGGCAGGCTCCCGGATCCCGGACGCTCGCCCTCTGGGGCATGGCGCACCTCGTCGGGGCGGCCGGGTCGGCCGGCCTCGCGTTGCGCAATCAGATCCCCGATCTGATCTCGGTGGGCTTGGCCAACGCGGTGGTGCTGGCTGCCTACGGCCTCATCTGGAGCGGAGTCCGTACCTTCGAGCATCGCGAGCCACGGACGGGCGTCGCGATGGCGGGTGCCCTCGGATGGTGCGTCCTGTGTCTGATCCCGGCCTTCTATGCCGCGATCGAGGCCCGCATCCTCTACGCCTCGGCCGTGGCGGCCCTCTATTGCGGCGCTGCGACCGCGGAGATCTGGCGCGGTCGCGCCGAGCAACTCGCCTCCCGGATCGCGGCCGCGACCATTCTCGGCCTGCACAGCGCCTTCTACGTCCTGCGGATCCCCGCGACCGTCATGGCGCCGCCGCAGCCGGGCCTGAGCCCGCTCGCCTCTCCCTGGGTGGCGATCCTGTGCTTCGTCACTCTGATGTTCTCCATCGCCTCGGCCTTCACCTTCATGGCGCTGGTCAAGGAGCGGGCCGAGCGCGAGCAGCGAATCGCCGCCTCCACGGACGCCCTCACCGGGGTGCGCAACCGCCGGTCCTTCACCAGGGCCGCCGAGCGGGCGATGGCCGAGTATCCCGACGTCGCCCTGCTGCTGTTCGACCTCGACCGGTTCAAGGCGGTGAACGACCGTTACGGTCATGGGGTCGGCGATGCGGTCCTGATGGGCTTCTGCGCCATGGCGACGTCGCTCTTGCCCAAGGAGGCGCTGCTGGGCCGCCTGGGCGGCGAGGAATTCGCCTGTCTGCTGCCGGACGTCTCGCCCGCCGAGGCGCTCGGTCGGGCCGAGGAACTGCGCCGGACGTTCGCGCAGCTTCACGTCCCCGAATTGCCGGGCCTCAGCGTCAGCGTCAGCATCGGGATCGCGCAGGCCCGGCCCGGGGTCGCGTTCGATGCGCTGATGCAGCGGGCCGATGCGGCGCTCTACGCCGCCAAGGAGGGGGGGCGCGACCGGGTCGCCGTGGCGGAAGCGGTCGCGGTCCGCGCCGCCTGACGCGCGGCCGGGTCGCTCACGCCAGGGCGCGGGCCGCCTCGGAGACCTTCCGCACCGACGTGTCGACGACGGCCGCCGAGGCCGCGATCTCCGCCATGGCGGCGTGAACGGCCGCGACGCTCTGCGCGGCGGCCTGCATGTTCTCGGTCATGTCGCGGGTCACCGTCGCCTGTTCGGTCACGGCTGACGACACGCTCAGCGAGAGCGCACTCAGCTGTTCGATCGTCCCACCGATCCCGTCGATCGCCGCGACCGCCCGCGCGGTCTCGGCCTGCACGGCGGCGATCTGGGTGCCGATCTCTCCGGTCGCCTTTGCGGTCTGCCCGGCGAGGGCCTTCACCTCGGCGGCCACCACGGCGAAGCCCCTGCCGGCCGCCCCGGCCCGGGCCGCCTCGATGGTGGCATTCAGCGCCAGCAGATTCGTCTGGTCGGCGATGGAACGGATCAGGCTCACCGCCGCTCCGATCCGGTCGGCGGCGCCGGTGAGGCCCACGACGATCGCAGCCGCCTCCTCGGCGCGGGAGACGACCAGATCGACGGACGATTTCGCCTGCAGCGCGTGACGGCTCAATTCCTCGATGGAAGCGGCGAATTCCTCCGAACCGGCCGCGACCGCTTCGACATTGTGGGTGGTCTGGCTCGACGCTTCCGCTGTGTCGTCGGCCTGCCGGACGACCCGGCTCATGGACTCGCGGATCGCCGCGATATCGGCATCGATGGCGCGCTGGCTCTCGGCCCGGCGCTGCCGATCCTCGACCTGCCGGGTCACGTCGGTGGCGAACTTGACCACCGCGCAGGGCTTGCCGTCGGTGTCGAGGATCGGGTTGTAGGCACCGAAGATCCAGACCGTGCGGCCGCCCTTTCCGATCCGCCGAAACTCCCCGGCCTGATACTCGCCGTTGCCGAGGGCGGTCCAGAACGCGGCATAATCCGCGCTCGCCGCCTCGGCCGGCGGCAGGAACATCCGGTGATGCCGCCCGCGGATTTCCTCCAGGGTGTAGCCCAGGGTGGCCAGGAAGTTCGCGTTGGCGTCCACGATCGTGCCGTCGAGGGCAAAGCTGATCGTCGCCTGCGAGCGGTCGAGGGCCGCGATCTGGCCGGCGTAGAGCGCGTTGCGGGCGCGCTCCGCGGTGATGTCGGTGGCGAGCTTGACCACCTTGATCGGCTTGCCGCGTCGATCGAGGATCGGATTGTAAGACCCCTGGATCCAGACAATCCGGCCGGACTTGGTCAGGCGGGGGAAGGCGCGGGTCTCGTGCCGGCCGGCGCGCAGCCCGTCCCAGAAGGCGGCATAGTCCGAACCCGACCGCTCGGATTCCGGCGCGAACAGGCTGTGATGCCGGCCCCGAACCTCTTCGAGGGTGTAATCGACGAGCGCGAGGAAGATCGCGTTGGCATCGGTGACCATGCCGTCGAGATCGAATTCCACGCGGGCCATCGTCCGATCGATGGCCGCGAGCAGGGCGTTGTCGCGAGAACCAAATATCGCCATTTGAAAACGTCCCTGTCTGTTTTTATTTATGAATTATATTGATTTCGCAGCGATTAATTTGATCGCAGGCGCGCCGTTTCATCTGTGTTAAAGCCTAGCTTAGAGTATTGCAAATCTGTTTCACTTTGGTCAATCGGCTTGTCGGCGCCTTAAAGATGGCGGATCATTTGGTGATTTTATTTGTTTCGGTCATTATTCATGTGTATTTGGATCGAGAAATACCGCAAATGGCTCATTCGATTGGATTTCGGGCCATCGTGCGCTGAGGTACTCAACCGGATGGCGCGGCTCGCGGTCTGCGCTAGGACGGGGCGAACGTCGACGGGCCGATCCAAGTCGGTCGAGGCGACTGTCGGCACGGCACTGACTGGAGGTCGGACATGGACGAAGACACCCGGATCGATCGCCTGGAGATCCGTTTGACCGAGCAGGACGCGACGATCGAGGATCTGAACCGCACCGTGACCGAGCAATGGCGCGTCATCGACCGGTTGGTGCGGCAACTGGACATGCTGCGGGAGCAGGTCGAGGAGGCGGCCGCCCGGGCGGCGCCGCGGGGGCTGGAGCCGCCGCCGCCCCATTACTGACAGAGGGAGCCGGCGCGCCGGGGTGCGACGCGCCGGCCCGCGCGTCAGAAGTTCGCCTGCGTGACGAACTTGGTGACCAGGTAGGCGTCGAGCGCCTCCGGGCCGCCCTCGCTGCCGTAGCCCGAATCCTTGACGCCGCCGAACGGCGTCTCCGGCAAGGCGAGGCCGTGGTGGTTGATCGAGATCATGCCGCTCTCGACCGCGTTCGACACCCGCGCCGCCCGCTCGGCGGAGCGGGTATAGGCGTAGGCCGCGAGCCCGTAGGGCAGACGGTTGGCCTCGGCGAGCGCCTCGCCGTCGTCGGAGAACCGGTTGATCATCGCCAGGGGCCCGAAGGGCTCCTCGTTCATGATCCGGGCGGTCAGCGGCACCTCGGTAAACACCGTCGGCTCGAAGAAGTTACCCTGGTTGCCGATGCGCTTGCCGCCGGCGCGCAGCGTCGCGCCGCTCGACTCGGCGTCCGCCGCCAGCGCCGTGACGGCGTCGAGGCGCCGCCCGTGGACCAGCGGTCCCATCTTGGTCTCGGGATCGAGCCCGTCGCCGACCTTCACGGCCTTGGCGAAATTGGTGAAGCCCTCGACGAAGCGGTCGAAGACCGAATCGTGCACGAGGAAGCGGGTCGGCGAGACGCACACCTGGCCGGCGTTGCGGAACTTCGAGGGGGCCAGGACGGCGACCGCCTTCTCCACGTCGGCGTCGCCGAACACGATCGCGGGGGCGTGGCCGCCGAGCTCCATCGTGGCCCGCTTCATGTGTTCGCCCGCGAGCGCCGCGAGCTTCTTGCCGACCACGGTCGAGCCGGTGAACGAGATCTTCCGGATCACGGGATGCGGGATCAGGTAGGCCGAAATGGTCTCCGGGTCGCCGTAGACCAGCGAGAGCGCGTCCCCCGGGATGCCGGCATCCAGGAAGGCGCGGACCAGGGCGGCGCAGCTCGCCGGCGTGTCCTCGGGACCCTTCAGGATCACCGTGCAGCCGGTGCAGAGCGCCGCCGAGATCTTGCGCACCGCCTGGTTGATCGGGAAGTTCCAGGGGGTGAAGCAGGCCACCGGGCCGACCGGCTCGCGCACCGCCACCTGCAGCACGCCGTCGGCGCGGGCCGGGATGACGCGGCCGTAGGCGCGCTTACCCTCCTCGGCGAACCAATCGATGATGTCGGCCGCCGCCAGGGTCTCGACCCGCGACTCGGCCAGCGGCTTGCCCTGCTCCAGGGTCATGGTCCGGGCGATCTCGTCGACCCGCGCGCGCAGGAGGTCGGCGGCTTTCCGCATCACCTTGGCGCGCTCGAAGGGCGCGACGCTGCGCCAGGCCGGGAAAGCGCGGGACGCGGCCGCCAGGGCCTCGTCGAGATCCGCCGTGGTGGCGACGGCGCACCGGCCGATCGTCTCACCCGAAGCCGGGTTCAGGACTCCCAGGGTCTCCCGGTCGGCACCCGCGCGCCAGCGCCCGGCGATGTGAAGCTCGGTATCCGGATACATCGGTCGATTCCCGCTCGGCCGCACCATCGGCCGCAGGCGGACTGTGCCGATGTGGCGCGCCCGGGCAATCCCCGCGGCGGCATAGCTGGAACCGTCTGTATTCAGGCGGCGGCGCGGGCGGGCTCCGGTGCCTGGACAAGGGTCGCGGTCCCGTGGCGGGCGCGGAGGGTCGCGCCTTTCGGGACCACCTGCCATCCCTCACGGCAGCCATCGATCGGCTCCGACACCACCACGATGCCCCCCGGCCCCTCGCGGAAATACAGGCTCGGCGGCCGGCCATCGCAGGCCCAGCGGTAGGCGGTGAGCGTCTCGCCATCCGTAAGCAGCGCGGTGAAGCGCAGCGGCTCGCTGACGCTGGCGGCTTCCATCAGCTCGCGCACGGTCTTGAGCGTCCGCGCCATCGCGCCGACGGGATCCTCCTCGAGGCCGTTGGCGAGTGCCAGCAGGAAAATCGCCTCCGAGTCCGTGCTGCCCCGACGGTGGTCGTAATAGGTATCCGGGATCAGCGCTTCGAGCCGCCGCTTGATCCGGTGGTAGCCGCCGATCTGACCGTTATGCATGAACAGGTGCCGGCCGTAGACGAACGGGTGGCAATTCGCCCGGGCCGTGGCGGTCCCGGTCGACGCACGTACATGCGCGAAGAACGTGCGTGCCCGCACCTGCCCACACAGGTTCACCAGATTTTCGTCCGACCAGGCCGGGGAAATGTCGCGATAGACCCCCGGCTCGGGCCGCTCGGCGTACCAGCCGATGCCGAAGCCGTCGCCGTTGGTTTCGGTCTTCCCCTCGTCGGCGTGCAGAGACTGATGCACCAGCGAGTGGGTCGGCGCGCAGACGAGGTCGGAGAGGAAAACCGGCTCACCGCTATAGGCGAGGAAACGGCACATGACGGACGATGATCCTTCAGCTCAGGTCCACGTACGATCCCGCGCAACGCCCCTCGGAGGGTGGAGACGTTCCGCCGCAGGACGTTAACAGTCGGTCCACTCCGGTGAACAGTTTCTTAACCGGTCGGAAACTGCGCCATTTTCGTGCGTTCCGCATGAAATCGGTGCCGCTTGATCGCAGGGCAGGCATTCGCCGGCGCGGCGACGCGACTCTTGTGAGCCGTCTCATGAAGGGTCAGCATGGCCAAATCGGGGAATCAGAACGCCGCCCAGGAGGCGGTCGCCCGAAGCGGGGCAAGGCACCAACAGCAGGAGACTTTTATGGATTGCGCAGTGCCCGACGGATCCGCCCCCGTGGCTCTCGTCGTGGAGGACGATGCGGCCGTGCGCGATCTCGCCACCGCGGTGCTCGAAGAAACCGACCTCGGAGTCATTGCCTGCGAAAGCGCGGAGGCGGCCCTGTCCGTGCTGGAGCGCTCCGACGTGACGGTGGCGTTGCTCTTCGCCGACGTGCGGTTGCCCGGTGCGATGGACGGGGTGACCCTGGCCCAGGCCGTCAAGCGGCGCTGGCCGGACGTGCGCGTGGTCGTGACCTCCGGCGCGGGCCGGGATGCGCGGCTCCCCGACCAGGCGGTCTACATGCAGAAGCCGTGGCGGGCCCTCGACGTGCTGGTCCAGGCCGAGCACGCGACCATGGCCGCCAAGGCTGCCTGAGCCCGGCGCGCTGACGCGATCCCTTCACGTCTTCGCGCGTTCAGCGACGCGACCAGGGCTGCGTGACGTCTCCTGACGTGGCGCCACCCCGGTTCACGTGGCGCATGCAAGGACGGCGGCATCGCCGGAACGTGCCCGTCCGACGTCTTCGCTGGCCCGCTGTCTCGCCCGGCTGCTGCGCGCCGCAAAGAAAAAGCCCGGCCGCTCGCGCGGGCCGGGCTCTTTCACAACCGATGTGACGTCGCTCAGGCGGCGGGAGCCGGGCTGACCGGGGTCTGACCCGAGGCGTTGCCGCCCTGAGCCGGCGCAGCGGACGGCGACGGGAAGCCGGGACGACGGCTGCCGGCGGGGAAACGGGGCTTCGGCTTCGGCGCGGCGATCAGGCCCTCGCGGATAGCGGTCTTGCGAGCCTGCTTGCGGGCGCGGCGCACCGCCTCCGCCTTCTCACGGGCCTTGCGCACGGACGGCTTCTCATAAGCCTTGCGCTGCTTCATCTCGCGGAAGATGCCCTCGCGCTGCATCTTCTTCTTGAGGACGCGGAGCGCTTGATCGACGTTGTTGTCGCGAACGAGTACCTGCAACGGACTTGATCCTCTGGACCTGAAGTTCTGGGTTCACGCGGCCCGCCGCCGATCTGGAAACCGGCAACGTCCCTCGCCCGGGATGAACCCGAGGGGGACGGGAACGTCGGTTTCCGAATCGGCGTGGAGCTCACGCCTTGACGGGGCTATTACACCAAGCGCGCACCAGTTCCAACCTGCCCGCGCGATCCATCTGCGTCTGCGTCGTGCTAGGTTGCGCGGATGAGACACGACGACTCGCAGCAATTCGCCAGCGACAACTATTCCGGCATCTGCCCGGAAGCCTGGGGAGCCATGGAGGCGGCCAATCGCGGCCACGCCCCGGCCTACGGCGAGGATGCCTGGACGGCCAAGGCGGCGGACGCGTTCCGGGACCTGTTCGAGACCGAATGCGAGGTGTTCTTCGCCTTCAACGGCACCGCCGCCAACGCCTTGGCCCTGGCCGCGCTGTGCCAATCCTACCACAGCGTGATCTGCGCCGATTCGGCCCATGTGGAGACCGACGAGTGCGGCGCGCCGGAATTCTTCTCCAACGGCTCCAAGCTGCTCACCGTCCGGACCGAGGGCGGCAAGCTCACGCCGGAGGCGATCCGCGGGCTCGCCCAGAACCGCAGCGACATCCACTTTCCGCGGCCTCGGGTGGTGACGATCACGCAGCCCACCGAGACGGGACAGGTCTACAGCCTCGCCGAGCTGCGGGCGCTGTCGGCGACCTGCCGCGAGCTGGGGCTCGCCCTGCACATGGATGGGTCTCGCTTCGCCAATGCCTGCGCGAGTCTGGGCTGCAGCCCCGCCGACATGACGTGGCGGTCGGGTGTCGATGTCCTGTGCTTCGGCGGGACCAAGAACGGCATGCATGCCGGCGAGGCGGTGGTGTTCTTCGACCGCAAGCTCGCCGAGGATTTCGGCTACCGGTGCAAGCAGGCCGGCCAACTCGCGTCGAAGATGCGCTTCCTCGCCGCCCCCTGGGTCGGCATGCTGGAGAGCGGCGCGTGGCTGAGGAATGCGGCCCACGGCAATGCCTGCGCCCGGCACTTCGCCGACTCCGTCGCCGGGCTGCCGGGGGTGCGGGCGCTGTTTCCCGTGGAGGCGAACGCCGTCTTCCTGACGATGCCGGCCGCCACGATGGAGGGCCTGCGCGCCCGGGGCTGGCGGTTCTACACCTTCATCGGCGGCGGGGCGCGCTTCATGTTCGCCTGGGATGCCCGCCCCGAGCGGGTGGACGAGCTGGTCCGGGACCTGCGCACGCTGGCGGCTGCGGCGGCCTGACGGGGTGGACATGGGGGTGCAGAGCCGCCCCACCGAAGGTGTTTCGCGCGCTGGTGTCTGGTTTTCCTGAGGAGCGTCAAGACGCTGGCGCGGCCCGCGCACGGTCGTCCTCGCGAGCGCAGCGAAGCAACCCCGTCTCGCGCGACGCCTGCCGATGTCGTGCAGCCCTGGGTCGCTTCGCTGCGCTCGCGATGACGGCGGCCCCGAATACCCAGACTCCAGTGGGCCGGGTGCGACGCCTCAGTCTTCTGCTTGCCCCCTACAGCAGCGCGAGATCCGCCGGCTCCGCGCTCGGGAAGATCCGGCGCAGACTCGCCTGATCGAGCCCGTAGAGGCGCCGGAACAGCCCGCCGAGCAGCCCCCGATAATCGGTGAGCACCGGATAGTCCCGGTTCTGGAACAGGTGCGCCTCGTCGGCGCGCACCTGCGGTCCGGCGATCCGCCCACCCCGGACGCCGCCGCCCAGGATCCAGTAGACGCTGCCATGGCCATGGTCGGTGCCGCGGCTGCCGTTCTCCCGGAAGGTGCGCCCGAACTCCGACAGCACGACCACCACCGTGTCGGACCAGCCGGGCCCGATCTCCTCGACGAAGCCGGACAGGCCCCGCCCCAGCTCGCCGAGCCGGTCGGCGAGGTAGCCGGTGCCGGCACCCTGGTTCACGTGCGTGTCCCAGCCGCCGACATCCACGAAGCCGAGATTGAAGTTCTCGCGCATCAGGCGGCCGATCCGCCGCGCCGACAGCTCGAAGCCCTTGGGCGAGACCGCTCCGCGGTCGGCCTGACCGGCATGGTCGGAAATCGTCTGGTAGACCGCGTCGCGCACCCGGAACCCCTCGGTCACGGCGGCGGCCAGCTTGGTGTCGCTGTACATGGCGGCGATGAGGCGCGCCTGCCGGTCGTCGATGCCGGGCTTGCCGACGCCGTTGATGGCGATGTTGGGCACCGTCTCGCCGCCCCGGAAGATCAGCGGCATCTGATCCGTGAAGGCGATCGGCCGGACCCGGGTCAGCTCCGCGGCCAGCCGGGCCATGAAGCCGGAATTGTAGTCGCGGCCGGACCCGACCGTCTGGCCCATCTCGATCGTATCCTGGGTCTCGAAATGGCTCCGGGTCATGTCGTCGGTGCCGGCGAAGGGCACGAAGGCGGCCTGACCCTTGGCGTAGAGCGGCAGGAGCGTCTCGCGCAACGCCGGGTGCAGGCTCCAGTCGGCGTCGAGCGCCAGGGCGGCCTTCGGGTCGGCGGCGTCCGGCTTGGCGATCGCGAGGTTCGGCCGCGACCGGTAGTAGAAATCGCTGCCGGTGGGGATCACCACGTTGGCGGCATCGTAGGCGCCGCGCAGGAACACCACGAGGAGGCGCGCATCGGTCTTGGGGGCCGCCCAGACGCGGCCGGCCACCGTGGACAGGCCGAAAGCCGCGGCGGCGCGGATCAGGTCGCGACGGTTCATCGCATGAACTCCGGCGAGGCGAGGTAGAGGGTGTTCCAGTCCTGCGGCGAGACCGCCTGGGCGAGCGCCGCCCGCGTCGCCGCCGACAGGGTGCCGGACAGCGTCGAGAAGTAGAGCCCGTTGGCGAGCACCGGGAAGGCCGGCTCCTCGGCCTGATCGGCCAGCGTCGGCTTGAACAGGCCGGCCGAGCCCGACCCGATCTGCCGGGCGATCTCGAACCGCGTCGCGAGCTGCCCGGGGCCGCTCCAGGCGGCGGCGTCGAGGGGGTAGCCGTCCGGCGTCGACCGGTTGAACAGGCCCTCGCCGAGGCGGTTCAGCCAGCCGAGCACCGGGCCGGCGTTGCGGATCACCCTTGTGTCGTAGGCCATGCGCAGGGCGGAGAAGACGTAGCGCACCGGGTCCTTGAAGGCGCCGCCGCGCTCGGCCGTGAAGGCCGGCTCGCGCACCAGCGCCTCCATCACCGCGGCGATGTCGCCGTCGCTGCGAGTGAAGACGGCGGCGAGCCGCGCCACCAGGGCGTCGTCGGGCGGCTGACCCAGGAAGTAGGTGGCGAGCGCCCGGGAGACGTTGGTGGCGGTGGCGGGATGGCGGGCGATCAGGTCCACCGCCTCCTCGATCTCCGGCCAGCCGCGGCCCTGGATGCGGGTCCCGAGGAAGATCTTGTCGCCGTAATCGTGCCGGTTGGGATTGAACGCGAACAGGCCGTCCCGGCGGAAATCGGCGGCATGCTCGGGGCGAAGCTTCGGGGTCTCGGGCTTCATGTCGATACCGACACCACTCAGGATCCGGGCCAGCGCCTCGACATCGCCCTGCGTGTAGCCGGAGCCGACACCCATCGTGTGCAGCTCCATGATCTCGCGGGCGTAGTTCTCGTTCGGACGGCCGGCCGCGTTGGCGTCGTTGTCGAGGTAGCGCAGCATCGCCGGGTGGCGCAGGCTCGCCATCAGCAGGTCGCGGAAGCGCCCGAGCACGTGCGGGCGGATCGCGGTGTCGAGGTAGTCGCCCACGGCGGCGCGCAGGGTGGACTTGCCCTGATGCACGTTGAACCGGTTGAACCAGAACCACGTCAGCCGCTCGCGCAGCTGATCGGGGCTGTAGAGCGCCCGCAGCACCCAGACGGAGGCGGCGTTCCGCGCGGCCATGTTCAGCGCGGCCTGGAAGGCCTGCTGGGCGGCCTTCTTGGCGTCGGGGTCCTGGAGGTCCTTGAACGCCTTGGCCTGCGCATCCAGCGCCTGGGCCCGTTCGAACAGGCTGCCCGGCGGGGTCAGCGCGTCGACCTGCGCCTGAGCGGCGGGCGGCAGGCGCGATTCGGCCGGCGGATGGAGTTGGGCCTGCAGCCACCGTGCCCGCCCCTCCGCGGTGAGCTGCGCGAAGGCAGTCGGGGTGGCGCCCCAGGTCAGGGCATCCAGGAAGGCGGCATCGGCCGCGGCGGCCTGCGGCGACGCGTCGGCCGCACGGGGCCCCGGGCCCGCCCAGGCCACCAACAGACCAGCAACCAGACAACAGCGTGTTGCGGCGCGCGACATCGCAGCCTCGCGGTGCGTGGATCGGTCGGGGCAGCGTGGTGTCGTGTCCCTGTACCGTGCCTGAAAGGCGGCCCCATCATGCCGGCGTCTTTGCCAATATCGGGGCTTGCCGCTACACGATCCCGAGACCGCGCGAATGCCGCGCCGCGCACCACCACGTTCCGCCGATCCAGAGCGTTCGCTCCATGCTGATGCAGACCAAGACCGAGGCGAGGCCGGCCGATCCGGTGTCGCGGCGGCGCACCTTCGCGATCATCTCCCACCCGGACGCGGGCAAGACCACGCTCACCGAGAAGCTGCTCCTGTTCGGGGGCGCGATCCAGCTCGCCGGCGAGGTCAAGGCCAAGCGCAACCGGGTCTCGACCCGGTCCGACTGGATGGGGATCGAGAAGGAGCGCGGCATCTCGGTGGTCACCTCGGTGATGACCTTCGAGTACGGCGATTGCGTCTTCAACCTCCTCGATACGCCCGGCCACGAGGACTTCTCGGAGGACACCTACCGGACGCTGACGGCGGTCGATTCGGCCGTCATGGTGATCGATGCGGCGAAGGGCATCGAGGCGCGCACCCGCAAGCTGTTCGAGGTCTGCCGCCTCCGCGACATCCCGATCGTCACCTTCATCAACAAGCTCGACCGCGAGGCCCGCGACCCGTTCGAGCTGCTCGACGAGATCGAGAAGACGCTGGCGCTGGACGTCGCCCCGGTGACGTGGCCGATCGGCACCGGCCGCAACTTCTCGGGAACTTACGAACTCGGCGGCAACCGCGTGCGCCGGCTCGACGCCGCCGAGGATGCCGGGATGGTGGCGGTGTCCGGCCCGGACGACCCGCTGTTCGACGAGCTGCTCACTGAGGACGGAGCGGCGGACGCGTGGCGCGAGGAGGTGGAGCTGGCCGAGGGCGGCCTGAAGCCCTTCGACCTCGACGCGTTCCGCGAGGGACACCTGACGCCGGTGTTCTTCGGCTCGGCGCTGCGCAATTTCGGCGTGCGCGACCTCATCGACGGTCTCGCCAAGGTGGCCCCGCCGCCCCGCGGCCAGGATGCCGACAAGCGCCTCGTCGAGCCCACGGAGCCGCGCATGACCGGCTTCGTGTTCAAGATCCAGGCGAACATGGACCCGAACCACCGGGACCGGATCGCCTTCATGCGGGTCTGCTCGGGCAAGCTCAACCGGGGCATGAAGGCCCGGCTGGTGCGCACCGGCAAGCCGATCTCGCTCTCGGCGCCGCAATTCTTCTTCGCCCAGGACCGAGCCATCGCCGACGAGGCCTATGCCGGCGACGTGGTCGGCATCCCGAACCACGGCACGCTGCGGATCGGCGACACGCTCACCGAGGGCGAGGACCTCGTGTTCCGCGGCGTGCCGAGCTTCGCCCCCGAGATCCTGCGCCGGATCAAGCTCACCGACGCCATGAAGGCCAAGAAGCTCCGCGAGGCGCTGCAGCAGATGGGCGAGGAAGGCGTCGTTCAGGTCTTCGTGCCGCAGGACGGCAGCCAGGCGATCGTCGGCGTGGTCGGGGCGCTCCAGCTCGACGTGCTCAAGGAACGGCTCCAGGCCGAGTACGGCCTGCCGGTGGATTACGAGACCTCGCGGTTCTCGGTCTGCCGCTGGGTGTCGTCCGACTCGGAGGCGGAACTCGACAAGTTCGTCGATTCGCACGGCTCGGCCATGGCCAAGGACCTCGACGGGGCCCCGGTCTTCATGGCGACCACGGCGTTCTCGCTCCGCTACGAAGAGGAGCGCTATCCGGCGGTGCGCTTCACCGATGTGAAGGACTATCAGAAGCGGGCGGTGTGAGCCGGTCCGGAGCCCCGCTCCGACGGCGGGCGCCGCGCGTCGTCGCGCGCGGCGTGACAATCCGGCGGCGCCACGCTCATCGCGGCGGCGCTGCCCGGACCGCTGTGCCGCCCCCGCGACGCCAGGGCCGCGTCAGAACTTGCCGAGCATCGGGAATTCGACGCTCAGACTCGACTCCGAGGCGATCGGCATTTCGCGTTTGCGCGGCTTGCGGTTGAGCACCTGCTTCAGCTTCGACTTCAACACCGCCATGTCGAAGGGCTTGAGGATGAAGGCGTCCGCGCCCGCCTGGTGGGCGAGGTTGATGTCCTCGAAGTCGAAGGACGATTCGGTGAGCATGAAGGGCGTGTTCATCAGCGCGTCGTCGGCCCGGATCTCGCGCAGCAGGCTGAGCCCGTCCATCGGCTCCATATCGAGGTCGGAGATCACCAGAGCGTAGCGGCGCTGCCGCATCCGCTCCAGGGCCTCCGTCGCGCTGGTGACGCCCTCGACATCCGGGAAGCCGATGCGTGTCATCAGCATCACGATCAGCCGGAGAAGCTTCTCCTGATCGTCGACGATGAGGATCGGGGGCGTATCGCTCTCGGACATCGGCGCGGCTCAGATGAAAAGATGGTCGATGCCCTGCCGGGACATCGCGTCGGATTGGAGCGACAGGCAAAGCCCGTGGATCGCGGATGCCTTCGGCGTGCCGCGCTGGAGCATCGGCAGAAGGTTGGCCTTCGCAAACAGCGTGTCGTTGCCGGCGGTACGCTGCGCGCTCTTGAACGAGTGGACGAACTCGCGCTTGGCGATCTCGCGCCACTCGCTGATCTGGACATCCCGGTGGCGGCTGTCCGCGCTCACCCGGTCGAAGGTCTCGTGCACCGACGAGCGCTCGCCTTCGATCACCTGGCAGGCGAAATTTCCCTCGATGACCAGGAAGCTTGTGATCACCGCAAACTCGTTCTTCTTCTGGGCGGTCCGGCCGATTTCATTGATCTGCTCGGACCTCTTCGCCGGTTCGGACGACAGGTTCAGGCGTGAGAAGTAGATGATGTGGACGAGGCTCGTCCGTTTCGCCCGCATGATCCCGAGATCCGAAATCCGTATCCGTTCAGTGCTTCCGGTCAGGACGCACCGCGCGTGGCCCTGGCCCGGCCGTATCTTCGCGCGTGTGGAATAACACCGCGTAAACGCGACCCGATCGCGTCTGACCGGGCGTGGATCCCACCCGGCAGGATCTGCCGGGACCGCCGCCGCGCCCGGCGAACCCTGCCGGGTTCGGAACGCCGCGGCTCCGAAATATCAAAGACTTAGCCCTGGCATGCCGGTTGCGGCGCATCGAGCCTGCGGGCCAGAGCGGCGCGTATTGGGATCGTTCGCCATGGATCTTTTTTCCGCCCTGCAGACCTCGGTCTCCGGTCTCCAGGCGCAGTCCTATGCCATCAGCAACATCTCCGGGAACATCGCGAACTCGCAGACGACCGGCTACAAGCGCATCGACACCAGCTTCGTCGATCTGATGGCCGAGACGACGCCGAAACGCGAGGTCGCCGGATCCGTCCTGGCCCAGTCGCAGCTGACGAACACGATTGCCGGCAACGTGGTCTCGTCCAGCGTACCGACCAACATGTCGATCAGCGGCACCGGTTTCTTCACCGTGGTGCAGAAGACCGGTGACGCGAACAATTCGCCAACCTTCAGCGGCGCGAATGTCTACACGCGTCGCGGCGACTTCTCGCAGGACAAGGACGGTTATCTGGTCAACGGCGCGGGTGGGTACCTGACCGGGACCAACCTCGATCCCACGACCGGTCAGGTCACCAGCACGGGCCCCGTCAACATCGGCAACCTGACTCTTCCGGCGCAAGAGACGAAGACGATCACGTATTCGGCCAACCTGCCGGCCACGCCCACGGTGAGCGCCTCGGCTCAGCCACCCAACAGCATCGCCGGTCCCTCGATCACGGGCTACACCACGACCGGGGCACCGGTGACGATCAGCATGCGCTGGGTTCAGACGACGACGGCCGGCACCTCGCCCTCGTCGTGGGACTTGTACTACAACAGCAGCACCACCGACACGCCGTCTTGGACGCAGACCGGGCCGGCCTTCACGTTCGACTCAACCGGTAAGCTCACGAGCCCGGCCTCCACCACGCCGGTACCGCTGACCGGCGTGCAGATCGGCGACTATACCTTCTCGTCGCTCAGCCTGGATATCAGCGGCGGCCTGACCCAATACGCGGATGCCAGCGGTGCCGTGACCACCAAGGCGCTAAGCCAGAGCGGCAACAGTGCCGGCACCCTGATGAGCGTCGCCGTGGGTGAGGACGGCAAGATCAACGGCACATTCTCGAACGGTTCGGTGATTCCCGTCGCGACCGTGGGCATCTCGCAATTCGCCGATCCCGACGGGCTGAAGGCCGACGGGAAGGGGAATTATCTGCAGACGGCCGATTCCGGGCCGCCGCTCACCGGTCTCAACGGCAGCACGATCAATGGTGCCAGCATCGAGCAATCCAATACCGACATTGCCAGCGAATTTTCTAAGATGATCGTAACCCAGCAGGCGTACTCTGCGAACACGCGGGTCATGTCGACGGCGCAGACGATGATGTCTGACCTGCTGAACGTGATTCGCTGATTGAGGCCGGGGCTCGCGACGCGGAGGCCGTGATATGTCGCTGAACGCGATTTCGACCGCGACCGCGGGTTTGGCCGCCACGCAGGCGGCCATCAACATCGTCTCGCAGAACGTCGCCAATGCGGGGACTGCGGGCTACGTCAAGCGGACGGTCTCGACGGTCGCCACCGGCACCAACAATTCGGGTGTCGCCGTCGGGACGATCACCCGCAGCTTCGACGCTGCGGCCCTGAACCAGCTGCGGCTGGAGACATCGGGGGCTGCCTACACCAGCACCAAGGCCGGCATCGCCACCCAGCTCGATGCCCTCTACGGGACGCCGGGCAGTTCGACCTCCCTCGACGGCACGCTGAACACCTTCACGCAGTCGCTTCAGGAACTCGCGGCGAATCCGACCTCGGCGGCCGCCCGCACGACGGTGCTGGGCAACGCCTCCGCGCTCGCGAGCCTGATCAACAGTTCCGCCGGCACGGTTCAGAACCTGCGTACCGGCATCGAATCGCAACTGGGCAGCGATACGAGCGCCGCCAGCACGCTGCTCGCCAACATCGCGACCCTGAACGGCAAGATCCAGAACAACACCGACAGCACCACGCTGACCGCCCTTCAGGACCAGCGCGACCAGGCGATCAACAGCCTGTCCAGTTACATGGATGTCCAGACGTCCGATCAGAGGGACGGAACGGTCTCGGTGATGACTCGGTCGGGGGTCACACTGGTGGATCACGGAAACGCGGCGACGCTCAGCTTCGACGGACGCGGGATCCTCGACGCCAATTCCGCCTATTCCACCGATCCGACGCAGCGCACGGTCGGCACCATCACGGCCACGCTGCCGGGCGGCGGCAAGATCGATCTCGGCGCCCCCGGCGTGCTGCGCTCCGGGAGCTTGGCCGCCGGGATCGAACTGCGCGACCAGACCCTGCCGCAGGCGCAACGTCAGCTGGACGACCTCGCGGCTGGCCTGGCCAGCGCGCTCAGCGACAAGACCGTCACCGGCACGTCCAACGGCACGCAGACGTCCATCGACCTGACCGGCATCCAGCCGGGCAACACCCTGACCTTCCCGGTGACGGTGAACGGCACGGTGCGCAACGTCATCCTGGTCGCGTCCAACGATGACGCCACGTCAGTCCCCGCGAGCCAGACCAAGGATTCCACGGCCCTCGTCCAGACGTTCAAGATTCCGAGCAGCGGATCGGACTACGCCGGCGCGATCAACACGGCCCTCGGGAATCTCGGTCTCTCCGCCAAAGTTGCGGCTTCGGGCACCGGCGCCGCGCTGGTGATCGGGCCGGCGGCCGGGAGTTCCGACACGGTGACGTCGGCGACGGCCAACATCACCCCGATGTCGTCGGTCAGTGACCTGACCTCGGGCAACCCGTCGCTCGCCCTGTTCGTCGACGGTACGCCCAACAAGCTCTACACCGGCTCGCTCGACAATGGCTCGCAGCTCACCGGATTCGCCCAGCGCATCACGGTCAATGCCGCCCTGTCCGGAAACACGGCGGCGCTCACCCAGACGAGCGCCACCGATCCCAGCGCCTCCGGGTCACGCGCCCAGAAGCTGTTCGCGGCGCTGACCTCCACCCAGCAGACCTTCTCGTCGTCCAGTGGCATCGGCGGTGTCTCGGCGCCCTACAATGCCACCGTGATCGGCTTCGCGCAGGACATCGTCTCGACCCAGGGGGCGGCCTCCGCGAACGCCTCGGCGATCGACGACACCCAGCAGACGGCGCTCTCCACCGCCCAAAGCCGGTTCTCCGCCGGGGCGGGCGTCAATATCGACCAGGAGATGTCGAATCTGATCGCTTTGCAGACCGCCTACGGCGCCAACGCCCGGGTGCTGACGGCGGCCCGCGACATGCTCAACCAGCTGCTGCAGATCTGATCATGACGACGATCACCCCCTTCGCGGCCGGCTCGTACATCACGAATCGCAACGCCTCGCAGCTCCTGACGCTGAAGAACCAGCTCAACGACCTGTCGAACCAGCTCTCCAGCGGTCAGGTCTCGCAGACCTATGGCGGGCTCGGCTCCGGTCGCTCCACAGCGCTGGCGGCTCAGGCCACTTTGAGCGCCCTCAACGGCTATGCCAGCGGCATCACCGCGGCCCAGACCCGCACCAACTTGGCGGTGACGAGCCTGACACAGGTGGCGAGTATCGGGACGAGCACCGCGTCGACCTTGCAGAACGGCCTGCAGAGCGTGGCGGCGAACTCCGTGTCCGGCCGCGCGACGGCGCTGGCCAACCTCCAGACGGTGCTCGACACGCTCAATCAGTCGGCGGCGGGCAATTACCTGTTCGGCGGGACCAACACCGAGACCCAGCCGGTGCTCGATGCGAACACGATCCTCAACGGATCGACCGACTCGACCGGCCAAACGCTCGACGGCCTCACGGATGTCATCAACGAGCGGGTCAGCGCACAGCTGGGCACCCAGGGGAACGGCCGGCTGACGCAGAGCGCGTCGACGGCGATCCCGATCCAGGTCACGGAGGAATCGAACCCCGGGACGCGCGGCAATTTCGGCTTCACCCTCGGCAGCACCGCGACGGCCACGGGGGCTCTGACCGCCTCCGTCTCGAGCACGGTCCCGGCGACCCTGACCGTCAATCTGACGAGCGCGAGCGCTCAGCCGGCCCCCGGCGACAGCATCAGCTTCTCGCTGGTGACACCCGAGGGGACGTCCACGACCATCACGCTGACCGCAGCGACCAGCGTGGTTGCGGGCTCGAACTCCACCTTCGCGATCGGCGCCAACTCCGCCGAAACGATGAAGAACCTCTCCGATACCCTCACGAAGGCGCTGACGGGCGCGGCGAGCAGCACGCTCGCGGTGAAGGCCACCGCCGACGCGGCGACGCAGTTCTTCAGCGGGTCCGTGAACGGGGGGCCGGGCGGAAACGGCGTGATCCCCCAGCGGGTCGTCTATTCCGGAACCAACCCGGTCGGATATGCAAGCCCCGACCCGAACACGACGGTGCTCTGGTACCAGGGCGAGAACACCTACGACACGTCCAAGACGCCGCCGGAGCCGACCTCTGCGATCGACACCCAGTCGGTCCAGGTCAGCGCGACCGGCACCGTCGGCACGGGAGCGCGGGCCAACACGGCCGAGATCCAGAACGTGCTGGCGGGCTTGGCGACCATGGCCTACGCCCTGCCGACCACGAACGATGCCAGCACCTACAACACCTATCAGGCCGTCGCGACCAAGGCCGGCGGGCTGCTGGCTTCCGCCAGCCAGACCCCCAGCGTCCAGGACACGGTCACGCAACTGACCATCGCGTCGGCGCGCCTCTCGAACGCCAGTACGACCAACAAGGCCACCCAGAACACCGTCCAGAACACCCTGGACGGAATCGAGCAGGCCTCCCCCGAGGAGGTGATCACCAAGCTGCTCGACGTGCAGAACCGGCTCCAGGCCAGCTATCAGGTCACCTCGACGCTCTCCAAGCTGTCACTGGTGAACTACATCAGCTGATCGTTCACGGAGATTGGTCCCCGACCGAGCGCGGCCGGTATCCGAAAGATCCGTCTCGGCCCGAGCGACCATAGTCCTGCCGTTTTCCGGGATTGAACCGCGGCGTGCGGACGCGCCCACGCGCCGTGATTCGATCGAGGAGAGGTCGGCATGTCGCTGCCCGGACCCATCGAACTCGTCCTTCGCCTCGGGATCGCGCCGCGGATCGGCGCGATCGGGATGGTGGAACAGGCCGTCGAGGCGTATCTTGCGGGCTATGCCCATCCCGGCGAGCGCGCCATCGCCCTCGACATCCTGTTGCGCGACCTCGCCCGTCTGCGCATCCACGAGCCGGATCTCGATCCGTTCATCGGCGAGGTCGAGCAGTACATCGACCAGCTTCACCGGAATCTCGCGCGCCAGGCCGCCTGAGATGCGCGGCCGGCTCCGCATGCTGGCGGTTATGGCGGCTCTCATCGCGGCGGGCCTGTCCGGCGCCGGGACAGCCGCCGCCCTCGATCTCCGGGACCTGCCCAAGACGCCCGGACCTGTGCCGTGCCCCTCCAAGGGGCCGGGCTTCGTGCGCCTGCCGGGGAGCGGCGGCTGCATCCGCATCTCGGGCCGCGTCACGGCGGGAGCGGATCTGGGCGCGGGGCATGGCGTGGCGGCGGCGCCGGCCGTCGCCGGCCGCCTCGCGATCGACAACCGCGCGGACACGGATCTCGGCGAGGTGCGGACCTACCTTCGGATCGGCACCGGCCGCCGTTGAGGCGCGGCTCAGAGGTTGCGCGAGAGGACCAGCGGTCCGCTGCGCACGCCGCGGCCGTACGGGGAGGGGGCCGGAATCTGCCGGCCGTAGCCGGACGGCAGCTGAGCCCGGCCGATCTCCTCCGCCAGGGTCTTGATCAGCCCTTCCGATACGGTCTTGGCGCTGGCGAGCACCGTCTGGTTGGCCTCCACGGCCGCGGTGAAACGGCGATGGGCCGTGCGCAGGGCCTCGACCCCGTCGGGATGGAAGCGCTTCAGCGCGACGGCGTTCGCCTTCGCGACCTCGAGGCCCTGCATGTAGGCGGCGGCCAGCGCGGCCTTCGGCTCGGCCGCGGCGACGCCCTCCTGCAGGCGGCCCTCCCGGACGAAGGCAGCCTCCTCGGCGAGCACGGCCTCCAGGGCGGCCATGTTGCCGAGCACGCCGGCCACCAGGGCCTCGGCGGTGACCCGGTCCGCGACGCGCAGCGGTTCAGCCCTTTGCATTGGTCGCTCCATCGCTCGCCGCACCCTGCATCTTCATGATCTCACGGAAAATCGAATCGGCGATGCCGACGCCGCCGCTCTTCACGATCTGGGTCGCGTATTCCTTGGTCAGCATCGAGCGGTAGACACCGCCGCCGGTGCCGTTCTCGCCCAACGGTCCCTCGGTGCCGTCCGATTGGGTCAGCCGATCCAGGCTGTTCTCCAAGAACATCGATTCGAACTCGGTGGCGGTCTTCCAAGCCTTGGCCTTGCTGGCCGACTTGATGACCCCGTCGACGGCGCTCCCGGCGACCGAGGTCCCGATGCCGGCGGCATTGGCCGCGAGACTGGCGAGTTGCAGCATGGTTCGACCCTCCAGGTCCGGTTGATCACATCAGCTCGATGTCGGCCTGAAGCGCGCCGGCCGCCTTGATCGCCTGCAGGATCGAGATCAGATCCCGCGGGCCGACACCCAGCGCGTTGAGGCCGTCGACCAGCTCGCGCAGGCTGACACCCTCCTTGACCAGGGCGAGCTTGTTGCCGTCGCCGGTATCGACCTTCACGCCGGTGCGCGGCACCACCACGGTGCGGCCATTGGAGAGCGGCGCCGGCTGGCTCACCTGCGGCTGTTCCGTGATGGTCACGGTGAGGTTGCCCTGCGCGATCGCCACGGTGGAGACGCGCACGTCCCGGCCCATGACGATGATGCCGGAGCGCTCGTCGACGACGACCCGGGCGGTCTGGTCCGGCTCGACCTTCAGCTGCTCCACCTCGGTGATCAGCCGAATCATGTTGCCGTTGTAGCGGGTCGGGATCTGGATCGTGACGGTTGCCGGATCGGTGGGCTCGGCGGTGTCGGCGCCCATGAAGTCGTTGATCGCGGCGGCGATCCGCTTCGAGGTCGTGAAGTCGGGATTGCGCAGGGAGAGTCGCAGCGCGCGTGCGTCGTTCAGCTTGAAGGCGATCTCGCGCTCGATATTGGCGCCGTTGGAGATCCTGCCGTTCGTCGGCACGCCCCGGGTGATCTTGGCGGCATCGCCCTCGGCCGAGAATCCCGCGATCGCCACCGATCCCTGCGCCAGGGCGTAGACCTCGCCGTCGGCGCCGAGGAGCGGCGTCACCAGCAGGGTGCCGCCCTGGAGGGACTTGGCGTCGCCCAGAGACGAGACCGTCACGTCGATCCGCGTGCCCTGCGCGGCGAAGGGCGGCAGGCTCGCCGTCACCATCACGGCGGCGAGGTTCTGCGTCCGCATCGTGGCACCGCGGGTGTTGACGCCGAGGCGCTCCAGCATCGCCTGCAGCGACTGCTTGGTGAACGGGATGTTGTTCAGCGTGTCGCCGGTGCCGTTGAGGCCGACCACGATCCCGTAGCCGACGAGCTGGTTCTGGCGGACGCCCTCGATGGAGGCGAGGTCCTTGACGCGCGACAGGGCCAGCGCCGGCCCGGGCAGGGCGGCGAGCAGCAGGGCGCCCGCGACGACACCGAGCAGAAACCGGAGGGGACAGAACGCGTGACGCGGGCGCATGCCGGATTTTCGACCAAGAACGGACCTGCCGCCATCCTGCCAGGGCCGTGCCAGTCGAGCCGGTGCGGCAAGGCTTTGAAGGAATGGTATTTTTCGCTCCGGGTCCCCGGCAGCGCGTTCCGACGCACCGGGACCGAACCTGCCGACCCGGCAGCTTCTGCCGCCTCGTTTACCCGCGCTTAACCCTAGGGGCCGAGTTTCGGGTCCTGCGCGGGGGCGCTTGGAGCAACGCGAACCGGATCATGCGTGTCGAGACTCGCCAGCCGATCCAGAGTGCCGGCGGCGTCGCGGCTCCCCGGAAGCCCGAGGGGGGCGCCGGCTTCAGCCTCGGTGCGGCCCCGGCTCCCGGGACGGGGGCCGGTGCGCCGGCAGCCGCCGCGACGCTGGCCGGGCTGGACGCGGTCCTGCTTCTCCAGTCCGAGGCCGATACACCCCAGGAGCGGCGGCGGCGCTCGGCCCAGCGCGGCCGCGACCTTCTCGATGGTCTCGACCGACTGAAGGCGGCGCTTCTCGGTGGCCGCGTCGCACCGCAGGAGCTGCGCGCCATCGCCGGCCGGCTGAACGAGCGTGCGGGCCTGTCGGGAGATCCGCGGCTGGACGGCCTGATGGCCGAGATCGAGCTGCGGGCCGCGGTGGAACTCGCCAAGCTGGAGATGGCCCGGGGCGTCTGACCGGGCGTCCGCGACGGTCGGCGCGAGCAGAGGCACACCGTCCGGCGGCACCGCGCGCCGCTTCGGCCCGTCGCGGCGCGCGCGATAGCTGTTGCGTCGGACGCGAGCCCGGCCCGGCTATACCACCCGCCGCTTCGGTCCCGCCGGCAGCATCTGCGGCTCGCCCGGTCCGGTCTCGACGCCGAGATCCGGCACCGCGATGATCGGCGCACCGCGCAGGTCCTTGCGGGTGACGATGGCGCCGCGCTCCTCGAGATAGGCCAGCATCCGCCGCGCCCGGCCGCCCGAACTGGTGCCGTAGGCCTCGGCCAGCATGGTGTCGGTCGGGCAGGGGGCACCCTCGATGGCGGCCCGGGCGACCACCAGGAACAGGCCGGCGAGATCGTCCGGCAGGCTCGCCGCGATCGCCTGGGCCTGCTCCCAGCCGGAATTGTCCGCCACCGCGCCCCCGGCCTCGGCCCGCGCCACGGCGAGTCGCCGCTTGAACTCGGGCAGGCCCATCGTGTCGCCCCGTAGGCGGCGGATGCGGCAGCGGACGGTGAAGTCCTGATAGAGCGTCGCGGGCGTGCAGGCGGCGGCGTCGGCATCCGCCAGCACGGAGGCCAGAACCTCGGCGAGGGCCGCCTCGCGAGCCTCCGGGTCCATGGGCTCCTCTTCCGGCTCCTCGGCGGGCACCGGCGGCCGGTAATTGGCGAGCTGGACGAGCACGTCCGGCGCCGGAGTGGGGCGCGGCTTCGGGCGCGGGGCCAACGGCGCCACGATCTCCTCCGGGCTTGCCGTGAGGATCAGCGCGCGGGCGTCTTCCAGGGCGTCGGGCAGGGGGACGAGGACCGGCGAGGAGCTCCGGCTCACGGTCTGGGTCGGTCCGACCGCGATGGTCAGCGGGCGCCGCGACAGGGCCGGGCCAAGGGCCACGAAATGGCCGCGCGGTAGATCGCGGAACGTCTCGGCCTGCCGGCGCTCCAGGCCGAGCAGGTCGGCGGCGCGGGCCATGTCGATGTCGAGGAAGGTCCGGCCCATCAGGAAGTTCGAGGCCTCGGCCGCGACGTTCTTGGCGAGCTTGGCGAGGCGCTGCGTCGCGATGATGCCGGCGAGGCCGCGCTTGCGGCCGCGGCACATGAGGTTGGTCATCGCGCCGAGCGAGAGGCGCCGGGCCTCGTCCGAGACCTCGCCGGCCGCCGCTGGGGCGAAGAGCTGCGCCTCGTCCACGGCCACCAGCATCGGGTACCAATGGTCGCGGTCGGCATCGAACAGGCCGCCCAGGAAGGCCGCAGCGGCCCGCATCTGCCCGTCGGCGTCGAGATTTTCCAACGACAGCACCACCGAGACCCGGTGCGTCCGCACCCGGGCAGCGATGCGCTGAAGGGCGACGTCGTCGCCGTCCGCTTCGACCACCACGTGACCGTAGCGGTCGGCGAGGCTGGCGAAATCGCCTTCGGGGTCGATGATCGCCTGCTGCACGAGGCCGGCGCTCTGCTCCAGCAGCCGCCGCAGCAAATGCGATTTGCCGGAACCCGAATTGCCCTGGACCAGAAGCCGCGTGGCGAGCAGTTCGGTGAGGTCGAGGAGCGCGGGGCGCTCGCCGGTCAGGCCGAGATCGATGTCGGAACGCATAAGGCCTCATAGCACGGCCCGACGGATCCGGGTGCGCCGCCGTCGCGCTGTCCACGCTTCCCGCCATACCAGCCGTGCCGCGCCCGGCCTGGACCCGGACGCCGCGGCCCTGTACGGCCACCGGCCTCCCAGAACGAACCCGGATCTACGACACGATGGCGGCCTGCGGCCTCGACTTCGGCACGTCGAACACCACCCTCGGGCATAACGGCCCGGACGGACCGACGCTGCTGCCCCTGGAAGGCGCGCACCGGACGATCCCCAGCGCGATCTTCTTCGAACTCGGCCGGGAGCCCATCATCGGCCGGGCCGCGACGGCGGCCTATGTCGAGGGCCGGTCCGGCCGGATGATGCGCGGCCTGAAATCCGTCCTCGGCACCCCGCTCATGGATGAGGCCACACCGGTCGGCCGCCAGCGGCTGCGCCTGCGCGACGTCATCGCCCGCTATCTCACGGCCGTGAAGGAGCGCGCCGAGGCCGCCTGCGGCCAGAGCCTCGACAGCGTGGTCCATGGCCGCCCGGTCCACTTCGTCGACGGCGATCCGGAGGCGGACCGCCGCGCCGAAGACACGCTGCGGGACATCGCCCGCGACGTCGGCTTCCGGGAGGTCTCGTTCCAGTACGAGCCGATCGCGGCCGCCCTCGACTACGAGCGGCAGGTCCGGTCCGAGGAGATCGCGCTGGTCGCCGATATCGGCGGCGGCACGTCGGATTTCTCGATCGTGCGCCTCGCGCCGGAGCGCCGGGGGCGGCCGGACCGGGCCGGCGACATCCTGGCCAATGACGGCGTGCGGATCGGCGGCACCGATTTCGACCGTCAGCTCAGCCTCGGCACGGTGATGCCGCTCCTCGGCCTCGGAAGCCCGATGCGCCGGGGCGACCTGGCGGTGCCGAACGCCTATTACCACGACCTCGCCACGTGGTCGGCGATCAACCGTCTCTACAATCAGAAGACCCTGCGGGAGATCGACGAGGTGATCCGCGACGGCGCCCGGCCCGACCTGCTCGCGCGGCTGCGCGAGGCGGTGGAGGGGGAGCGCGGACACGCCCTGGCCGGGGCGGTGGAAGGCGCCAAGATCGCGGCCTCCGAGCAGGATGCGACGGTGCTCGATCTCGGCCTTCTGGAGCGCGGCCTCTCCGTGCCGGTGGATCGCGCGACCCTGTCGGCCCAGACCGGTGACCTCGCGCGGGCCGTGGCGGCCCGGATCGCGCGCTGCCTCGCGCAGGCGGAATTGCCGGCCGACCGGGTCGACGCCCTGTTCCTGACCGGCGGGTCCACCGGCCTGCCGCATCTGCGCGCCGCGCTCACGGCCGCGCTGCCCGCCGCCCGGGTGGTGGAGGGGGACACGTTCGGTTCGGTGGGGCTGGGCCTGACCATCGAGGCGGCCCGTCGCGGAGCGTGAGGCCGCACCCGGGTGACGTCGCCCGGCCCTCAGGCACTCGGCGTCGCCCGGATGACCTAGAGGGCTGCATCAACCGGGACGCTTGTACCTGAGACGGGGTTGCTGCGGCGCCGCGCTGCCGAATGGCCGCGATCGCGCGGCTGCGATTGACGGGCCGGCCCCGATCCCCGACAAGGCGGTCCCTTCCGCTCGGAGACAACGGCGGCCCATCCGGGCTCCTCCGCGCCGCCTCGCCCGATGCTGTTCAACTCCTTCGTCTTCCTCCTCGCCTTCCTGCCGGCCGCGCTGATCCTGCACGGGCTGGTGGCGCGCGCCGCGCCCGGGTGGCGGCTGCCGCTCCTCGTCGGCCTGTCCTTCGTGTTCTACGGCTGGTGGGATGTCCGGTTCGTGCCGCTGCTCGCCGGCTCGATCCTGGCGAACTGGTGCGTGGCCCGTCTCTATCGGCACAGGCCCGGCCGATGGCTGATCCCGGTCGCCATCGCCGCCAACCTCGCCCTCCTGGGGGTGTTCAAGTACCTCGATTTCGCGGCCGATCTCGCCAACCTGATCCCCGGCCTGGAGGCGCAGCGACTCGGCCTCGCCCTGCCGCTCGGCATCTCGTTCTTCACCTTCCACCACATCATGTATCTCGCCGACCTGCGGGCCGGCCGGGCGCCGAGCTTCGGGCTCGTGAAATACGCCCTCTACATCGCCTTCTTCCCGCAGGTTCTCGCCGGCCCGCTCGTGCGCTGGAGCGAGATCATGCACCAGTTCGACGAGGCGCCCTACGCGCGGCCCGACGCCGCCGAGCGCTTCGCCCGCGGGCTGATGCTGCTCACGGTGGGGCTGGCCAAGAAGGTGTTCCTCGGCGATCCGCTCGCGGAATACGTGAATCCGGTCTTCCAGGCCGCCGCCGCCGGCAAGGCCGTCACGGTGGTGGAGGCGTGGCAGGCGACGCTGGGCTTCACCTTCCAGATCTATTTCGACTTCTCCGGCTACACCGACATGGCACTGGGCATCGCGCTGCTGTTCGGCCTCGTCCTGCCCCAGAATTTCGACGCGCCCTACCGCGCCACCTCCCTGCGCGACTTCTGGCGGCGGTGGCACATGACCCTGTCGCGCTTCCTGCGCGACTACCTCTACGTGCCGATGGGCGGGAACCGCCGCGGGCTGCCGCGGCAGGTCGGGGCGCTCGCCGCCACCATGACGCTGGGCGGCCTCTGGCACGGGGCGGGCCTGACCTTCCTCGCCTGGGGGGCGCTCCACGGGATCGGCCTGGGGGCCGGGGTGCTGGCGCGCCGCGCCCGGATCGCGATCCCCGCGCCCCTCGGCTGGGCGCTCACCAGCCTATTCGTCGTGCTCACCTGGGTGCTGTTCCGGGCGACGAGCTTCGAGGCGGCCCTCGTGATCTTCAAGGGCCTGTTCGGGCTGGCGCCCAGGGGCTCGGGCTTCAAGTGGCGCACCATCGCCATCGCCGCCCTGGTCGCCACGGTCGGGCCCACCGCCTGGACTGCGGTGCACCGCCTGCCGCCGCGGCGGCTCCTCGCCTGCGGCTTCGCGCTGCTGTTCGTGCTCGTCCTGCTGAAGATCGGCGACGATGCGAACTACGAGTTCATCTACTTCCAGTTCTGAGGATGGCGCCCGCTCCCCCCACCACCGATCGGGACTGGCGTGCCTTCGTCCGCATCCTGGCCCTGTCGATGGTCGGCCTGTTCGCGGGCTATCTGGCCCTCGCGGTCGTGGTCGATCCCTACGATACCGGACGCTCGACGCTGCTGTCCCGGGGCGCCGTGCGGCCGCAGGGACCCCGCACCGCCTCGGCCATGCGCGGGCGCGATCCGGCCTATTCAGGCGTGGTGATCGGCAATTCGCATATCCAGCTGATCGAGCCGGCAGCCCTGACGCGGCTCACCGGCATTCCGTTCCTGCAGCTCTCGGTGCCGGCCACCGGTCCCTCCGAGCAGTTCGCCCTGCTCGGCTGGTATCTGAAGCACCATGCGAGGCCCGACGCGATCGTGCTCTCGGCCGATGCATTCTGGTGCGCGGACGACCCCGCCTTTCCGAGCGAGCATGGATTCCCCTACTGGCTCGTCGGCGACTGGCCCGCCTATCTGAGGGGGCTCGTCCGCTTCTCGGCCGCGCAGGAGACGGTCAACCGCCTCGGCTGGCTCCTGAATCCGCGCCACAAGACCGCCGCGGCCGACGGCTGGTGGGATTACGAGCGCAACTATCTGAGCCAGGGCTTCGGCGTCGATCCGGCCAAGAAGGCGGCCCTGGAAAAGCCGGCCGGACCCGAGCCGGAACCGCATCATGGCGGCCCGTTCCCGATCGCAGCGCGGCTGCGCACCGAGCTGGCCCGTATCCCGGCGGCGACGCCGGTCGTGGTGGTCTTTCCCCCGGTCTACGCGCGGGCCGAGCCGCCGCCCGGCAGCCCTCGGGCGCGGGCGGAGGCCGCCTGCCGGGCCGAAGTGCGCGCGGTGCTCGCGCAGCACGCCATGAGCACGGTGGTCGACTGGCGCGACGGCCGGTCCGCGGCGGCGGATCCGGACCAGTTCTTCGATCAGACCCATTACAGGCTGCCGCTCGCCCGAAGCCTCACCGCTGAAATCGCCGCCGCGATCGTACGGCTGCGGACCCGATGACAGCGTAAAAGATCTGTACCGTGGCCTGTTTGCCGCACGCGGCGATGCAGTGACAGCCGGTTACAACCCCTGCATCTGTGTGCGTTGTAGCGCTGAGGCACCTCGACTATACGGCACCTCACGTTATCGCCGCACACCGGCCATCCCCTGGTGGGCGGTTTACCATCCAGCGAGGGTGACGCATGGCGAAGGTGCAGCTGGAGGACGGCTACGTCCCGTCCGACGACGAGCCCTTCATGAATGACCGGCAGCGCGAATACTTTCGGCGCAAGCTGCTGAGCTGGAAGAACGACATCCTGCGCGAGGCGCAGGATACGCTGGTGGCGCTCCAGAGCGAGAACGAGAACCATCCCGACCTCGCCGATCGCGCCTCGTCCGAGACGGACCGGGCGATCGAGCTCCGGGCGCGGGACCGGCAGCGGAAGCTCACCGGCAAGATCGACGCGGCTCTCGCCCGGATCGAGGACGGGTCCTACGGCTTCTGCGAGGAGACCGGCGAGCCGATCTCCCTGCGCCGGCTCGACGCGCGGCCGATCGCCACCCTGTCGCTCGAAGCCCAGGAGCGGCACGAGCGCCGCGAGCGGGTCTACCGCGACGACTGAGCGCGGTCCGGCTCAACGCCGGGGCGCCGCTTTTTCCGACCGGGTGGTCTACTGCGTCAGGCGCAGCGCGCCGATGCTCGCCTGGATCGTCTGGAAGGCCTTGATCAGGTCGTCCGACGTGTTGGCGAGGAAGTATTGGTCGGCCGACGAGGCGCAGTTCTTCAACAGGGTCTGACCCGCCGCGTCGATCGGGTCGGACGGAATGCTGAATCCGATCGTGTAGATCGAGATGTTCACCGCCTTGGCGTTGCTGCACGCCTCGGCCGTCAGGGCGTCGAGGGCGGAGCGGGCCGTGTTCGCATCCGCGATGTTCTGGTATTTCGGCGGCATGCGCGGATTGGGTGTCGTGCCGTTGGCGTTCTTGAAGTAGGCGGCCGCAAAATAGAGCGATCCGGTGGGCGCGTACGGATTGGCGCTCCAGCTGTTGGTGCCGTCCGTCATCAGGATGATGACCTTGTTGATCGTCGACGCGTTCGAGCTGTTCGTGCTCGACGCGTAGGGCTGTCCGTCGGCGAAGACGCTGTTGGGCGAGAGCGTGCGCCAGCCCCACATGAACCCTTCATGGATATTGGTCGATCCCAGCGGCGCCATGTTGCTGATGAGGGTCTTCAGGGTCGATGTGTTGTTGGTCAGCCGTTGAAGCGGTTGAGTCGTGCAGCCGAAATTCGGACCGTTCGGGATGCCGAGGGGAGAGGCGGACACGGCGTCCGTCGGGTTGACGTACTTGCACGCCTGTCCGAGCGCCGTCGTGTAGGAATTGCTGTTCTGGCAGCTGCCGCCGGTGCGGTCGTCGAGGTAGCTGTTGTAGCTGTAGGCCGTCGGATTCTGGCTGCCGACGGGGAAGGGAGCGACCTGCGCACTGGCATCCCCCGGCTCGTCCGGTGCCAGGAGGGGCACGTAGTAGGAATCCTTGTTCGAGGCGGTTGGCGCGCCGTCCTGCACGTTAAGCGGGTACGACAGCGTTTCGAGGCACCCGGCCCAGCCCCAGGCGCGGTTGACGGCCTGCAGTTTGGCGAAGACGTCGAAGCGGCTCTTGAACGGCGCGGGGGGCGACTGGACAATATTGGTCCAGTGGTAGCTCGATATGCCGTTCAGATCGATCCAGGAGGCGTAGCGGTAGGCCGTCGGATCGACCGCCACGGCGCCGGCGAAGGGCACGATCGCGATCTTGGTCGCGCTGGAGAAGGCCGCGCTGGTGTAGACGTAGTCCACGAAGTTCGCCGCAGCCGACTGCACGGCCTTGAGCTTCGACTGGCCGCCGCTCGATTCCGCCATCGAACCGGTATTGTCCAGCACCAGCGCGATCTCGAAGGTCTTCGGAAGCGGGGTGGCGCATTGCGCCACGGCGCCCGGATTGATCCGCTTGGTGCCGGTGAGCGCGCCGAAGAAGGTCGTCGACAGCTTGTGCGTGGTCAGGGTGATCTTGCGGGGGTTGTTGGTGATGGCCAGAGGATCGACCACGAGGTTCGCGGTCCCCATGGCGCCGGTCATGGTCGTCACGGCGAGGGTGTTGAGGTCGGCCTGCGGCGTGGCGAGCGGCGTCTGGCAGAGGAGCAGGGCGGTGGCATCGGTCGCGGCCTGCAGCTTCGTCTCCAGCCGTGTGGCGAACCCGTAATCGATCGCCGCGCCGCCGAGCATCAGCATCGGCACGCTGAGGAACGCGAACAGCAGCGCGACGTTGCCGCCGCGATCGTGGAAGAACCGGGGTCGCCGCGGCTTGGGCGCGCTGTCAGGACGCACGATTGACCACTGTGCCATCGCAATTCGCGTGTTTGGTGTCCGGAAGGACGACCTCGGTGTACGTGTTGGCGCCATAGGCCTTTCCGCCGCGGGTCGGCCAAGGTGCACTGCTCTTGAATGTGATCGTGCCGCTGACGCCCTTGGCGAGCTTGACCAGGGTGCTGCCGATCATCGGCGCGTAGCTGATGGTGACTTCCGCCTGGACGTAGCGCATCCCCGGCGTCAGGTAGCCGTCCGGGACGGTGAGGTCGGCCGCGGATCCGGGGCTGCGCGCGGTGGCGTTGGCGTTGGCGACGCTGGAGCAGACCAGCGGAACCGGGCTCGGGTTCTTCAGGTCGACGCCCATGGCGCTGACCACGATCGTGACCTTCGACGTATCGAACGGGCGCATCACCGCCGTGGCGGAGGCGATGATGTCGTTCATCAAGGTGGGGCTGATCGGGTTCTGCGTGTCGCCCTGCGCCGTCAGATCCGCCACGGTGCGGGCGAGCTGCGTGAGCTTGCGCCACTCGTCGATGGCGTGCGCCACCTCGGTCATGCCGGCCCAGATCGCGAGCAGGAGCGGCAGGATGACGGCGAATTCGACCATCGCGCCGCCACGCCCGTCGCGCCGCAGCCGCGCTGCCTTGCGGGCTAGGACGGAGACGACGGGCATGGGCTCCCTCCGACGATCTGGTAGGGCTCGGTCCGGAACACCGCGGTAGAGGTCAGAAGGCTCGATCCCGCTGCGGAGCCGCTGGTGAATTGCCGCGTGTTCAGACCCATCAGGTTGAAGAAGGTCGGGAACGGCACCGCCGCGGTGACGATCACGATCGTCCCCGGCGAAGCGCATTTGTAGTTGCTGCCGAAGCTGGTGTTCCACGTACCCGTCGCGGTATCGATCGGCTTGGCGGCGGTGGCATTCGCGAAGCTGCTCGCCGTCGCGACGTCGATCTTGACGTTCTGGCAATTGAAGACCGTGGCGACGGGCGTGCTGGCCGGACCGCACATCCGGGTCTTCAGGGCCGCGAGCAGGATCGCCGGATCGGTCTGACCCGCCGTGTCGAGCTGGAACTGGCCGGTGAAGATCGTCCGGACCGCGTTCTGCAGGGCGCGATCGAAGTTCTGCGTCGCCCAGATCTGGAAGGCGATCTGGATGACCGCGCCGCACAGCGCGAGAAAGGGCAGCGCCACGAGGGCGAATTCCACCGCGGCCGCGCCGCTGGCGTCACGCCCCAGGCTCTTCAGCAGACAACCTGACGTCGCTTTGCTCCGCGCGCTGAAGTGTCTTCGGGCGTTCATGAGCAAGCAGATCAGTCAGACATGGCCATACAAGTCGATGTGAGGCCAAGATTTTGCAAAACTCTTAATTCGATCGGCGAGAGCTGGTTTATCCAGGGACTACTACTTTTGGTTGTATCGATGCGGGCGATCGACGAGGCGCCGTTGACCCGATTGGGTTGCGCACCAAGTTCCCTCTGCGCAAGCCCCACCGGAGACCCGCATGAGAGGCCCACCGATCGCGCTCCTGCTCGGCGCGATGGCGCTCGCGCTCGGCGCCTGTGACGCGCCGAAGCCGGGGCCGGCAGGACCTCCCGGTGCGACGGGTGACCGGGGGCCTACGGGGCCAGCGGGGCCTGCGGGCTTGAACGGAGCGACCGGGGCACGCGGTCCCACGGGCGAGACGGGTCCGGCCGGGCCGCCCGGTCCGCCGGGGCCGTCGATGAACAGCCAAGTGCGCCTGGATGTGGCCTGTCGTCGTGACGAGGAATTGATCGGTGCCTATTGCCGGGGCATGGCGGTTTTGCCGTCCGTGACACAGACGGACGGTATATCCACCGTCGGCTGCCTCGACATGACCGCCAAGGCGGCCAAGGATGCCGAGCCCGTCGCGGTCTGCATGAAGAAGCCATGAGATTCGTCGTTCCCGCTCTCCTGGCCGCGCTGGTGTCCGGTACCGCCTGTGCACAGCCCTTCGTCCCGACGGAGCGCGCGGCGATCGACCTCGTGCGCGATCGGCGCACCGCCGGCTTCACCACGGTTGGGCGGACGCTGGCCTATGCCGAGCGCGTGACCGGAGGTGCCTTCCAGTTCGGCGGGTACCGGGTCGATTATCGCCCTGACGTGCCCTTCGCCCGGGTGCGGATCTGCTATCGGCTCGGGATCGACCCGCCGAATTGCGGCCTCGCGTACCGCGTCGCGGTGAATCCCCCCCATGTCGAGCCCACCGACCGCTACGACGGCTTGGCGCGGGATCTGGAACATGGCCCGCAGGCGTTCCTCCGGGCTTTGGCCCGGGAGGCCGATCTCCAGCGGCAGCCGGACGTCCTGCGGAAGGTCCAGGCTGCGCTCGAGCCCTACAACCCCTACGACTGGCGCTGAGGGCGGGAGCGCCGTCAGAGCAGGCGCGGCCAGCGCAGAAGCCGCTCCGGCGCGAAGGCGGCCACCGGCACCGCGGGCGTGCGGCCGGTGGCGAGATCGGCGACGATCTCGCCGGTGATCGGCCCGGTGGACAGCCCGATATGGCCGTGGCCGAAGGCGAAGAGCAGGCCACGGTGACGCGGGGCCCGGCCGATGACCGGCATCCCGTCGGGCGTCGATGGGCGGGAGCCGAGCCTCGGCGCATTGTCCAGGGGCCCGCCGAGCCGGAGCGTTCCGGCCGCTTCCCGGGATGCCGCCTCGATCTGGGTGTGATCGGGTGCGGCGCGGCGGGCGTTGAGTTCCACGCCGGACAGGACCCGCACCCGGTGGTCGCCCATCGGCGACAGGATGGAGCCGGCCCCCGTGTCGAGGACTGGCCGGGTCAGCGGCGGGCTGTCCGGATGCAGGGCGTAGTGGCGATGGTAGCCGCGCTCGGCCGCCACCGCGAAGCGATAGCCGAGGGATCGGGCGATCGCTCCCGAGGCGGCGCCGGCCGCCAGGACGACCTGGCGGGCCTGCACCGTGCCGCTGTCGTGATCGATGCGCCACCCGCCCGCCTCGGGCGCCAAGCGGGCGACGTGGCTGCGCAGGCGGCGACCGCCGAGAGCGTCGAACAGGGCTTCGCAGGCCTCGATGAGACGGCCGGGCTCGCGCACCGAGCCGGTCTCGGTCAGCAGCATCCCCCGCGCGTAGGGCCGCACCAGGGCCGGCTCGAGGGCGCGCAGGGCCGCCGTATCGAGGATCTCGAAGGCGACGCCGTGGCTCGCCAGGATCTCCCGCTCCAGGGCCGCGGCCGCGAAGGCCGCTTCCGTGCGATAGGCCTTGATCCAGCCGGTCCGCTGGAGCCGGTCGCCGGTCCCCGCCCGGGCGGCCAGCCGCTCATGGGCCGGATAGGCGGCGGTCGTCAGGGGGAGCAGCGCCGCTGCCGCGCGGCGCCACCGGGAGGCGCGGGCGGCCGCCAGGAAATGCGCCGTGTAGGGGATGATCCGCGGGAGATGCGCGTAGTGCAGGCGCAGGCCGCAATCGGCGTTGCGCAGGTAGGCCGGGAGCTTGCCCCAAAGGGCGGGGCTCGACATCGGCAGGATCGAGCCGCGGCTGACCACGCCGGCATTGCCGTAGGAGGTCCGGGCTCGGGCCTCGCCGGGATCGCACAGGACCACGTCGAGGCCGCGATCCTTCAGCGCGATGGCGCTGGCGAGGCCGACCATCCCGCCGCCGACCACCACGATGTCGGCCGTCCCGTCCGTCGCCATGCCGCTCATATCCCGCACCGCACCACGCGCGCCCTTCTGACGGGTTTTCCACCTCCTGGGTAGCGGGACTTCGCAGGGCGGTGCATCGGTCCGGCGCCGTCATGAAGTCCCGCGCACATTCCCGCAGAGATCGGCTACAGAGCGGTCCATGACTCTCGTCCGCTTCGCACCGTCGCCGACCGGCTACCTCCATATCGGCAACGCCCGGCCGGCCCTGCTCAACGCCCTGTACGCCCGCCGGACCGGGGGGCGCTTCCTGCTGCGGCTCGACGACACCGACGCGGAGCGCTCCACGGAAGCCTTCGCCGCGGCGATCGCCGAGGATCTCGCGTGGCTCGGCATCGTGCCCGATCTGTTCGCGAAGCAGAGCGCCCGCAAGGCGCAGCATGACGCCGCTGCCGACCGCCTCCGCGCAGCGGGCCGGCTCTATCCCTGCTACGAGACGCCGGAGGAGCTGGAGCGCCGCCGCAAACGCCAGCTCGGACGCGGCCAGCCGCCGATCTACGACCGGGCGGCTCTGCGGCTCACCGCCGAGGAGCGCGCGGCGTTCGAGGCCGAGGGCCGCCGCCCGCATTGGCGCTTCCTTCTGGAGGCGCGGACCGTCACCTGGGACGATCTCGTCCGCGGTCCGGCCCATGTCGACTGCGCGTCCCTGTCGGACCCGGTCCTGATCCGCGCCGATGCCAGCTATCTCTACACGCTGCCGTCGGTGGTGGACGACGCCGATCTCGGCGTCACCCACGTCATCCGCGGCGAGGATCACGTCACCAACACCGGCGTGCAGGTGCAGATCTTCGAGGCCCTGGGCGCTACCGTGCCGGTCTTCGGCCACCACAACCTGCTGACGACCGCCGACGGGGAGGGGCTGTCGAAGCGCCTCGGCCACCTGTCGCTGCGGGGCCTGCGCGAGGCCGGCTACGAGCCCGCGGCGGTCCGCTCGCTGGCCGTGCTCACCGGTTCGGCCGAATCCGTGCGGGCCGTCCCAGATCTCGACACCCTCGCGCGCCTCGTCGACCTCGGCGAGATCTCGCGGGCGCCCGCCCGGTTCGATCCGGCGGAACTCGACGGCCTCAACGCCCGACTGATCCACGCCATGCCGTACGCGGAGGCGGCCGCGCGCCTCGCCGATCTCGGGATTCCGGCGGATCGGGCCGAAGCCTTCTGGCTGGCGGTCCGGGCCAATCTCGGCCGTGTCCCCGAGGCGGCCGATTGGTGGCGCGTCGTCGCCGGCCCGGTCGAGCCTGTCCTCACCGAGCCGGCCGTGATCTCGGCCGCTCGCGAGACCCTGCCCCCGGAGCCATACGGCCCGGAGACCTGGAAAGCGTGGACGACGGAGATCCGCAGCCGGACCGGCGCGAAGGGGAGGGGCCTGTTCATGCCGCTCCGCCTCGCGCTGACCGGGCTGGAGCACGGCCCGGACCTCGCGGGTCTGCTGCCGCTGATCGGACGGGCACGCGCGGCGCGGCGCCTGTCCGGCGAGACCGCTTGAGCTACGAAGCCTCGGTTTCGGCGAGACGGCTCGCGAGCAACTTGTCGACGCGCCGGCCGTCGAGATCCACGACCTCGAACCGCCAGCCGGCGATGTCGCAGGTCTCGCCCGTCTCCGGTAGGTGCTGGAGCACCGCGATGACCAGGCCGGCGACCGTCGCATAGTCGCGCGATGGCGGGAGACGCAGGCCCAGCCGGTCGGTCAGTTCATCGACCGGCATCGAACCCGCGATCAGCCAGGACCCGTCCGGGCGGGGTACCGCGTCCGGCTCCGTATCCTCCGACAGGAACGCCCCGGCGATGGCATCGAGGATGTCGGCCGGGGTCACGAGCCCGTCGAAATGTCCATACTCGTCGTGCACCAGGGCCATGGGCACCGAGGCCCGGCGCAGCGTATCCAGGGCGTCGAGGGCATCGAGCGTGTCCGGAAGCACCGGCGCCGCGCGGACCTGCGCGCGCAGGTCGAGGGGCTCCCCTCGCGACAAGGGGCCGATCAGGTCGCGCAGCTGAAGCACGCCGATCATCGCGTCGGGGCCACCATCGGCGACGGGCAGACGGGCATAGGGGCTGGCGAAAATGCGTGCCCGGACGGTCTCCGGATCATCGGTGAGATCGATCCAGGTCACGTCGGTGCGCGGAGTCATGACGCCGCGCACCAGACGGTCGCCGAGGCGCAGGACCCCGGAGATCATCGCCCGCTCGTCGCCCTCGATGACGCCCGCGGTCTCGGCCTCGGCCACGAGACTACGGATCTCCTCCTCGGTCACCGCGCTGGCGCTTTCTGTCTCCTGGCCGATCAGCCGGAACACCGCCCGCGTCGAGGCGTCGAGGAGCCACACGGCCGGCAGAGCCGCGCGCGAGACCACCCGCATGCCGGGCGCCACCATGCAGGCGATCCGTTCGGGGTTGCGCAAGGCGAGGTGCTTGGGGACCAGTTCGCCGATGATCACCGACAGGTAGGTGATCACGCCGATCACCAGGGTGTAGCCCAATGTGTCGGCCCAGCCCTTGCCCAAGCCCAGATCGATCAGAATCAGGGCGAGGCGGTCGCCCAGAGCCGCGCCCGAGACCACGCCGGAGAGGATGCCGATCAGCGTGATGCCGATCTGAACGGTGGACAGAAACCGCCCCGGCTCCTCGGCCAGCGCGAGGGCGGCCCTCGCGCCGGCACGGCGCTCCTCGGCCAAGGCGCGCAACCGGCTCTTGCGAGCCGAGACCAGGGCCAGCTCCGACAGCGAGAAGACGCCGTTGAGCGCGATCAGCAGGACGACGACGAGGAGCTCGATCAGACCGGATCATTGAGCCGGCACCCCGCTGGGCGGGGACGGCTTCCTCTGGTGGCGCGGTCCTGCAACATGGGGATGTGTCCGCGACCGTTCAACGGCCAAGCCTCAGGGTCGCCTCGATCAGTGCGGCGTCGAGCAGGAAACTGCCATCGGCTTCGATGCCGAAATGGGCGGTGACTTCGGCGGGCGCCGCAGCCTGGAGGGCGCGGATCGCCGCGACATGGATCTCCGGCGTGCGCATCCGGGCGATCCAGCTGGCGAAGTCCATGCGCGGCCGGCTCGCCATCACGGCGCCGGGCTCGAACCCGGCCGCTTCCAAAAGGGCGCGCCATTCCGAAACCCGGTAGTCGCGCACGTGCGAGGGGTCGCGCAGCAGCTCCACGGCCTGCAGGTGCGTGTCGAGCAGCGGATCCTCCGGAGCGACGATATCGCTGACGACGAGCAGGCCGTCTGCCCGCAGCACCCGCCGCGCCTCGGCCAGCGCCGCCGGGACGTCGCGCCAGTGGTGGGCGCTGTAGCGGGTCAGCACCGCGTCGAAGATCGCGTCCGGGAAGGGCAGGGTCTCGGCGCCGCCCTGCCGGGTTTCGATCCGGTCGAGACCCCGCCGGGACGCCTCGGCGGAGACCGCTGCCAGCATGTCAGCCGAAAGATCGTAGGCCGTGACGGCGGCGCCGGCGGCGGCGGCCGTGAAGGCGACATGGCCGCCGCCGCAGCCGAGGTCGAGGACCTGGGCACCCGGCCGCGCGCGCATCAGAACGCCGATCCGGTCGAGGTCGGCGCCCGCCGCGTGTACGGCGCTGGTCACGTAGGCGGAGGCCTGCGCGCCGAACTGGTCGACGACATGTCGGGCGTGGCTGCGCGCGCTCATGGGCGGATCTCCTGGTTCGGATCGCGCGCGGCGGGCGGTGGCACAGCCGCAGGGCGACGATCAGAGGCGACCGTACAGGCTGCCCAGGATCAGCACCACGCCGTTCCGTCCGACCGGGCCGCCTCCCGTCCACCTCTGCCACCTGCCCCGAGGCAGGGCAGCGCCCCGGACCGTCGATCGCCGCGCAGGGCAAATCTGCGCGGCGATCGACTCAGCGCGGCGGCTGCGCCGACGGAGGCGGAGGCGCTGCCTGTCCCTGATCCGGACCCTGCTGCAGCAGAGGCGTGATCCGCTGGACCACGACACGGCGGTTCTCCCGGGATGGGCCCTGCGTGTTCACCTTGAGATACTGCTCGCCGTAGCCCTGGGTGGTGAGATTGCCCGGCGGCACCCGGAATTGCTCCGTGAGCACGGTCGCCACCGATTGGGCACGCCGATCCGACAGCGAGAGATTGTCGATGTCGGAGCCGACCGCGTCGGTGAAGCCCTCGATCAGGAAGACCTCCCGCGGATTGGCCTGGATCGCGCGGTTCATGGCCGCGGCGATCACCGACAGCTTGGCCGCCTGATCCGGCGTCACGGTGAACGAGCCGGTATCGAAGGTGATCGTGTTGATGTCGACCGAGCGCAGACGGGCGCGGAGGTCCGGGCTGTAGCGGATCTGATCGAGGGTGTAGCGGCGTTCGACAGGGACAACCGGCGGTGCCGTCAGCGCCTCGTAGACCTCCGCCTCGTCGGCCTGGGCGTAGTCCACGATGTAGCGGTCCCGCGGGATTCGGATATCGGGCGGCGGCAGCGCCACCACGTCCTCGTAGATCGGGCGCAGCGGACCGGAATAGCTGTTGTCGATCAGGACGACCTCCCGGCCGTCGGGGTAGCGGCTGTAGCGGCGCAGCAGCCGGCCGTCATCGTCGGTGACGGTGACGATCTGGCCGCCGCCGGACCACGCGACGTAGCTGTAGAATTCGGCGCCCCGACGCTCGAACCGGTAGCCGCGCGGGTCGAGGTCGCGGAAGCGCTCGTTCTCGTCGTGGCGGATCAGGTAGCTGTCGCGATCCCGCACGATGATGCGGCCCGGCTCCCGATAGTAGGTCCGGCCATCCTCGACGAATTCGCGGCGGTCGCTGCGGACCTGCTCGAAATCGCGCACCGTGTCGTTCTGCCGGAAGCCGCCGGGGACGTAGCCCGGCTGGCCCGGCCGGTTGAAGGCACCGGGGCCGGGATCTACCGGCCGGCCGGGGCCACCCACCGGCGGCTGTCCCGGCGGCACGCCTCCGGGGGGCGGAGCCTGTCCTGGCGCCGCGCCCTGTCCCGGCGGCACGAACGGGCGGCCCGGGACGCCCGGGGCCATGTTGGGCGGGAGCGGTCGTCCCGGCTCGGCGCCGGGCGCGCCGTTCGGCTGGGGCTGCCCGCGCCCTTCGGGTTGGCCTCCCTGAGGCTGGAACGGCCGCCCCGGGACCCCCGGAGCCGTGTTGGGCGAGCCCGGCCGGCCGGGCTCTGCGCCCGGGCCGGTATTCGGCTGCGGACGGTTCTCGGGCTGGGCATCCAGACGCTGGGACGGTCTGCCGGGCCCGTCCGGCGTCGCATTGGGCGCCTGCGGGCGCGCATCGGGGCCGCCTTGACCGGCCGGTCGCTGGCCGGGAGGCCCACGGTCGGGTGTGGCGTCGCGCTGTGCGGGACGGTTCGGGGGCGTCTCCGGGGCCGTGCGATCCCGGTCCGGTGCCTGACGCTGCTGCGGCGGTGCCGGCGGCCGCTCCGGCTTCGGCTGAGGAGCAGGACCCTGGTCCCGATCCGGCGCCTGTTGCCGCTCCGGGCCGGGCCGCCCGGGGGCTGCGCGGTCCTGAGGCCCGCGATCCGGACGATCTGGCTGCTGCTCCCGGCGCTCCTGCTGGCGCTGATCCGGCTGGCGCTGCTCCTGCTGCCGCTCTTGGCGCTCCTGCTGCCGATCCTGGCGCTCCTGCTGCCGCTCCTGTGCCGGAGGGCGCGATGCCGGCGGCTCGGGACGGCGCTCGGGCCCGCGCTCCCGCTGAGGCTGCTCAGCCTGCGGTGCACGCTGGGCCGGCGGTTCCGGCCGCTCGCGCGGCGGCGGCGCGGCGCGCTCCGGTCGGGGCTCCGGTCGGGGCTCGGGGCGTTCACGTCCAGCCGGCGGACCCGGCTGCGGGCCGGGCCGCTCCTGCGGCGGCCGCTCCGGGCGCGGTCCGCCGTGTGGCGGCTCGCCGCCGCGGGGGCCGCGCTCCTCCGGTCCACCTTGTGCGAGGTGGAACCGGCCCGGCTCGGCTCCGGCGGGCTGCATGAGCGTGAGGGCCGGCAGCACCGTGCCGGTGAGGAGGATCAGGCGGAGCAGACGCATCGCGGTCCCATGTCGGTTCAGGCCGACCCGAACCCGGAACGCGGCATTTGGTTCCCCCGCGCGCGGGCGGGGGAGGTCTCAGGGCGTGAGGCGCTTGGGGACAGCGACGACGTCCGGCGCGATGATGCGCACGGCAACGTGATCGGGTTTCGCCGCCGCCGGCTCGGCCTTTCCGGGTTCCACCGGTGTCAGGCCAGCCTTCGTGTCGACCCCGGCGCGACCGGCCACATCGGCGGCGAGTTCGGCCGCGGTCCGGTCGGCCCGTCCCACCAGGGTGAGGCGCACCTTCGGCCGGGACAGCGCCTCGGCCTGCATCGGCGTGACGAAGATGTCGCCCTTGTGCCGGACCAGCATGCTCTCGGCCTTCACCAGGGACTGGGCCCAGCTCTTGCCCTCCGGCTTGCACGAGCAGTTCGGAACGAATTCCTTGCGAAACTTGAAGGCGTTGGCGAGGCTCGCATAGGCGCGGCTGCCTTTCACCGTGGCGGCGTGCTTCAGGGCATCGTCGCCATACGGCATCGAATAGGCCTGTGCCTCGGTCCCCGGGCACAGGGCCTGGCACATCTCGTCGGCACCGCCGCGTCCCTCGGGCAGGTTCTTCAGGGGGAAGAAACCGCCGTCGCAGGTGCGCACGCAGACCGTCTGCGGGCCGCCCCGGGCATAGGCCTCGCCGGAGCCGGCATAGGTCTCGCGCGGCGGGCAGGTGGAGGCCACGAGCCCCTGGAGCTCACGCTTCCGGGCGCCGCTGTCGTCGATCACGGCGCCGCCATAGGTGGCCTTGAGGGCGCGGATCCGCTGCTCCACCGCCCCGCATTGCGGCGGTCGCGTGTCGAAGAACAGGAACTTGCCGCCCTCGCAGTTGAGGCCGCGGAAATAGGCCTCGAGCCGCCCGATCTCGTCGTTCAGGGCGCGCGTCGTGCTGGCGCCGGTCTGGAGCGAGGCCAGCTCCGCCCGGTACCGCCGGCACTGGGGCGACGGTAGTTGCGGCGCCGGCCGTGCCTCGGTCGGCGGCGGGCTGGGAGCCGCGTCCTGCGCGCGCGCGGCGGTGGCGAAGGGATAGGACAGTCCGAGGGCTATGGCCGCGCTCAGGACGAGGCGGCCGAACGTACGGACGATCGGGCGGTGAGGCATAGGCTGCATCGCGTTGATCGGGTGCGCGGCGATCCGGAGAATCCAGGCCCGCGCGCATCCGCGCTTCGGAACCGAAGCGGAGCCATTCTACGCCCCCTCGCAAGACCGCGACACCCCTCCTACATCCGGCCGGCAAGCGTGAGGGGGAATTGGCCAGTGATGTTGTTTCGGAGTCTCACCTATGTCGGGCTGTTGGCCGTGGGCTTGGCCGCAGCCGGTCCGGCCTCGGCGCAGGAGCCGGATCGCATTTTCGACAAGTCGACGGTCTGGCGGCCGCTGACCCCCAACGACAAGCTCGTGGTCTACGGCGTGGACGATCCGGCAGTCTCGGGGGTAGCCTGTTGGTACACCCAGCCCGAGAAGGGCGGGATCAAGGGCACGCTGGGCCTCGCCGAGGACGTCTCGGACATCTCGCTGGCCTGCCGGCAGACCGGGCCGATCGCCTTCAAGGGCAAGCTCAGCCAGGGTGAAGTCGTGTTCAGCGAGCGTCGGTCGCTGATCTTCAAGTCGATGCAGATCGTCCGCGGCTGCGACGCGAAGCGCAATACGCTGATCTACATGGTCTATTCGGACAAGGTCATCCAGGGCTCGCCCAAGAACTCGACCTCGGCCGTGCCGCTGGCGCCCTGGGGCACCGAACCGGCGCAGAGATGCGCCGACTTCATGAAGTGAGCGGAGCGCCCTGCCGACTGGGCCGGCCCTGGCCGGCTCAGTCCTGGCAGGTGATCCGGATCGGGCGCTCGGACGGCGTCGGGACCGGCTGGCTGATCGCGCCGGTATATTCGTCGGCGGCGGCCACGCCGTAGGAATTGGCGGCCGCGTAGCCCTGCGCCTCGCACCACGCGTTGGCGACGACTTGGCCGCAGGCGCTGCCCGGCGTGGTCAGGCATTCGCCGACGCCGTAGCCGTCGCTTGACGGGATCAGGAAGGTCTTCTCGACACGGGCGGGCGCCTTCGCAGGCGTCTCGCCGTCGGTGCCGGCCAGCGCGACATGCGTCAGGCCTGCGCAGGCAAGAACGGTGACGAGGGCGAGGGAACCGGCGGCCGAGCGTCGCATGAATTGTCCTTGGGCACAGGATCTGTGGCGTGAGGATCGTGCCCCGGACGGTCCGACGGCGCGGTTAAGGAAGCCTTACGTGCAGGGCGCGCAGGCCATCTCGAATTCCTCACGCTTTTGGGTTAGCCCCATCGCGCGGGCCGCGCCGTCGCCGCGATGCAACAGGGTGCCGTGGCGGGCCTTCCGGATCCGCCACGTTTCGGCCGTTCTTCGCCGCGCGGGGCCCGCAGGTCGTTGACGGCAGGGCCGGTTTTCCGGCGCCGGCGCGGCGCCGGGATCAGGCCGCGGCGCCGGAATGGGGATGGGTTTCATGGCGCCGATGTTGCGGCTCTACAACACGCTGACCGGCGCCAAGGAAGCCTTTGCGCCGATCGATCCGCAGCATGTCCGCCTCTACGCCTGCGGCCCGACCGTCTACGACGCCGCCCATATCGGCAATGCCCGGCCGATCATCGTCTTCGACCTGCTGTTCCGGCTGCTGCGCCACCTCTACGGGCCGGGGCACGTCACCTACGCGCGCAACGTCACCGACGTGGACGACAAGATCAACGCCCGGGCGGCCGAGCGCGGCATCACCATCCGCGAACTCACCGACGGGACGCTGGCGCAGTTCCACCGCGACGTGCGCGATCTCGGCGTGCTCATGCCGGAGGACGTCAACGTGCCAGGCGAGCGGCCCCGCTTCGTCGAGCCCCGCGCCACGGATCACATCGCCGAGATGGTGACGATGATCGAGGCGCTGGTCCGGGCCGGCCACGCCTACGTGGCGGAGGACCACGTGCTGTTCGACGTCCCGTCGATGCCGGATTACGGCGGCCTGTCGAAACGGCCCCTCGACGAGATGGAGGCGGGCGCCCGGGTCGAGGTCGCCCCCTACAAGCGCTCGCCCCTCGATTTCGTCCTGTGGAAGCCCGCGAAGCCCGGCGAGCCGTCCTGGCCGTCGCCCGCGGGGATCGCGGCGGCGGGGCGGCCGGGCTGGCACATCGAGTGCTCGGCGATGTCGGCCAAGCATCTCGGCCGGACCTTCGACATCCACGCGGGCGGCATCGACCTGATCTTCCCCCACCACGAGAACGAGGTGGCGCAGTCGCGCTGCTGCTTCGGAACGCCGGTCATGGCCAACGTCTGGCTGCACAACGGCTTCCTCCAGGTGGAGGGGGAAAAGATGTCGAAGTCGCTCGGCAACTTCATCACCATCCGCGACGTGCTGAACGACTGGCCGGGCGAGGTCGTGCGCCTCACCATGCTCAAGACCCAGTACCGGCAGCCGATCGACTGGACCTTGCGCGGCCTGGAGGAATCGAGCCGCGTGCTCGACCGCTGGTACAATGCCGCCGGCGATGCGCCCGCCGCGTCCGACGTCCCCGCCGGGGTGGTCGAGGCCCTCTGCGACGACCTCAACACGCCGGCGGCGATCAACGAGCTGCACCGGCTCGCGAGCAGCGCGGAGACGCAGCCCGGCGCGTTGCGCGCCGGTGCGAACCTCCTCGGTTTCCTCGCCAGCACCCGCAGCGACCGCGAGCAGGCGCAGGTTGCGGCGTCCGGCGTGGACGTCGCGGCGGTCGAGGCGCTGATCGCCGAGCGCCGCGCCGCGCGGGCCGCGAAAGACTGGGCCGCCTCCGACCGGGCGCGCGATGCCCTCGCCGCGATGGGCGTCGCCGTGAAGGACAACAAGGACGGCACCACCGCCTGGACGGTGGCGCGCTGATTGCTGAGCCGGCCGCCGACGTCACGGATGTCACGGCGGCCGCGTCCTCGCGCCCGCTTGCGCGATGCGGCGTGCGCGGCATCTGTGGTCCGGGGGCTCGCGCCGGGGAAGAGCAGCACGTGACCATCTTCGCGACCATCGGGGCGCGCTGCGCCGCCGCCGCATCGGCCCTGGCATTCGGATTGGGGCTGTCGGGGCCGGCTTTCGCCATCGACGGCGGGGCGGCCGCGGGGCGGGATGCCCTGGCGCAGGCCACCGTCGCGATCGGCACGATCACCCAGCCCGAGGAGGCTCTGCGCCTGACCCGCTGTAGCGGTGTGCTCATCGCTCCGGATCTCGTGCTGACGGCGGCCCATTGCGTGAACGGCGATCCGCTCGGCGCGCTGGTGGTCTTCTTCCGCGGCAGCGAGCCGGCGCGGCCGGTCTACGGGGCGCGGGTCGCCGCCCGCTACAGTCCCGATCCGGGGGAGATGCTGCCGAACGAGGCGTCGGGCGTCAGCCTCTCCGACCTCTCCCTCGATCTCGCGGTGCTCCGCCTGACCGAGCCGGTGCGCGACCGGCGGCCCGTGCCGCTGGCGGCGGATCCCGGGCGGGTCCCGAAGAGCCTGCGGATCGCTGGCGCCGGCCTGTCCGGCCGCACCGTCGGACGCCTGCGCACCGCCACGCTGACGCCGATCGCGGCCAGCAATACCGGGCTCACCATCGCCCGGGCCAACGGCGCCCGGGTCTGCTTCGGTGATTCCGGTGGCCCGGTCGTCGCGCAGGATCGTCGCGGCACCTACATCTGGGGCGTGGCCAGTGCGGTGATCAGCCGGGCCGCGCCCTGCGGCGGCTACGTGGTGATCGCGCCGGCCGCACAGGTCTTCTCCGCGACCGGGATGCGCTGAGCGTAGCGTCCATCGCAAGCCGGAAGCTCCGGCCTGCGCCACGCCCGCCACGGTCGCGCGGGGCCCGATGTCCCTGCGCTGCGTCGGCGATGCCGTCGCGGAGGAGCCCCTTCGAAACGCGAAAACCCCGCGCGGCCTGGCCGCACGGGGTTTTTCGGAAGACGATGCGCCGGGCGGGTTAGACCGCCATGCGCTCCTCGCCGTCCATCGGCTCGCGCAGCACGTAGCCGCGGCCCCACACGGTCTCGATGTAGTTCTTGCCCTGGCTGGCATTGGCGAGCTTCTTGCGCAGCTTGCAGATGAACACGTCGATGATCTTGAGCTCGGGCTCGTCCATGCCGCCGTAGAGATGGTTGAGGAACATCTCCTTGGTGAGCGTCGTGCCCTTCCGCAGCGAGAGGAGTTCCAGCATTTGGTACTCCTTGCCGGTCAGATGCACCCGGGCGCCGCCGACCTCGACGGTCTTCTGATCGAGGTTCACGATCAGGTCGCCGGTGGTGATGACCGACTGGGCGTGGCCCTTCGAGCGGCGCACGATGGCGTGGATGCGCGCCACCAGCTCGTCCTTGTGGAACGGCTTGGTGAGGTAGTCGTCGGCGCCGAAGCCCAGACCCTTCACCTTGTCCTCGATGCCGGCCATGCCGGAGAGGATCAGGATCGGCGTCTTCACCTTCGCCACGCGCAGCGAGCGCAGCACCTCGTAACCCGACATGTCGGGCAGGTTCAGATCGAGGAGGATGATGTCGTAGTCGTAGAGCTTACCGAGATCGACACCTTCTTCCCCGAGGTCGGTGGTGTAGGTGTTGAAATTCTCGGACTTGAGCATCAGCTCGATGCTCTGCGCGGTCGCGCTGTCGTCCTCGATCAAAAGTACCCGCATCGTCGGTCCCCAGCCCCGCCGGCCGCATCAGCGCGCAGACACGTCCCTATCGTTCGCCCGCCACCGGCCTGTGGACGGGCGCTCCGTCGCTCTTGACGTGGAACGCTATGGATTAATCGTTAACAAAACCTGATTCCTGCCCGCAAGCGTCTCGTTCGAAGTTCCGCGAGCTTGACAGGAGAAACAGCGTTTCCCCGGTCTCGCCCCGACCCCGATTCCGATCCGCCCGCGTCCAGGCCGCTCGCCCCCTTCGGCGTAAGTACTTCCTCCGCAACGATCCGATCCCCGCTGTTGTCCATGGGACACACCGGTACGACTTCGTCGGGCGCGGCCGAAGCCGCCACCCGGATCGAGCCGCTACGAGCCCGTGACCCGCAGTGTTAAGGAGGCCGGTAAACGAAGCGTTGAGAGCCAGGCCGATGACACAGGATCCGGCAAGATCCGTAGCTTCCCTCGCGTCGGCGCAGGCCGCCCTGGAGCGGATCGAGGTGCTGGAGACGTTCGGCCGGGTCGTGGCGATCCGCGGCCTGCTGGTCGAGGTCGCCGGGCCGGTGGCGGCGATGCGGCTCGGGGGACGGGTCGATGTCGAGGGCGCCAACGGCCACGGGCTGGTGCCCTGCGAGGTCATCGGCTTCCAGGGCGACCGGGCGCTCGCCATGCCGTTCGGCTCGCTCGAGGGCGTGCGGCGCGGCTGCCCCGCCTACGTCCGCGACGAATCGGCCGGCGCGATCCGGCCGTCCGACGCATGGCTCGGCCGGGTGATCGACGCCCTCGGGCGGCCGGTCGACGGGCTCGGCCCCCTGGCGCACGGGCCCGACGTCTATCCCCTGCGCGCGGACCCGCCGCCCGCCCACGCCCGCACGCGGGTGGGCGGGCCGCTGGATCTCGGCGTCCGGTGCATCAACACCTTCCTGACGATGTGCGCCGGCCAGCGGATGGGCATCTTCGCCGGGTCCGGCGTCGGCAAGTCGGTGCTGCTGTCGATGCTGGCCCGCTACACCGCCGCCGACGTGGCGGTGATCGGCCTCGTGGGCGAGCGCGGCCGCGAGGTCCAGGAATTTCTTCAGGACGACCTCGGAGCCGCCGGCCTCGCCCGCTCGATCGTGGTGGTGGCGACATCCGACGAGCCGGCGCTGATGCGCCGGAACGCGGCCTACATGACCCTATCGGTGGCCGAGTATTTTCGCGACCGGGGCGCCAAGGTCCTGTGCATGATCGACTCGATCACACGATTCGCCATGGCCCAGCGCGACATCGGCCTTGCCGCCGGCGAGCCGCCGACCGCCAAGGGCTATACGCCGACCGTCTTCTCGGAGCTGCCGCGCCTGCTCGAGCGGGCCGGCCCCGGCGTGGGGCAGGGGACGATCTCGGCCCTGTTCACCGTCCTGGTCGAGGGCGACGACCACAACGAGCCCGTGGCCGACGCGGTGCGCGGCATCCTCGACGGTCACATCGTCATGGAGCGCGCCATCGCGGAGCGCGGGCGCTATCCGGCGATCAACGTGTTGCGCTCGGTCTCGCGGACCATGCCGCGCTCGTGCGATCCGGCCTATCTGCCGGTGGTCCGGCGGGCGCGGCGGGTGCTGTCCACCTATGCCGATATGGAGGAGTTGATCCGCCTTGGCGCCTACCGGGCCGGCTCCTCCCAGGAGGTCGACGAGGCCGTGGCGCTCATGCCGTATCTTGAGGCTTTTCTGGGGCAGGGTAAGGAAGAAGCAACGTCCATCGGCGATGGTTACGCACGGCTCACCGAGATCATCGGCGGGGCCTAGGCACCATGCCTCGGGGCGGCGACGCTTCGGCGAACCACATGGTGCAGGTGGGGGATCCGGGCGAGGCTGCCGTGGGCAGGCTCGCACATGGGCACTGTCCGGGCGTGATCCCGGGCGCGGCCTCAAGCGTTGCGTGGAGTGAGCGTCCTAATGAAATCGCGTGACACGCTGATCCGCCTGCGCCGCTTCCAGGTCGATGAGAAGCGCCGGCGCGTGACCCAGATCGAGATGATGATGGCCGACTTCCAGCGCATGGCGGTGGAGCTCGATCGCGAGGTCGCCGTCGAGGAGGCCCGGGCCGGAATCACCGATGTCGGTCACTTCGCCTACCCGACCTATGCCCGCGCGGCGGCGACGCGCCGGGACAACATGATTCAGTCCGCCCAGGCTCTCGAGGGTCAGCTCGCCGAGGCGAAGGCCGAGCTGGGCGAGGCTTTCGAGGAACTGAAGAAGGTCGAGATCCTGAACGACCGCGAGCGGACCGCCGAGCGCGCGGCCGAATCGGCTCGGGACCAAGCCGCCATGGACGGGATCGGCCTGAACCGCGCCCGGGGCTGAGCCCGGCCGACGGACCGATCGGCAGGCTCCCGCGGCACGAAACCGTCACGATCACCTGACAAGGGGGATCGCGGCGGTGACATGCCGCTTGCAGCGCGTCGCGTGCCGGCGCATCAGGGGCTCTCCCCAGGGCGTCGGTGTTCATGAAGAAGATCAGCGAGTTTATCTGGCCCATGATTGGCCTCGCGGCCGTCGTGGTATCGGGCTACTTCCTCTATCAGGAATTGAAGACCACCTCGCTCTCGGCGATCTGGGCCGCGGTGCTCGCGATCCCGCCGCACCGGATCCTGCTGGCGGCCTTCTCGACCCTGGTCGCCTATGCGGCGCTCGCCTGGTACGACCGGATCGCCCTCCTGCATCTGGGCGTGCGCCACATCTCGTGGCTGTTCGTCTCGCTCTGCTCCTTCACGACCTACGCCCTCTCGCACAATATCGGCGCCTCGGTCTTCTCCGGCGCCCTGGTCCGCTATCGCGCCTATACGGCCAAGGGCCTGTCGGCGGCGCAGGTCGCCGTGCTGGTGGCGCTCTGCTCCTTCACGTTCTTCCTCGGGACGGTGCTGCTCGGCGGCTTCACGCTGGTTTACGATCCGCATCTGCTGGCCCGCCTGCAGGACAAGCTCCCGGCGATTCTGACCAATCCCAGTACGGCCGTCGCCGTCGGCATCGGGATGCTGGCTTTCGTCGCCCTCTACGTCGCCGGTTCGCTTCTGCGGCTGCCGCCGATCAGCCTGCGGAAATTCAAGCTCGAATACCCGCGCCCGGGGATCATGCTGCGCCAGCTCGCGGCGGCACCGCTCGAGCTTCTGGGGGCGGCCGGGATCATCTATTTTGCCCTGCCGGACGCGGTCAATCCGGGCTTCATCCCTGTCCTCGCGATCTTCCTGGCCTCCTTCTCGGTGGCGCTCGCCTCGCACGCGCCCGGTGGCCTCGGCGTCTTCGAGATCGTCTTCCTCACCGCCATGAACATCGCGGAGACCGACGAGGCGCGTAAGAACGCCGTCGTCGCCGCGCTGCTGGTGTTCCGCGTCTTCTATTTCTGGCTTCCGGCGCTGATCTCGGTGATCGTGGTGATCGCATTCGAACGCTCGCGTCTGGCCGCGGCGATCGGCACCCCAGCGAACGGACCGAAAGCGACCGTCGTGCCGGAACCGCCGGTCACTGCCCCTGGCCTCGACGCCCATGAGATGGAGCGGGAGCTCAAGCAGAAGGCGATCTGACTCGCCCTAGGGAATTCCTTCAGGGGGCGCCGTCGCGGCTCGCGTCCGGTCTGGGAAGCCGGCGCACGAAGCCCTGTCGTGCGAGCCTCACCCTTCTGAGGCCGGTCTCCGCGCGGGGTGCAACGGGCTCCCGCGTTCGGCCTGAGGCGATGATCCGCCGGGCGTTCCGGAGCCCGACGCCGACATCCAGGGGCCGCGATCCGTCCGGTCGCGAGGGAGCGTCTGCGCTCAGATCGAATTCACCGTCCGCAGACGCGCCCGCGGATGGATCTCGGCCTGGCTCATCACCGGTGTCTCCCGGCGGAAGCGCTCGATGATCGAGCGGACGAACGGCCGCGTCTGCGCCGAGGTCACGAGGACCGGCATCTCGCCCTGGCGCGCCGCCATCTCGAAGCGGTCGCGCACCGCATTGACGAACTCGCTGAGCTTCGAGGGCTGCATCGCGAGGTAGCGCTCGTCGCGCTCGCCCACGATCGATTCCATGAACGCCTGCTCCCAGGCCGGCGAGAGGGTGATGATCGGCAGCATCCCGTTCTGGTCCTGGTACTGCGCGCAGATCTGCCGGCCGAGTCTGGCGCGGACGTGCTCGACCACGTCCCGGGGGTTCTTCACCCCGCCCGCCACTTCGGCGATCGCCTCCACGATCGCGCCGAGATCGCGGATCGAGACCCGTTCGGCGAGCAGGAACTGCAGCACGCGCTGGATGCCGGTGGTCGAGATCTGCGAGGGGACGATCTCCTTCAGCAGATCGGCGTGCTCCTTGGACAGCTCGCGCAGCAGCTTCGAGACCTCGACGTGGTTGAGGAGCTCGGAGACGTGGGCCTTGATGACCTCGGTGAGATGGGTCGACACCACGGTTGCGGCATCCACCACGGTGTAGCCCTTCAATTGGGCTTGGTCGCGCAGGGCCGCGTCGATCCAGGTGGCCGGCAGGCCGAAGGTCGGCTCCAGCATGTGTTGGCCCGGCAGCTGGACCTGGCCGCCCATCGGATCCATCGCCATGAACTGACCGGGGAAGATCCGGCCGGTGCCGGCCTCGATCTCCTTCACCCGCACCACGTAGGCGTTGGCGTCGAGCTGGACGTTGTCGAGGATGCGCACCGACGGCATCACGAAGCCCAGTTCCGCCGCGAGCTGGCGGCGCAGGGCCTTGATCTGGTCGGTGAGCCGGTCCTGACCTTCGCCGTTGACGAGCGCCAGGAGCGCGTAGCCCATCTCCAGCTTGAGGTCGTCGAGCTTCAGGAGGTCGGTGACCGTCTCCTCCTTGGGGGCGGCCGCGGCCGCCACCGCGGCCGCATCCATCGGTACGCCCTGGGCGTCGAGGGGCGGGGCCAGCTTGGCGGTCTTGTTGATGCGCCACGCGGCGTAGCCGGCGCCGCCGCCGAGCAGCACGAAGGGCAGCATCGGCATGCCGGGCAGGAGCGCGATCAGCAGCATCACGGCCGCCGACATGCCCAGCGCCTTGGGGTAATGGGCGAGCTGCTTGCCGAGGGCCTTGTCGGCCGCGCCCCGCACACCGGCCTTGGAGACCAGCAGGCCCGCCGCCGTCGAGACGATCAGGGCCGGGACCTGGCTCGCGAGACCGTCGCCGATGGTCAGCAGCGTGTAGCTCTTGGCGGCGTCGCCGAAGCTCATGCCCTGCTGCGCCACCCCGATGATGATGCCGCCGACGACGTTGATGAAGGTGATCAGCAGGGCCGCCACGGCGTCGCCGCGGACGAATTTCGAGGCGCCGTCCATGGCGCCGAAGAACGACGATTCCTCTTCCAGCGCTGCCCGCCGGGCCTTCGCGGCCTTCTCGTCGATGAGGCCGGCCGAGAGATCGGCGTCGATGGCCATCTGCTTTCCGGGCATCGCGTCGAGGGTGAAGCGGGCCGCGACCTCGGCGATGCGGCCCGAGCCCTTCGTGATCACCACGAAGTTCACGATGATCAGGATCGCGAACACGATGATCCCGATCACGAAGTTGCCGCCCATGACGAAATGGCCGAACGCCTCGATGACGTGACCCGCGGCGGCGGTGCCCTCGTGTCCGTGCCCGAGGATCAGGCGGGTCGAGGCGAGATTCAGGGCGAGCCGCAGCATCGTGGCGATGAGCAGCAACGTCGGGAAAACGGTAAATTCCAGCGGGTTGTCGATGGACAGGCCGGTCATCATGATCAGCACCGACATGATGATCGAGACCGCCAGGAGCAGGTCGAGCAGGACTGCCGGCAGCGGGAAGATGAGGACCGCCAGGATCCCCAGCACGCCTGTGGCGAACAGCAGGTCCGACCGCTTGGACAGCGCGTGGAGGTCGCCGCGCGTCGGCAATGTGAGCTGGCCGAGGACCGTCGTGACGCCCGCCTGTGCCGGCGCGCTCGCCGCTTCTGCCATCGATTCCATCCGTCACCGTTCCCCCCGGACGGGCCGGGGGGACTCGGCAAGATCTGCCGGGTGGATGGTTAGCGCGGCGTTAAGATGTGGCGGGCGGTGCCGGGAACCGGGGCTGCCGCAAGCGCTTGATGAGGACCCGTCCGAGCCCTTTGCGGGCTTTCCGCGATGTCGCCACGTCTCCGGGCTCCGACCCGGGTATGTCCGGGAGGATCCGATGGCCGTCCGCATCTTGACCGCCCTGTTCGACCGATACGAGGCCGCTGCAGACGCGGTGGACCGGCTGGAAGCTGCCGGCATCCCCCATGCCGAGATCAGCATTGTCGCGAACCGCCCCGACTCACCCGCTGAACCGCACGCGCCCGGTTCCGCCGTGCCCCACCCGTCGGACGCGGCGGAGTCGGCGGGCACCGGGGCGACGGTCGGGACGGTGTTGGGCGGTGGCGCGGGGCTGCTCGCCGGCCTCGGGCTGCTGGCCATCCCCGGGCTCGGACCGGTGGTCGCGGCGGGCTGGCTCGTGGCCGCCGTCACGGGCGCCGGGGTCGGCGCCGCGGCCGGAGGCCTGATCGGCGGCCTGACGGCGGCGGGTCTCAGCGCCGACGAAGCCGAGACCTATGCGGAAGGCGTGCGACGGGGCGGCACTCTGGTCACCGTTCGGGCCGACGAGTCGCGGGGCGAACGCGTCCTCGCCATTCTGGATCAAGCCGGTTCGATCGACATCGACGAGCGCGCCGAGGATTGGCGGGCACAGGGCTGGACCGGCGGTACGATCGGCCCGGCCGCCCGGTCCACCCGCTGAGGCGAGGATACGTATCCGCCCCGGGCAACTCCGCGGGGCGGGCGTGGGTCAGGTCATCATCTTACGAGCGAACATCGAGGCTCCGAACAGGATTCCGGCGCCCGCCATGATCAGGCCGATCATCAGGAGCCGCCGCGGTTCGGTCGACGATTCCGCTTTCACGGGCTCGACGATCGGGCTGAAGAACTCGATCTGCCGGGCCGAGATGATGCGGGCGCGCTCGTAGGCGGTCAGCACTTGCTGGTAATATTTCTCGGCGTTCTTCCGGTCGTTCTCCAGGATCTCGAACCGCGTCAACGCGTCGGACAGCAGCCGCTTCTGATCGGGATCCTGGCTGGCGGATTGCCGCTCGATCCGGGCGATGTTGTCGTCGATATCCTTGATCTGCTGCTTGAGATCCATGATCCGGCGCGAATCGGGACCGAGGTCGCGCTGGCCGATCGCGAGCTGGACCGCGAGGTTGATGCGGGATGCCCGCAGCTCCGCGATCATCTTGATATTGATGTCATTCGTCTTCTGGGCGTCCAGCACACCTTCGCGGTTGCGCAGGTCGCGCATGGCGAGGCGGATCTTGGTCATGCGCTCTTCGGCAAGACGGAGTTCGCGCGCGCTCTCCGCCACGGCGTCCTCGCGCGACTTGACGCTGAGGTCGTTCACCTTGCGCTCGGCCTCCTTCATGACGGCCTTGGCAATGGCAAGCGATTGCTCCGGATCGAAGGCCTCGACCGTGACGGACATGATCCCGGAGCCGCCTTCGACCTCGACGCCGACGCGCCGCTTCCAATAGCGGACGAACTTCTCGATCGGCTTTTCGGGATCGAACCGTGAAAAGTAATCGATCGAATCGCTGCTGAACCACTGGCGCAGCGGCAGCTGCCCCTCAAGGATCTCCAGCATCGGCCGGCTGAGGATGAACTCGCGCGTGATCTGTGTATCCTGCGCCACCATCTGGTTCGACGTGCCGGAAGCGGTTCCCCCGGTTTCGGAGGATGTCTTGTCGGACGAGCCGAGAGCCGGTCGGATCGCGAAGCGTGCTTCGGTGACGTAGCGATTGGACGCGATCAAGCCGTAATAGACGGCACCGGCCAAGGCCGGCAGGATGAAACAGAGCACGAACAGAACCGGGATCCAGGGGTCGTTCTTGGTCTGGACCTGATAGGACCGGATCCCCTTCTTGCGATCGGCGAAGCGCGACATGCGCGCGATCTGCCGAAGCGACTCAGTGACCGCCTGTTGACGGTCGGCAGACGTAACCGGCTGTCCCTCTGCCTTCCGGATCTCCATATTCATGGTCTGATTCCCGGCCCTCCCGGCCTAGAAGGTCGACCCGTCACCGGGATCATGACCGCGCCGCAATCCGCACGCCGATCGCCTCTCGCACGGGGAGACGGCAAAAGCATGTCGTTATGGATGCCTCGGCGTCGCCTCCGCGCGTGTCGCGGCGCGGCCTGGTCCGATGGAATCCGTGCGTGCCGTCGATGACCACATCGCTGTTGGGCCGGAGGCAGTCTGCCGGATCCAGCCGCCCGGTCGTCCTCGCGGAATGCGTGGCCATGGGGGTGCCCGCGTTCTGTCGGAGTCACACCAAGCCCCACTCAAGGCGATCTCGCCGCGGAACACCTGTAGAAAGGCCCCGGATCTATGACGCGCCGGCGGCGATCCCGTCGCTTATAATCGGCTCTCAATAAAAGCCGATACGGAAATCATTCGGCGTGACGATCCATAAATTGTTTCGGTCCGAGATTGAAATCGTCATCGAGGCGACAAGAGTAAGTCGCAGTGCCAACATTCGGATAAGACATTCGATATCGGTGGGCATACCTGATCGTTGAGCCCGGAGCCCGAAATCCTGAGTGGCGATCATCGGCGTGTCGAAAGCGATCGCGTTCGGAAGGCCCAGGGCGAAATGCCGGGCTGCTCGGCCCGTGTCGAGACCGCCCGCCGGCATTCCGTCAGGGGCCGCGTCTCGCGGCATCGAGTTGAAGAAAAGTTCCACCTGTCACCGCAGGCGTTGACGGAATTCCCCATTTGGCATACCAAATACCAACGAAAGGGCTGGTCACGGTTCCTTAGCAAGACCGGACTGGAATTTTAACGCCGCTCTTTCGGGCGACGTTCAGGGAGGGTGGCCGCGGATGACGCAGCTTCGGACTTCTGCAATCCGCCTCATCCCTGGCCCGTTGGCCGGATGTCGCCGGTGACGGGCTTGGCGCAGGCGGAGCGTAACGGTTCCGATCTCGCCGACTTCGTCAGGGCTATCGGAGACGCCGTGGTGGTGTCCGATCCGGACGGCGCCATCACCGTCTGGAACGCCGCCGCCGAGCGCATCTTCGGCTTCAGCGCCGCCGAGGCGCTGGGGCACAGTCTCGATCTGATTACCCCCGAGCGGCACCGGCGCCGCCACTGGGACGGCTATGCCAAGACCATGCGCACCGGCGTCACCCGCTACGGGGCGGAGACCCTGAGGGTGCCGGCGCTCCACAAGGACGGCCGCCAGCTCTCCATCGCCTTCACGGTGGGGATGGTGCGGGACGCCTCCGACCGGGTGACCGGGATCGTCGCCGTGATCCGCGACGAGACCGAGCGCTGGGCCGAAGAGAAGCGCCTGCGCCAACGCGTGGCCGAACTCGAAGCTTCCTCGGATCCGGCCCGCCGGGCGCCATGAGCCCGCCGGACGATCCGAAGGTCCCGATCACCAAACCGCACAGGGAGAACGCCCCATGAGCAAGCCGCTGGAAGGCATCAAGATCATCGACTTCACGCACGTCCAGGCCGGCCCGGCCTGCACGCAGCTGCTCGCCTGGTTCGGCGCCGACGTGATCAAGGTCGAGCGTCCCGGCGCCGGCGACGTGACCCGGACCCAGCTGCGCCACGTCGAGGACGCAGACGCGCTCTACTTCACGATGCTGAACTCCAACAAGCGCTCGCTCACCCTCGACACCAAGACCCAGGCCGGCAAGGAAGTCCTCGAGAAGCTCATTCAAGACTCCGACGTCATGGTCGAGAATTTCGGCCCCGGTGCCCTCGACCGGATGGGCTTCTCCTGGGCCCGCATCCAGGAGCTGAACCCGGGCATGATCCTCGCCTCGGTGAAGGGCTTCTCGGACGGCCACCACTATGAGGACCTGAAGGTCTACGAGAACGTCGCCCAGTGCGCGGGCGGTGCCGCCTCGACCACGGGCTTCTGGGACGGGCCGCCCACCGTCAGCGCAGCCGCGCTGGGTGACTCCAACACCGGCATGCACCTCGCCATCGGCATCCTCACGGCGCTTCACCAGAAGAACAAGACCGGCAAGGGCCAGAAGGTCGCCGTGTCGATGCAGGACTCGGTGATCAACCTCTGCCGCGTGAAGCTGCGCGACCAGCAGCGCCTCGACGCCCTCGGCTACCTCGAGGAGTACCCGCAGTACCCCCACGGCGAGTTCTCCGATGTGGTGCCGCGGGGCGGCAACGCCGGCGGCGGCGGCCAGCCGGGCTGGGTGCTGAAGTGCAAGGGCTGGGAGACCGACCCGAACGCCTACATCTACTTCACGATCCAAGGTCATGCCTGGGCGCCGATCTGCAAGGCGCTCGGCAAGGAGGAGTGGATCACCGATCCGGGCTACAACACCGCCCGGGCGCGCCAGGACAAGATCTTCGACATCTTCAAGACGATCGAGGAGTGGCTCGCCGACAAGACCAAGTTCGAGGCGGTGGACATCCTGCGCACCTACGACATCCCCTGCGCGCCGGTGCTGTCGATGAAGGAGATCGCCGAGGACAAGTCCCTGCGCGAGAGCGGCACCGTCGTCGAGGTGGCGCACCCGAAGCTCGGCAAGTACCTGACCGTCGGTAGCCCGATCAAGTTCTCCGACATGAAGGTCGAGGTGAAGGCGTCGCCGCTGCTCGGCGAGCACACCGATGAGGTGCTCGCAGACCTCGGTTACTCGCCGGAGCAGATCCGGGCGATGCACGAGGCTCGCGCGGTCTGATAGACAGCGCCCGACCTCAGCGTTCCTGAGACAGGACGGCGCTCCCCCAGCGCCGTCCTTTTCATGTGCGAGCCCCGGATCCGATGCGCGCATTCCTGAGCCGTTTCCTGCCGGAGCTGACCCCGATCAGCAAGCGTGAGCGCCTGCGCTCCGCCGCCGGTGCCCTGGCGGGCATCCTGGCGACCGGCCTCGTCTGCCGCGCCGCCCTGGGCTCCGAGGCGCTGCCTGTCCTGATCGCCCCGATGGGCGCCTCGGCGGTGCTGCTCTTCGCCGTGCCCGCGAGCCCCCTGGCGCAGCCGTGGTCGATCCTCGGCGGCAACATCGTGGCGGCACTCGTGGGCGTCACGGCGGGGGCGTGGATCGCCGATCCGTTCGTGGCGGCATCCTGCGCCATCGGGGTTGCGATCGCCCTGATGATGGCCCTGCGCTGCCTGCACCCGCCGAGCGGAGCCGTAGCGCTAACGGCCGTTCTCGGCGGCCCGGCGATCCGCGAGCTGGGCTACGGCTTCGTGCTCTGGCCGGTCGCGGCCAATTCGCTGCTGCTGCTGACGACCGCCCTGCTGTTCAACAACCTGACGGGGCGCGCCTACCCGCATCTGCGCCCGGCGGGTCCGAGAACGGCCGATCCGCCCTCCGGCGCCCGGGTGGGCTTCCGGGCCTCGGACCTCGACGCCGCGCTGGAGGATTTCGACCAGCTCCTCGACGTCGACCGCAGCGACCTGGAGCAGATCCTGCGGCGCGTGCAGATGCGGGTCTACGGCCGCCTCTCGAGTCCGATCACCTGCGCGGCGATCATGTCGCGCGACGTGATCGCGGTGGCGCCGGACGCGCCGCTGGCCGAGGCGTTGCGGCTGCTGCGCAGGCACCGGATCAAGGCGCTTCCGGTGACCGACGAGGGGGCACGCGTCCTCGGCATCGTCACGCAGACGGATCTCCTCGACAAGGCCGCCTGGGACCGGTCCGGGCCGCGCCTCGGCCTCGGCCGCCGCCTGCGGCTCACGGCCGAGCGGGGCCGCGCACCCCATGGCTGCGCCGCCGACATCATGAGCGCGGTCGAGCCCGTCGGCCCCGACACACCCATCGCCGTGCTGGTGCCGCGGATGTCGGAGGCGGGGCTGCACCACCTGCCGGTGGTCGACGCCGACGGCCGTCTGGTCGGGATCGTCTCGCAGACGGACCTCATCCCGGCGCTGTTGTCCGAAGCCGACGCGCCCGAGGCGCCGATCCGCGCCCGCGCCTCGGCCCGTACCGCTCTGGCCTGACGCTCACACGCCGTCGGGCGGATCGCTCAAGAAGAAGTCCACTGCCTGGGCCACCACGGCCGGCTGATGGGCGTGCGGCCCGTCATACTCGACATAGGTGACCGGATAGCCGGCCTCGCGCAGCGTCGGCACGTGGATCCGGGCGCTCCGGTCGATCGGGATCTGCTCATCCTGCGTCCCGTGCGACAGGAAGATGCGCGGTGCGCCGACCTGCAGATGGACCGACAGGAATCCGGCCGACGAGACGATCAGGTGGCTCGCCACATCGCCGTTCGCGAGCCCCAGCGAGAGGGTGTAGCTTCCACCGTCGGAATGGCCGGCGAAGCAGAGCCGCCCCGGATCGAGCAAAAACCGGTCCGCCACGTGCGCCAGTGCCGCCGCGACCCTCTCGCGGTCAGGCCCGTGGCCGGCGATGACGATGTCCCAGGTCGGGAACAGGGATTGCGGTACGAGGAGCAGGAAGCGCGCTGCGCGGGCATGCGCCTCCAGCATCGGCAGGATGCGCTCGGCACTGCCGCCGCCGCCGTGGAACAGAACCACGAGCGGGCAGGGCCGGCGCGGATCGAGGCCCTCGGGAACCACCAGCACCGCGTCGCGCTCGGCGAAGAGGCTGAGGTCATGCCTGCCCGGCGGAAGGGGTTCGCCGCCGGGCAGTCGGTGGCGAAAGTGCAGGCGGCCGGCGAGGTCGGGATCGATCATCGCAGGAACTCGTCGGATCGGTGTTGGATTCGCGTTGTGTGGCTTGCCAGCGGCGCCAGACTCCCTCTCCCGTGCGGGAGTGGGCTGGGGTGAGGGGCGAGAACTCTCAGGACGAGCACGTCATTGAGGCGCGTCCCGATCGCGCCCTTTCCGGACGGACCTGTTCCCTCACCCTGTCCCTCTCCCGCACGGGAGAGGGGACCCGCGGCTCGGCCTCGAAGCGTGCCGCGCAGTCATGAACGGCCGGACCGCTGAGCGATCCGGCCGGCGTGCAGACATCCCGGTTGCGGGCTTCAGGGGCCCGCCGCCCTCACTTCTTCTTCTTGATGCCGCTTTGCGGGTTGAGGCTGCCGATGTTGCCGCTCTCGCTTCCGGCCGCCGGGTCGATGACGGCGTTGACCAGAGCCGGGCGGCCCGAGTTCATCGCCTCGTTGACCGCGCGGGTCAGCTCGTCCGGCGTGGTGACGTGGTAGCCGACGCCACCGAAGGCTTCCATCATCTTGTCGTAGCGGGAATCCGGCACGAACACCGTCGTGGCGGGATCGCGGCCGGTCGGATCCGTGTCGGTGCCGCGGTAGATGCCGTTGTTGTTGAACACGACGATGCAGACCGGGAGCCCGTACCGGCAGATGGTCTCGACCTCCATGCCGGAAAAGCCGAAGGCGCTGTCGCCTTCGACGCACAGGACCGGCTTGCTGGTTTCGACCGCCGCCGCGACCGCGAAGCCCATGCCGATGCCCATGATGCCCCAGGTGCCGACATCCAGGCGCTTGCGCGGCTGGTACATGTCGATGATGCCCCGGGCGAGGTCGAGGGTGTTGGCGCCCTCGTTGACCAGGATCGCGTCCGGCCGCTCCTTGACGATGGTGCGGAGCGCACCGAGCGCCGCGTGGAAGTTCATCGGCGAGGCGTTGCTCATGAGCTTCGGCGCCATCTTGGCGACGTTCGCCTCGCGCTTGGTCCTGAGCGTCTCGATCCAGTCGGAGGGAGGCTGCTGCCAGCCCTGGCCCATGCCGTCGAGCAGCGCCTGCACGCAGGACGCGATGTCGCCGACCACCGGCGCGACGATCTCGACGTTCGAATCCATCTCGCGGGGTTCGATGTCGATCTGGATGAACTTGGTCGAACCGGGCTCGCCCCAGCTCTTGCCCTTGCCGTGCGACAGCAGCCAGTTCAGCCGGGCGCCGATCAGCAGCACCACGTCCGAGTCCTTCAGCGCCGTCGAGCGCGCCGCGCCGGCCGAGAGCGGGTGGGTGTCGGGCAGGAGGCCCTTGGCCATGCTCATCGGCACGTAGGGGATGCCGCTGGTCTCCACGAGGCTGCGGATCGCCGCGTCGGCCTGGGCGTAGGCGGCGCCCTTGCCGAGCACGATCAGCGGCCGCTTGGCGGATTTCAGGACGTCGAGCGCCCGGGCGATCGCCTCGGGGGCGGGGTGCTGGGCCGGGGCCGGATCGATCACCTTGACCAGCGACTTCTGGCCGGCCTCGGCGTCCATCACCTGGGAGAACAGCTTGGCGGGCAGGTCCAGGTAGACGCCGCCCGGCCGGCCCGAGCAGGCGGCGCGGATGGCGCGGGCGACGCCGATGCCGATATCGGCCGCATGCAGAACCCGGAAGGCCGCCTTGCACAGGGGCTTGGCGATGGCGAGCTGGTCCATCTCCTCATAGTCGCCCTGCTGCAGGTCGACGATCTCGCGCTCGGAGGAACCCGAGATCAGGATCATCGGAAAGCAATTGGTGGTGGCGTTGGCGAGGGCGGTCAGGCCGTTCAGGAAGCCCGGGGCCGAGACCGTGAGGCAGATGCCCGGCTTCTGGGTAAGGAAGCCCGCGATCGCCGCGGCGTTGCCGGCGTGCTGCTCGTGGCGGAACGAGATCACCCGCATCCCCTCGGCCTGGGCCATGCGGCCGAGATCGGTGATCGGGATGCCCGGGACACCGTAGATCGTCTCGATGCCGTTGAGCTTGAGCGCGTCGATGACGAGGTGGAAGCCGTCGGTCAGCTCGGGCTCTGCCTCGACCTCGGGGGCGGTGTGGACGATCTTGGCGAGTGCGGTCATCACGGTTTCTCCCGGAGGATCGGTATCGGTACGGGCGGCTCTGGGCGCCGGCTGGCGGGGGATCCCCCACGCTCCCGGAGGAGGGGAGGGCGGGAGATCCGTGAAGGCTGGGCGTCGCTCGGGCGACGTCGTGGGGCGGGGGCCGCTCAGGCCGCCCGGATCGGATGGGCGCCGAGCGCCGCGGGATGCTCCTCCGCGGCGAGGTAGCGGGCCCGCATCGGGCGCAGGACGAACATCGCCATCGCCGCCGCCGTCACGTTGAGCACGATGATCAGCGTGAACACCGCCGACCAGCCGTAGGCCGCCGACAGGAGGCTGGCGAAGGGCACGAGGAACGCCGCGGTGCCCTTGGCGGTGTAGAGCAGGCCGGCATTGCTGGCGGCGTACTTGGAGCCGAACGTGTCGCCGCAGGTTGCCGGGAACAGCGAGTAGATCTCGCCGAACACCCCGAAATACACCGCGGTGGCCAGCACGAAGACCATCGGGATGTGACCGTAGGTCAGCAGCACGATCACCGCCAGCGCCGCCGTCGAGAAGGCGATGAACATCGTGTTCTCGCGGCCGATGTTGTCGGAGACGTAGCCGAAGAACGGCCGCCCGAACCCGTCGAAGATCCGGTCGAGCGAGATCGCCAGCGTCAGCGCCGCCATCTGGAGGCCGAACAGGCTCACCGGCACGCCCGCCACCTGGAAGTCGTGGGCGATCGGGGCGATCTGCGCCGCCGCCATCAGGCCGCCGGAGGCGACCATCACGAACATGGCGTACATCACCCAGAAGACCGGGGTGCGCACCGCCTCGCGGGGGCTGCGGTCGACCTTGGTCTGCGGCAGGCGGGTGCTCTTGCGCTGGACCGGCGAGTTGGTCGACGGCTTGCGCAGCAGGAAGGCGAGCGCGAGGACCACGGCGCCCTGACCGATGCCGAAATACAGGAAGGCGTCCTGGTAACCGCTCGACGCGATCATACGGGCGATCGGCACCACCGTGATGGCGGCACCCGCGCCGAAGCCGGCCGCGGTGGCACCGGCGGCGAGGCCGCGGCGATGCGGGAACCACTTGAGCGCGTTGCCCACGCAGGTGCCGTAGACCGAGCCCGCACCGATGCCGGCGATGACGGCGCCGAGATAGAGCATCGCTAGGCTGTCGGCGTAGGCGTTGATCGTCCAGGCGAGGGCGATCATCACGCCGCCGAACGCGACCACAATCTTCGGGCCGTAGCGGTCGACGAACCACGCCTCGACCGGGACCAGCCACGTCTCGGTGGCGACGAACAGCGTGAAGGCGAGCTGGATCGCTGCGCGTCCCCAGTGGTAGCGCTGGTCGATCGGGTCCACGAACAACGTCCAACCGTATTGGAGGTTGGCGATCATGGCCATGCAGATCACGCCGAAGGCGAGCTGCCACCATTTCGCCGACGGCGAATCCTGGCGTTCCATCCCTGAGCCTCTCTCTTGGGCGGCGCGGCCTTGCTGTGGCGGCGTCTCTCGTGCACCGACGATCATGCACATCCGTTCTAGGTATGCAATATACCAGCCTGAGACGGACGGGATGAACTGTCAGGGCGGCGATATTATTCCGTTTGCCCCGACGGAGAAATCGGGCCCCAGGCACCGAGCGTCGGCGCGTCGGTCGGGTGCAGCGTTTCATCGAGCGTGGGAATCGCGGTCGGATCGGCCGGGAATCCGATGACCGCGCAGGCCGCCTCCCAGTCCGGACCCGCCTTCACCGCCGCCAGGGTGGCTGGATGCAGCGCGGTGATCCGTCCGCGATCGAGGCGCAGGATGGCACGGCCGGTCTCGGCCTGAACGAAGCGGACGATCGCCATCCGGCGCAGGCATTCGCGCAGGAAGGTGGTGTTGGCGGATGCCGAAAGGTCGGCGCCCTTGAACACCGCCTCGGGACTGCGGGCGAAGATGTCGACCTTCCGAAACCGGTCGATGTCGATCAGCCCTTTCACGTCGAGGATGTTGAGGATCCCGTCGGCCCAGAACGCGATGGTGCGCGGGCGCTCGCCCAGCGGCACGCTGTTGTCGAGGAACTCGCAGACCACCTGCTTGTCGCGCGAGAGCGCCCAGTTGAAGAACAGGCGCGGCATGCCGGTATAGGCCTCGACGTTGTGCGCCAGCAGGTCCTCCACCGCCTTGTAGCGGCCGAACATCTCACCCCGCTTCCATGCCCGCTCGACGGTGTCGGCCGGGGGCGTGACCATGAACTGCATGTAGACCCGGTCGCCGAACCGGGTGAGCAATTGCCCGCCGCCGTCAGAGCCGGCCTCGGCCTGGAAGCTGTCGAACCGAAACCGGTCGATGAGCAGGTTCGAGATCCGCCGCTCGGCCGCCTTGCGGGTGACGTAGCGGTCGAGCTTCATGTCGATGATCTCGACCTCGTAGCCCGTCAGCGTCCCGGCATAGCGGGAGGCCTTGCCCAGGCTGTCGTAGTCGAGGAGGTACTTGCGCCAGACGTCGGGTGTGATCACCGCGAAGTCCGACCACGCCATGCCGAGACGTCTGGCGAGGCCGAGCTGGTAGGGACGGATCGTGCTCTTGCCGGAGGCCGAGGCCCCTTTCACGTTCATCACCACCGGGAAGTCCTGCGGCGCCAGCCGGCGATAGCCATGCGCCTCCACCACTGCGGCGATCCAGGGCTCGATCAGCTCGCCGATGCGGCGGCTGCCGTAGCCGTTCGAGACCAGCGTACCGGCGATGGTCCGCATCAGGGATCCGTCGCGGATCAAGGTGTTCTGCCGCGCGATAAGGCCGGACACCACGCTGCGCAGGGCCTCGCAGGCGGCGATCTCCAGGCCGTCGCCGGATTCGGCGGCGCGCCGCTGCCAAGTCTCGAGATGGCGCAGGGACCGGGTCGCGAGATCCTCGCGCGGGGCCACGACCGCCGGGGGGCGGCGTCCGAGGAGCCTATCGAGCCAGCGCGGCTCGGGCGGCGGCGGGGCCGGCGCCTCGTCGAGGATGGCGGCGACCTCACGATCGAGCAGCGCGTCGGCCTCGGCGCGGATCTGGGCGAGGGCTGCTTCGATCTCACTGAGGCGGGGCTCGATGCCCTCGCGCAGGATTGTGGACACGATGGCCCGGAAGTTCACGCCGAGATCGGCATAGACCGCACCGACCGGCACGGACAGGTCCGACATCACGCGGATCAGCACCTCGTGGACGACGAGGCGGCGGGCCCGGAACCGGCTGAGCTGGCGGGCCGGCAGTCCGCAGAGGTCGCTCAGATCCAGGGCGTCGCGCAGCGGCGTCTCGACGTGCTCGGACCGGTAGACGGTCACCAGCGGCAGGAAGGCGGACGGCAGATCGGACCGGACGCCGGGGTTCCACGGGCCGATGATGGCCGCATCGGGAACCTGCCCCGCCGCGACGGTCACGGGCGCAACCGCCGTGGCACGACGCGGTCTGTCCGATCGATCCCTCTTATCCTGAGGTGCTGTCCAGCAGCCTCGCAGGCGCGGTCCAGGGATCGCGCGGCCGTCCGGAGGCCTCCTGCGAGGCCTCCGTTGCGCTGCGCCATTTCACGATGCGGGGATGGGTTGGACGTGCGGGTGCCGCGCCGAGGGTGCGAGCCAAGCCTGCTCGACCCCCGTGCCATGAGTTCGAACTGGCGAGACGCCTTAAAAGATCTTCTGGAACCAGCCATGGGCGTCATTGGTGTTGCCCCGCTGGATGTCCACCAGAAGGCTCCGCAGCCGCTGGGCCACCGGACCGGCCTTGCCGTTCCCGATTGTGAAGCTCTCCTCGCGGCCCTTCACGGTGCCGATCGGCGTGATCACCGCGGCGGTCCCGCAGGCGAAGGCCTCGGTCAGGCGGCCCTCCCGCACGTCGGTGCGCCACGCGTCGATCGTGTAGGGCTCCTCCTTCACGGTCAGGCCGGCTTCCCGCGCCAGGGTTATGACCGAGTCGCGGGTGATGCCGTGCAGGATGCTGTCCGAGAGCGGCGGCGTCACCAGCGTGCCGTCCTCGAAGACGAAGAACACGTTCATGCCGCCGAGTTCCTCGATGTAGCGGCGCTCAACCGCGTCGAGGAAGACGACCTGCTCGCAGCCCTGGGCCGCGGCCTCGGATTGCGGGGCGAGGCTCGCCGCGTAGTTGCCCCCGCACTTGGCCGCGCCGGTGCCGCCCGGGGCGGCCCGCGTGTAATGCTCCGAAACCCAGACCGTGACGGTGCTGTTCGGGTCCTTGAAGTACGAGCCCACCGCCGACGCGATGGTGATGAACAGGTATTCGGAGGCCGGCCGGACGCCCAGGAACGCCTCGGTGGCGATCATGAATGGCCGGAGATAGAGGCTACCGTCGGGCGTGTCGGGGATCCAGGCGCGGTCGATCTCGACGAGCTTGCGCACCGCGTCGACGAAGGCATCCTCCGGAAACGGTGGGATCGCCAGGCGCTCGGCCGAGTGCCGGAAGCGACGCGCATTGGCGTCGGGCCGGAACAGGGCGGCGCCGCCATCGGCAGTGCGGTAGGCCTTGAGGCCCTCGAAGATCTCCTGCGCGTAGTGCAGCACCGCGGAGGCGGGATCGAGGGGAATCGCCTCGCGGGCCTGGATCCGCGCATCGTGCCAGCCGCGACCGGCCGTGTAGCGCGCCACCACCATGTGGTCGGTGAACACCTTGCCGAAGCCAGGATTCGCCATCAGCGCGGCCCGCTCCTCGGCGGTCCGCGGGGCGGGATGACTTTGGATCTCGAACGTCAGGTCGCTCACGGTCTGGTCCTTATCGACTGAGGCCCTTATGGCGCGCTCCGGCGCGCGAATCTACGGAGCCGGCGCATGACGGTGTCACCGCACACGCGCGTTATTCGGCGGTCGCGGGCTCCGACAGCTGGAGCCGGTGCAAGCGTGCATAGGCGCCGCTGGCCGCGAGCAGGGCGTCGTGCCGTCCGGTCTCGATCACGCGGCCCGATTCCATCACGGCGATCTGATCGGCGTCGCGCACCGTCGAGAGGCGATGGGCGATCACCAGGGTGGTGCGGCCCCGCATCAGCCGGGTCAGCGCCTCCTGGACCAGACGCTCCGATTCGGAATCGAGGGCCGAGGTCGCCTCGTCGAGGAGCAGGATCGGCGCGTCCTTCAGGAAGGCGCGCGCCAGCGCCACCCGCTGCCGCTCGCCGCCGGACAGTCGGCCGCCGCCGGGCCCGACACGGAAGTCGTAGCCCTCCGGGAGGGCCGCGACGAAGTCGTGGGCCGCGGCGGCGCGGGCGGCCGCCTCGATCTCCGCAGGCGACGCCCCGGGCCGGCCGAAGCCGATATTCCGCGCGATCGTGTCGTCGAACAGGACCACCTCCTGCGACACCACCGCCACCGCCGCGCGCAGGGACGCGAGGGTCACCGCGCGGACGTCCTGTCCGTCGATGGTCACGCGGCCTTCGGTCACGTCGTAGAGCCGCGGGACGAGGTTGAGCAGCGAGGATTTCCCGGAGCCTGAGCGTCCGACCAGGGCCGTGACCGAGCCCGCCGGGACCGTCAGATCGATCCCCTCCAGGGCCGGCGCATCCGGCCGGTAGCGGAACCGCACGCCGTCGAAGCGGATCGTCCCGGCGGACACGGTGAGCGGCCGCGCGTCGGGCGCCTCGCGTATCTCGGGCGCCTCGTCCATGACGTCGAAGTAGCGCCTGAGGGCGGCGGCCGCCTCCTGCAGGATGGCGTTGAGGTTCCCCAGCGCCCGGGCCGGCTGCGCGGCGAGCAGCAGCGCCGCCACGTAGCCGGTGAAGTCGCCCACCGTCTTCTCCCCCGCCAGCACCCGTTGCCCGACCAGTACGAGCACCCCCGCCACCGCGATGCCGCCCCCGATCTCCAGCAGCGGGTCGAGACGCCCGCGGGCATTGGCGGCTTTCATCTTGAGGCGGCGCACCTCGTCGAGGGCCTGCGCGGCGCGGCCCTTGAGGTAGGCCTCCATGGCGTAGGTCTTGGCGACCCGGACCCCCTGGAGGCTTTCGGAAATGAGGCTGGCGGTGGCGCCCATCTGCTCCTGCGTCGAGGTCGACACCCGCCTGAGCTTCTTCCCGATCCGCCCGATCGGTCCGGCCACGAACGGCACCGTGACGCCGGCCACCAGAGTCAGCACCGGATCCATCCAGATCAGCGCCCCCACGAGGCCGATCAGCATGGCGATGTCGCGCAGGAGCACCGTCGAGATGCGGGTCAGCGCTTCCTTGATGAAGGCGAAATCGGTGGTGAAGCGCTGGGTCAGCGCCGCCGGGCTCTCGCGGCCGAGCTGGGCGAGATCGGACTCGATCAGGTGCCCGTAGAGCGCCGCCTGCATGTCGGCCTCGACCCGGGTGACCACCCTGTTCGTCAGAACGGTCTGGCCATAGAGCGCGAAGCCGCGCGTGGCGGTGACGACGATCACCACCAGCGGCCCATAGGCGATGGCCGCCGCATCCTTCCGGTCGAAGGCGTCGAAGGCGGCCTTGATCAGCGCCGGGTAGAGGCCGGTCGAGGCGCCCACCAGCGCGATCAGCACCAGCACCACGGCAAGGGTGGCCCGGTGCGGGTACAGCCAGGTGCGCCAGAGGCGCGCGAGGAGGGGAGCCGTGTCGCCGCGGAGGCGCGCCATGAAACCTACCAGGTCGGATCAGCGCCGGCCTCGGGCAGGATGCGCGGCGGCAGCGGTGTGCCGCCGCCATCGCCGCGGATCAAGGCCTTTGGCTCAACGGTCGTCGCCGTCCGGACCGCGGCCGCCCTCCCGGTCGCCCTCCCGGCCGCGATGCCAGCCGCCGTGACCATGCCCGCCCATAGGCCGGGCGAGGATCGTTGCGCGCCGCTTCTGGTCCTGATCGAGGCTGGCGTAGAGCGGCTGGGACGCGTCGGCCAGCTTGCGCAGGGCCTCTCCGCGTGCCGTCGCGGCATCTGCCATCGCCCGAAGGGCCGCTGGGGCATCGTCGCTGAACTTGGGGCGGTCGCGCATCGCCTCGCGGCGCTGCTGGCGCATCTTGGCCATGTCGCGGATTGCAGCTTCCACGGGCGGCCACAGCTTCTCCTGGTCGGGGTTGAGCTTCAGGCCGGCATGCAGGGCGGCGATGCGGGCATCCGTGAAGGCCGCCCGATCCTCGGGCGTGAGCGCACTCCAGCGCCCGTGACCGCGGAAGCCGTCGGGTCCATGGTCGTGCGCAACGGCCGCGCTGGCGACACCCAGGCCGAGGGCCCCTGTTACCAGGATGCTCGCTCTCAAACGGCGGGACATGGAATCCTCCATCTTGACGCTCCGGACAGCGTCGGAACCCACGGGGCGCGACGCGTCCGACGCCGCGCATTGGGGACCGGGCATGTATCCCGCTTGTGTATGTAACAATGTTACATTAGTGGCAGGTGCGACCGAAGGCGCGGGAAGGTGGAACGGTGCGGGGCGTGGCAACAACATTCCGGATCGCGGCGCTCGCGGTCCTGTCCGTCTGGCTCGGACTTGGGGTGCCGGCGGTGGCCACCACGCAGACCGTCCCGATCCGGGCGGTTGCGAGCTTCTCGATCCTGGGCGATCTCGTCCGGCAGATCGGCGGTGCGTCCGTGACGGTGACCACCCTGGTCGGACCCGATTCCGACGTTCACGGCTTCAGCCCGTCGCCAGCCGACGCGCGCAAGCTCGCCGAGGCCGATATCGTATTCGTCAACGGCCTCGGGCTGGAGGGCTGGCTCGACCGGCTAATCCGCGCCTCCGGCACGCGCGCCCCAGTGGTGACCGTCTCGACGGGCGTGTCGCCGATCCCGGCGCAGGACGAGCATGTCCACGGGGAGGGCGGTCACGGACACGGTGAGCACGCCTTCGATCCGCATGCCTGGCAGAGCGTCGCCAACGTTCGGATCTACGTGGCGAACATCCGGAACGGCCTCGTGAAGGTCGATCCGGCCCATGCCGCCGCCTATCAGGAGGCCGCGGCCGGCTACCTCGCCAAGCTCGATGCCCTGGAGCGGGACGTCCGGGCAGCGATCCTCCAAATCCCGCCGGAGCGGCGGCAGATCATCACGACCCACGATGCCTTCGGCTATTTTGCGGCGGCCTACGGCCTACGCTTCATCGCGCCGCAGGGCGTCTCCACCGACAGCGAGGCGAGCCCGCGGGACGTGGCGTCGATCATCCGCCAGATTCGCCGCGAGCGCGTACCCGCGGTGTTTCTGGAGAACATCAGCGACCCGCGCCAGATGGAGCAGATCGCCCGCGAGAGCGGCGCCCGCATCGGCGGGAAGGTCTATTCCGACGCGCTCTCCGGGGCGGACGGTCCGGCAGCGACCTATCTCGACCTGATGCGGTCGAACCTGGCGGCGTTCGACGCCGCGCTCATGCCGAAGTGACCCGATCCGACCGGCGCGGGATCGATTGCGCTGCAGCCGCTCCGCCGAGGGCTGGCCCGTGTCATGGCCGGATGCCGGCTCCGACAGGACAGGATCGAGCTTCCATCCTGACGACGTGCTCCGCGGCTGTGCCGATCCGGCCCAGGTCACGAGCCGCCACGACTGACGGTGCCGTCCTCAGTCGCCTTCACGGCGTCGGGCATGACATAGCGTAAACCGCCGGTTAAGAGGCCCCCACTAGCCTTACGAAACGGGTGCCAGCCGATCCTCGTACGCGAGGGCTCAAGGCCTTGGGGCCTTGTGAAAACGCGCAGCTCGGAGATCGCGTGGCTTGGGGGCCTGACCGCTGGCGCTTCTATCGGCTCGTCGCGCGCGAGGCTGCACGCGCGGGCCGCGCGGCCGGAGCCAGCGTCACCGCACCGCCCGACATCCTCGCCCGGATGCGGGTGACCGGACTGGTGATCGCACCGCAGGACCTGCGGACCTCGGACGCGACCTTTGCGGACGACATCTATGCCGGGCTGTTCGTCTTCGCGGGCAGGTCGCTCGCGGCGAGCGGCGGCTCACCCTTCGACTACGCGGCGCCGTCGCCGGAATGGGCTGACGAGCTCTACGGCTTCGGCTGGCTGCGCCACCTGCGCGCCGCCGACACCGCCCTCGCCAGGGCCAATGCCCGCGCCTTCGTGGCCGATTTCATCGCGGGCCGGGGGGACGCGGCGCTCGCCCGGCAGACGCCGGTGGCGGCCCGCCGGTTGATCTCGTTCCTGTGCCAGTCGCCCCTCGTGCTGGAGGGGGCCGATCACGGCTTTTACCAGAACTTCCTCAAGGCGATCGGACGCAACGCGCAGCAACTCGAGCGCGATCTGCGGCGGGGTGTGCCACCGCAATGGCGCCTGAACGCCGCCGTGGCGCTCTGTTACGCCGGCCTGTGCTGCGACGGCATTCAGCCGATCCTGCGTCGAGCGACCCGGATTCTGACACGGGAGCTCGACCGCCAGATCCTGACCGATGGTGGCCACCGGTCCCGCGACCCGCGCTTCGCCATGGATCTGCTCCTCGACCTCCTGCCCCTGCGCCAGAGCTACCTCAGCCGCAGCGTCGAGCCGCCGATGGCGCTGCTGCGGGCCGTCGACCGGATGTTGCCGCTGCTGCGACTCCTGCGCCACCCGGACGCCTCGCTGAGCCACTTCAACGGCATGGGCGCCACGGATGCGGATCACCTCGCGACCCTGCTGGTCTACGACGGCGCGCTCGCCCGGCCGCTGATGCACGCGCCGAACTCGGGCTACGAGCGCCTGGAAGGCGGCCGGGTCGTGATCGTGGCCGATGTCGGCGCGTGCCCGCCGCTGCCCTACTCGGTGAATGCCGGTGCCGGCTGCCTCGCCTTCGAGATGTCGAGCGGCCCCCAGCGCATCGTGGTCAATTGCGGCCTGCCGGCCAGCGGGGCGGATCTGCGCCTCCTCGCCCGTTCGACGCCGGCCCACTCCACGGCCTCAGTCGCCCACAGCTCGTCGTGCCGGTTCCTCACCCGTACCGGGTGGTGGGGCGAACGGCTCCTGGCCGATTGGCTGATTCGCCGGCGCGGGCCCGTGGTGCTGAGCGGGCCCTCGGCGGTGGCCGCCGAGCGCGCCGAGGAGGCCGACAGCGTCGTCCTCGCGGCCCGGCACAACGGCTACGCGCCCGATTTCGGTATCGTGCACGAGCGCCGCTGGCAGCTGTTCCACGCGTCGGTGCGGCTGGAGGGCCGCGACGCCTTCCTGCGCCAGGGCAAGGCGCCAAGCCGGGGTCGGCGATTGCGCCCGCAGGATGTGGCGATCCGCTTCCATCTCCATCCCGGCATCGCGGTGCGCGGCATCCCGGACGGGCTCGAACTCGCCTCGGCGCTCGGCGAGGTCTGGGTGTTCCGCGCCGAGAACGCCGAGATCGCCATTGAGGAGAGCGTCTACTTCTCGGGCCTGACGGGGCCGCGCCGCACCGACCAGATCGTGCTGCACCTGCGCGTCTCCGAGGACGTGGAGGTCCGCTGGAGCTTCGAGCGTCAGGCGTCCGCACCGCTGCGCGGTGTGGCACCCTGAGGGAGCCGGCTGGCCGGGCTCACCGTTTCCATGCTACCGCGCCGGGAAATCTCGAACTTTCGGCACGAAGCTATGGCGCACGATCAGGTGCGGGTCTCCCGCGCGCTCCTCTCGGTCTCGGACAAGACCGGCCTCGTCGACTTTGCCCGGGCGCTCCACGCCCGCGGCATCGCGCTGGTCTCCACCGGGGGCACGCATCGTGCCCTGCAGGAGGCCGGCCTGCCTGTCACCGAGGTGGCCGATCTCACGGGCTTTCCGGAGATGATGGACGGCCGGGTCAAGACGCTGCACCCGGCGGTTCACGGTGGATTGCTCGCCATCCGCGACAACCCGGAGCATCAGGCCGCGCTCGCCGCCCATGGGATCGGCGCCATCGATCTGCTGGTGGTCAACCTGTACCCGTTCGAGGCCACCATCGCGGCCGACCGGTCGGATGCCGACTGCATCGAGAACATCGATGTCGGCGGCCCGGCCATGATCCGCGCAGCGGCCAAGAACCACGCGGATGTGGCCGTGGTCACCGACGTGTCGGATTATGCCGGCGTGCTGGCCGCACTGGAGGCGCATGACGGCGCCCTGGGCGCGGAACTGCGCCGGAGCCTGGCGCAGAAGGCCTTTGCCCGCACCGCGGCCTACGATGCCGCCATCGCCAACTGGATGGCCGGCCGCTTCGGCACGGATGCGCCGGCCCAGTTCCGCGCCTTCGGCGGCACCCTCGGTCAGGCGCTGCGCTACGGCGAGAACCCTCATCAGGCGGCCGCCTTCTACCGCGCGCCCGGCAAGGTCCGCTCGGGTGTGGCCACCGCCCGGCAGCTCCAGGGCAAGGAGCTGTCCTACAACAACTTCAACGACACGGACGCCGCCTACGAGTGCGTGGCCGAGTTCGATCCGGCCCGGACCGCCGCCGTGGCGATCATCAAGCATGCCAATCCGTGCGGCGTCGCGGAAGGCACCAGCCTGCTCGAAGCCTACGAGCGGGCTCTGAGCTGTGACCCGACCTCGGCCTTCGGCGGCATCGTCGCCCTCAACCGGACGCTCGACGCCGAGGCGGCCAGCAGGATCGTCGAGATTTTCACCGAGGTGATCATCGCCCCGGATGCCACGCCCGAGGCCGCGGCCATCGTCGCGGGCAAGAAGAACCTGCGCCTGCTTCTGGCCGGCGGACTGCCTGACCCGCGGGCCCCCGGCGAGACCGTGCGGACGCTCGCCGGCGGTCTGCTGGTCCAGAGCCGGGATGCGGTGGTCGTCGACGACATGCCGCTCAAGGTCGTCACCAAGCGGGCGCCGAGCGAGGCCGAACTGGCCGATCTCCGGTTTGCCTATCGGGTTGCCAAGCACGTGAAGTCGAACGCCATCGTGTACGCCAAGGCCGGCGCGACGGTGGGGATCGGCGCGGGTCAGATGTCCCGGGTTGATTCCTCGCGCATCGCCGCCTGGAAGGCCGCCGAGGGTGCGAAGCGCCTCGGGCTGTCCCAGAGCCTGGCGGTCGGCTCGGTGGTGGCGTCGGACGCGTTCTTCCCGTTCGCGGACGGGCTGATGGCGGCCGCCGAAGCGGGCGCGACGGCGGTGATCCAGCCCGGCGGTTCGATGCGCGATGCGGACGTCATCGCGGCCGCCGATGCGGCCGGCTTGGCCATGGTCCTCACCGGCCACCGTCACTTCCGGCATTGATCGGGCGGAGTCGGGAGGGTCACGACGTGACGCTCCCGTGCCTCCGTGCCCCAGCACCGCCGAGAGGCCTGTCCGTCGCGCGGCGCCGCCGCGCTTCCGTTAACGATCCGCACGGATTGGGGCGGTCGCGGCGATTTTTGTTCGGGCTGCGATGTCTCTCAGCATTGCCGTGAACAGGCGTGGCCTGTGCCGAAGCTCAGCAATGGATGTCCCGTAACGATGAATGCTATTTTTTGAGCATTATTGCCGAACAAATACCCCCATCTTTGCGAATATGGGTGGCATCTGCGGAGCGGGTTGATATTTTCTCGGCTGCACGCCATCATTGCCCAGATGTGCGCCGGAAGCTCGTGAGAAGAACTTCCTGGAACGAATCCGGGTTGGGTGACGAGATGGTGGTCGCAGCGCTGTTGTTTCTCGTGGGAGCGCTGATCGGCCGCTCCTATTCGGTGATGATCATCGCCATGACCTCATCGGTGGTCATGTTCACTGCGATGACCATTTTCATGTCCGTTTACGGCCTCGACCTGCTGCACGTTCTGATCATGCTGGGATACCTGACGGCCCATCAGGCGGGATATCTGCTCGGCGCCTATCTCACCGACTATCCCGAGAACAATCGCGGGCTGTAACCAGCGTCACCACCACCAAACCAGCCGCCCGGCGAGGGTGTTGATCAGCGCCCACAAGCCCAGAGCCACGGCCATCCAGATAATTAGAAGTAGAAGATGCAGCTTCCGATGAGGCTGACGGCGCAAATGTGGCACGACATCGTTCACGATGGAATTCCCAGGGGCCCTGGATCGTAGGGGAACCTTATACGGCCTTGTACCGCTAAGGTTCCGCCGGGGCGATCGGCGAAAGATTAAATTTCGGACAGTTTCCGGCGGCCGGCGGAGTTGTTGGACGACCGGCATTGGCCGAGAAACGGACTGAAAGTTGCAGTCATTGACTGCTTGCAACGTGGTGGTCGGAAATCAGGACATTCCGTGTCGGCTCGCCGTTTCGACGGTGATGGTTCCGTCTGCCGTCGATACTTGAGACCTCTGTATAGGATCCGCCGCAACGCAATCCGTGACAGACCGCACGGATTGCGATTCCGCCGTCGCGTTGCGGGTTCGACACAAGCCGAGACGGCCCGGCCCGCCTTACGGCCACGACCCGGCACGGGTCCGTGACCGGCGGCCCTCTGCCCGAAGGGGCGCGGACATCTCTGTGGAAATGGAAACGCCCAGGCAGTGGGAACTGCCTGGGCGTCGTCGACGCGTGGTTGGTTTGGCCGGTTTGCGCCGCTCAGGTATCCGCGAAGATGTCGCGATCCTTGGTCTCCGGCACGAAGAGGATACCGATGATCACGGTCGCGACCGCGATGACGATCGGGTACCAGAGGCCGAAATAGATGTCGCCGGTCTGGGCCACCATGGCGAAGGCGGTCGCCGGCAGCAGGCCGCCGAACCAGCCGTTGCCGATATGGTAGGGCAGCGACATCGAGGTGTACCGGATCCGGGTCGGGAACAACTCCACCAGCATGGCGGCGATCGGGCCGTAGACCATCGTGACGAAGAGAACGAGGATGAACAGCAGGCCGATCACCTGCGCGACCTGCGGCCGGAAGATGTCGAACGGATTCGACATCTTAACGATCTCAGGGTCACCCGCCTTCGGGTAGCCCGCGGCCTGGAGTGCCGCGGTCGTGGCCTTGTTGGCCTCGACGTTGCCCCCCTGCGGATAGGGGATCTCCGTATCGTTGACCCGGATGGTCGTAAGCTGTCCGGCCGCCCCGGCAGCGGTGGTGTAGCGCACCGACGACTTCGACAGGAAGTCGCGGGCGAGGTCGCAGGGCGCGGTGAACACCCGGGTTCCGACCGGGTTGAACAGGTTTCCGCAGGCGGCCGGATCGGCCGTCACCGTCACCTTCACGTTCTCGATCGCCGCCTCGAGCTTCGGGTTGGCCGTGGAGGTGATGCCCTTGAAGATCGGGAAGAACGTCGCCGCCGCGATGGCGCAGCCCGCCAGGATGATGACCTTGCGGCCGATCTTGTCGGACAGCCAGCCGAAGACCACGAAGAAGCCGGTGCCGAGAAGCAGCGACCACGCGATCAGCAGGTTGGCGGTATAGCCGTCGACCTTGAGAATCGATTGCAGGAAGAACAGCGCGTAGAACTGGCCCGTGTACCAGACCACACCCTGACCGGCGACGAGGCCGAACAGGGCGATGATCGCGAACTTCGCATTGCGCCACTGGCCGAAGGCCTCGGTGAGCGGTGCCTTCGAGGTCTTGCCCTCGTCCTTCATCCGCTGGAAGGCCGGAGATTCCGACAGCTGGAGGCGGATCCAGACCGAGATGCCGAGCAGCAGCACCGAGACCAGGAACGGGATGCGCCAGCCCCACTCGGCGAAGGCGGCCTCGCCGGTGAAGGTCCGGGTCGCGAGGATCACGAGGAGCGACAGGAACAGGCCCAGGGTCGCGGTCGTCTGGATCCAGCTCGTATAGAACCCACGCCGGCCGTTGGGCGCGTGCTCGGCGACGTAGGTGGCGGCGCCGCCATACTCGCCGCCGAGGGCGAGGCCCTGGGCGAGGCGCAGGACGATCAGGATGATCGGAGCCGCGATGCCGATGGTGGCCGCGTTGGGCAGGATGCCGACGATGAAGGTCGACAGGCCCATGATCAGGATCGTGATCAGGAACGTGTATTTGCGTCCGACGAGATCACCGATGCGGCCGAAGACTAGGGCGCCGAACGGACGGACGATGAAGCCGGCCGCGAAGGCGAGCAACGCGAAGATGTCGCGCGTGGCGGGTGGATAGGCAGAAAAGAACTGCGCGCCGATGATCGCCGCCAGAGAGCCGTACAGATAGAAATCGTACCACTCGAACACAGTACCGAGCGAGGACGCGAAGATCACCCGCTTCTCGGCCGAAGTCATCGGCCTCGCGGCGTCTCCGGCCCGCGGGATCGCGGTTGCCACAGCCATAAGACACGTCCTCCCAAACGCATATCGGCGGCCCGACGATGGGATCGCCCTTTCCCGGCCCGCTCCCGGGCGGCCCTGCGCAAAGCGCAGATCACCTATGCGTTATCTCAAGGGCGTTGCGGGTCAACCGGTAAAGCGATTGTGAAGAGCCTCATCAACACAGGTGCGCACCGAGTTGTCACCGGAACGACGAAGGGCGCGGCTCGCGCCGCGCCCTCCGCCTGTCCGACGCGTCTGGTTGAGGTCAGTGCGCGTGGGCGCCGGACGCCCCGATGCCCGTCTCGGAGCGCACATACTGCGCCTCGAAGGCGGCCCGCTCGCGCTGGGCCCGGCGGGACTTGTCCATGAGCGACACGACCCAGATCGTCGCGAAGGCCAACGGCATCGAGAACAAAGCCGGGTTGTCGTAAGGGAAAAGCGGGGCCGGGTTGCCCAGCGTCGTCACCCACACGGCTTTCGACAGCACCACCATGATCACCGCGGCGAGCAGGCCGACGAGGCCGCCGGCCAGCGCACCCCAGGTGGTGGTGCCGCGCCACAGGATCGACATGGCCAGCACCGGGAAGTTGCAGCTCGCCGCCACCGCGAAGGCCAGGCCCACCATGAAGGCGACGTTCTGGTTCTCGAACACGTAGCCGAGGTAGATCGCCACGATGCCGATCACCACCGCGGAGATCTTCGACAGGTTGACCTCGTGCTTCTCGGTGGTGCGCCCGCGGGCGATCACCTGGGCGTAGAGGTCGTGGCTGATCGCCGAGGCGCCGGCGAGCGTCAGGCCCGCCACCACGGCCAGGATGGTCGCGAAGGCCACGGCGGAGATGAAGCCGAGGAAGTACGGGCCGCCCACGGCGTTGGCGAGGTTCACCGCCACCATGTTGGTGCCGCCGATCATGTCCTTCAGCTTGTCGAAGGTCCCGGCCGCGCCGAGCTTGAAGTAGACCGGGTCGGACATCAGCAGGGCGATGCCGCCGAAGCCGATGATGAAGGTGAGAATGTAGAAGTAGCCGATCAGGCCGGTGGCGTAGAACACCGACTTGCGCGCGGCCTGCGCGTCCGAGACCGTGAAGAACCGCATCAGGATGTGCGGCAGGCCGGCGGTGCCGAACATCAGGCCGACGCCGAGGGAGATCGCCTCCACCGGGTTCGACACGAGTCCGCCCGGCGCCATGATGGCGTCGCCCTTCGGGTGAACCTGCACGGCGTTCGCGAACAGCATCTCGGGGTTGAAGCCGTATTTTAACAGCACTGCGCCCGCCATGAAGGTCGCGCCGCCGAGGAGCAGGCAGGCCTTGATCACCTGCACCCAGGTGGTCGCCTTCATGCCGCCGAAGGCGACGTAGACGATCATCAGGACGCCGACGATGATCACCGCGTAGAGATAGGGCAGGCCGAACAGGAGCTGGATCAGCTTCCCGGCGCCGACCATCTGGGCGATCAGGTAGAACGCCACCACCACGAGGGTGCCCACCGCCGAGATGATGCGGATCGACGTCTGGTCGAGGCGGAAGCTCGCCACGTCCGCGAAGGTGAACTTGCCGAGGTTGCGCAGGCGCTCCGCGATCAGGAACAGCACGATCGGCCAGCCGACCAGGAAGCCCGTGGAATAGATCAGCCCGTCGAAGCCCGAGGTGTAGACGAGGCCGGAGATGCCGAGGAACGAGGCGGCCGACATGTAATCGCCGGCAATCGCCAGGGAGTTGGTCCCCGCCGAGATGCCGCCGCCCGCCGCGTAGAAATCGGCGGCGGACTTCGTGCCCTTCGCGGCCTTGTAGGTGATGCCGAGCGTCAGCAGCACGAAGAACAGGAACATCAGGATGGCCGGCCAGTTCGTGACCGATTGCTGCACGGCCCCGAGATCCGGGCCGGCGGCATAGGCCGCGCTGGCGGCGATCGTGCCGAGCGTCAGGCCGAGGAGGAGCCGGTTCATCGGGCGACGCTCCGCTTGAGGGCGGCGCTCAGCGCGTCGAAACGCGTGTTGGCCCGGGCCACGTAGACGCCGGTCAGCGCGAAAGCGAACAGGATCACGAAGACGCCCGCGAACAGTCCGAGGGAGGCGGTGCCGCCAACCTTCACGGCGAGCAGCGACTTGTCGAAGGCGATGAGCCCGATGAAGCCGAAATAGACCACCAGCATCAGGATGGTCAGCGTCCAGGCGAAGCGGGTGCGCTCATGGACGAGTTGCTGGAATTCGGGTGTCCGGACAATCCGCTCGACCTGCGGATCGACCTCCGTTCCGAGTGCGCGTGTTCCCGGGGGCGCCGTGCGCCCTCGAAGGCCGAGTGTCGTGCCGCTCATGGCTTTTCCTCCCGCGAGGGCACTCTGGCCCCCCGGTTCATCGCGTTGAAGTTCGTGGTTCTTGTTGGAGACGGGCGCCGCCCCGGCACCCGTCCCGGTCCGAACCCGCGCCGCTATGGCCGCGGCGCGGATGCGATCAGGCCCGGTTCTGCCGGTTCTCGATCAGGTCGTCGACCACGGCCGGCTCGGCCAGGGTCGAGGTGTCTCCGAGCGAGCTGAAATCGTCCTCGGCAATCTTGCGCAGGATTCGGCGCATGATCTTGCCCGAGCGGGTCTTGGGCAGGCCCGGCGCGAACTGGATCAGGTCCGGAGAGGCGATCGGCCCGATATCCTTGCGGACCCAGGTCACCAGCTCCTTGCGCAGGGCGTCGTCGCCCTCCTCGCCGTCGTTGAGGGTCACGTAGGCGTAGATGCCCTGGCCCTTCACGTTGTGCGGGTAGCCCACGACCGCCGCCTCGGCGACCTTCGGGTGGGCGACCAGCGAGGATTCGACCTCTGCGGTGCCCATGCGATGGCCCGAGACGTTGATGACGTCGTCAACGCGTCCGGTGATCCAGTAATAGCCATCCGCATCGCGCCGGGCGCCGTCGCCGGTGAAGTACTTGCCTGGATAGGTCGAGAAGTAGGTCTGCTCGAACCGCTCGTGGTCGCCGTAGACCGTACGCATCTGTCCCGGCCAGGAATCGGCGATGCAGAGATTGCCCTCGCAGGCCCCTTCCAGAACCTTGCCCTCGGCATCGACCATCTCAGGCGTCACGCCGAAGAACGGCCGGGTCGCCGAGCCGGGCTTGAGTGCGGTGGCGCCCGGCAGCGGGGTGATCAGGATGCCGCCGGTCTCGGTCTGCCACCACGTGTCGACGATCGAACAGCGCTTGTCGCCGACGACGTTGTAGTACCATTCCCAGGCTTCCGGGTTGATCGGCTCGCCGACGGAGCCGAGCACGCGCAGCGAAGCCCGCGAGGTCTTCTTCACCGGCCCCTCGCCGCCGCCCATCAGCGAGCGGATGGCGGTGGGCGCCGTGTAGAAGATGTTGACCTTGTGCTTGTCGATCACTTCCCAGAAGCGGGACGTCGACGGATAGGTCGGGATGCCCTCGAACATCAGCGTCGTCGCGCCGTTGGCGAGCGGCCCGTACACGATGTAGCTGTGGCCGGTGACCCAGCCGACATCGGCGGTGCACCAGTACACGTCGCCCTCGCGGTAATCGAAGACGTACTCATGCGTCATCGACGCGTAGACGAGGTAGCCGCCCGTGGTGTGCACCACGCCCTTCGGCTGACCGGTCGAGCCGGAGGTATACAGGATGAAGAGCGGATGCTCGGCCTCCACCGCCACGGCGGGGCACTCGTCGGTCACCTGCTCGGCGGCCTCGTCGTAATAGACGTCCCGGCCCGCCTCCATGGCGACGCTGCCGCCTGTGCGGCGCACGACGATCACGTGGTCGACGAGATCCGCGTCGAGCCGCTTGATCGCTTCGTCGACATTGGCCTTCAGCGGCACCTTGCGGCCGCCGCGCAGGCCTTCGTCGGCGGTGATCACCAGCTTGGAGCCGCACCCCTGGATGCGCGACGCCAGCGAGTCGGGGGAGAAGCCGCCGAACACGATGGCGTGGATCGCCCCGAGCCGCGCGCAGGCGAGCATCGCGTAGGCGGCCTCCGGGATCATCGGCATGTAGAGCGTGACCCGATCGCCCTTGCCGACGCCGCGATTGCGCAGGACGTTGGCCATCCGGCAGACCTGCGCGTGCAGCTCCCGGTAAGTGATGTGCTTCGACTCGTCGGGATTGTCGCCTTCCCAGATGATCGCGGTCTGGTCGCCGCGGGTCTCCAGATGACGGTCGATGCAGTTATGGGCGACGTTGGTCTTGCCGTCTTCGAACCACTTGATCGAGACCTTGCCGGGCTCGAAGCTGGTGTTCTTCACGGTGGAGAACGGCGTCATCCAGTCGATGCGCTTGCCGTGCTCGGCCCAGAACGCATTCGGATCGGCGACGGACGCCGCATACATCTCTTGATACTTGGAATCGTCGACGTGAGCGCCCCCACGCCACGCGTCCTTCACCTCGATGACCTTGCCTTGCATGGCGTTCCATCCCTGATTGGTGCCCGATCGTATCGCGGTGGCGGCCGCGCAGCCAGGACTTCCAAAGTAATGTAGCCTACAATTTACGATGACGATATGATCGCGGTTTCGCGCGCGCTCAGATCAAGTCCCGTAAATAAATTGGGCACAATGTAAGAGCTGATTGAGGCTTCGATGCTGCGCTGTCAAGCGCGGGGAGCCCGGCGAACGATCACCCGCCGTCCTCTGTTTCCGCCCCCGGACGATGGCCGGTACAGGGGCGCGCTTTCGGGGACGCGTCGGCGCGCAATCGGCCAGGGACCTATCCGTTCGCCACCCGTCGCGTCGGCATGATGATTTCCACGAGCGTGCCGTCTTCCGGGCGTGCGGAGAGCTGGAGGCGGCCGCCGTTGGCCTCCACAAGGGCGCGCGGCAGTGCCAGCCCGTCCTCGACGGATTCCTTCGGGTCTTCCACCCGCGGAGCAGGCCCGGCGCCGGTACCGCGCACCCGCAGGGCAACGGCCGCCCGTTCCGCCGAGCCGGTGGAAACGATGATCTGGCTTCCGGCGGCGGAGCGTCGGATCGCGTTCTCGATCACGAGACTGGCCGCGCGGCTGACCGAGCGCTCGTCGGCTTCCAAATCGCCGAGATCGGTGGAGAAGCTTGTCCGCATCACGACCCGGCCTCGCGCTGCCTCGCCCTGAAGGCGGGCGACGCAACCCGCCACGACGTCGTTGAGGTCGAGGGCGCGGGGTTCGAGGCGCAGCGAACCGGCCTCGACTGCGGCAAGATCCAGAAGCTTGCCGACCCGTTCCAGGATCGTCTCGCCCGACGCTTTGATCTCCGCCAGGCAGTCCCTGTAGCGCGTGTCGCCGAGGGGCCCGAAGGGCTCCTTCAGCATCGCGTTTGCCAAATCGATCATCCCGGTGACGGGGCCGCGCACGGCGCCGTCGAGCCGGCTCAAGGCCTCTCCGCCGCCCGGCACGGTTTCCGGGCGACTGGCTGCGCCCGCCTCTCCGGGCGCCGCGCGACCGGCATGGTCGAGCGTGACCACCCGTCGTCCAAGAGGCCCTGCGACGGCGAGCGACATCGGCTTGCCGGCCAGGACAATGGAGCGCCGCTCCGGGGCCGCGCCGCGCAGGGCATCGGCGATCGTCAGGACGCTCTGACGGTCGAACAGGCTGACGAAACTGCCGCCGACGACCTCGCGCGGATCGCATCCGAACAGATCGGCCGCGGCGTGGTTCAACGCGACGATGCGGCCGGCCCCGTCGACGGTGACGACCCCGATCTCCAGTGCGTCCAGGGCCGCCTCGGCACGGGCCGTCCGTTCCGTCTGGGCGGCGCGGGCGAGGCGCTCGGCGGTGAGCGCATCCGCGACATCGGCCTCATCGACCGGGCGCGCGATCAGGCACGTCGCAGTTGCGCCTGCCCAGCTGAAGGCGCCGCTCAGCAGTTCCACCGGACGCGTATGGCCCTCGACCGACTTCACCGTGGTCCGGCGTGCCGCGTCGCCAAGCGCGTTGCCAAGCGCGTTCGAAGGCGGGAGACCCGGGAGAAGTCCGGAGAGCCCGGTGCGGGCGAGGCTCGGCAGGTCGGGATGGCCTGTCAGATCCAGAAAGCCGCGGTTGGCGGCGACGATGGTGCCGTTGTGGTGGATCAGCGTCGGCAGCGGCAGACCCGCGAGAAGGTCGGCCTGCGGAGGAGCGGCCACGTCGACGGGGGGCTCGACACTGGCCCCGTCGGTTTCCGTGCTGGCCTCCTCGAAGACCACGGGCAGTTCCACCGGATTGGTCTGCGGCGCGGGGAACGGCATCACCGCGCCGCTCTCGGCCTTCGGCGCCCCTGATTCAGGATCGACCTCGTCGCCGGCATAGCGTGCGCCCAGCGCCCGGGCGATTTCCCGGAAGGCGGCATGCTCATCAGTCGAGAGCGGTGTCGCGATGAGATCCGGCGCAGGCGCGACCGGGCTTTCGGCTTCGACGGGCTCGGGGAGAGGCGACGCGGACGCCGAAACCGACGATTCCGGCGGCGGCGCCGCGGGCTCGGCGACGACCTTGATCGCGTTCGGCGCGCTCCGGATCAGGCCGAACCCGCCGAAGCCGGAGAACGCAGCATCACCCCGCCCCAGAGGGGCGCCGGAGAGATCGACCCGGAACGGCCCGGTGCCGGCATCGAGCACCGCCGATTCGCCGCGGAAGGTTCGTCGGTCGCGCAGGGCCGCCAGCACGGAGTCGGCTTCGGACAGGAGGCCTGTCGCCGCCATGTCCTGCCATCGCTGCCCCACGAGGCCCGCGAGGGCCTCCGGCCCGGTGAGGGTGGTCAGGACACCCGCGGCATCGATGCGCCACAAGAAGCGGTTGTCCCGCCCCATCGCGGATGGCGTCGCCTGCGGATGTGCCGGCGGCGCGCTTGCGCTCGCCGGGGGCGCGACGGGGCGGACCGGCCGGGCGCGGGCGGTCGTCACGGGCGTGGTCGGTACCACGAGGATGGCGGGACGACCGTCCGCCTGAGTACCGCGCGCCAGCCAGCACAGTGCCGGTGGGGCGATGCGGCGGACATCCAAACGGAGGCGCGCGAGGCGGGGCGCGGCGTCCCCTGCGGTCGCGGCAACAATCTGACGGATCAAACCGACGAGCGCGGAGCCGGTCAGGGTCTCGGCCAAGGGCGCCGCCGCATCGGACGCGTACAGGATCTGCCCCGCCGACGGGTCGACCACGAAATGCACGGTGTCCCGAGCGCCGAGCGTGGCGGCCAGCGCCGGCACGCGCGCCCAGGCCGCGAAGGCAGTCGCCAGCCCGGGCTGGGCTGCACCGGCCATCGGTGTCACTGTCGTCTCCAAAGCCCGCGACCTCGAACCCTAACGCGATCCGTCACGTTCCATGGGCTCGCTTTGCCCGAGAAACGCCCGTGACCGTAGCCCTATTGTAAACTCCCTTGCGCCGCGACGCTGGACTCTGGGCGCAACCGTCACACGTTTACGTCATGGCAACCTTAACGCCATGGGCGTGGGTGGCATAAGGCGGCGAATCAGATATTGTGCACCGCACAAAGCGCCATCCACAGAGCAATCAAGAGAGGAGACGTAGAATGAGCAACCCCCCGAATTACGAAGTCCCGGCCGAGATGCGTGACTTTGCCGAGAAGAGCGTCGAGCAGGCCCGCAAGGCCTTCGACAGCTTCATCGGCGCGGCCCGCCGCACGGCCGATACCGTGCAGGGTTCGGCCGAGATGGCCCGATCCAACGCGCTGGACGTCTCCTCGCGCGGCTTCGAGTATGCCGAGCAGAACGTGAACGCGGCCTTCGATCTCGCCCAGAAGCTGGTTCGCGCCAAGGACGTTCAGGAGGCCATGCAGCACCAGGCTGAGTTCGTGCGCAGCCAGTTCGCCGCCATCCAGGCGCAGGCCAAGGAGTTCAGCGGCCTCGCGCAGAGCGCGATGCAGCAGGGCGCCGAGCGTGCCAAGTCGGCGATGCAACAGGGGGCCGACGAGGCCCGCAAGGCCATGGAGCAGGGCCAGGACGCCGCCAAGCAGACGGCCCAGGACGCCCAGGACGCCGCCGAGCGCGCGACGCACTGAGGCCTGCACCGATCAACGGGGCTGCGACCCGTTCCCGGGCTCCGGGGGCGGGTCGTCTCGTTTTCGCCGGTATTGCCGCCGAGAGCCGCCGGGCGGACGCGTTGAGTCCGCGCCGAGCGAAGGAATCAGGGATGCGCCTTACTGTTTCGGGCCGATCCGGCCTGCGTGGTCCGTTCCGGCTCGCGATCGCCGCGCTGGCGCTCGCGGCCGCGTTGCCGGCCGGCGCGGCGCGGGCCCAATATTACGACGATCCGGGTTACGACGGCGAATACCGGCCTGTCCCCCGCCGGGCGCAGCGCGCCCCCGTCGGTTACAACTGCGATGCGGTCCAGCAGGGCATCACCGGACCGAAGCCGTTCTCGTGTCCTCTGCCCGGCCCGCGGCCCCTCGGCGTGCGCTGCTTCTGTGACATGCCGATCGCCTCGTTCAGCCCGCCGCAGACCGCTGTCGGGCGCGTCGTCCCGTAACGAAACGGGCCGCGCACCCGAATGGGTGGCGCGGCCGGTCTCGTGGGGTCGGGGTCCGGCGAGGATGGTCCCGCCGGATCGAACTCAGTTCAGAACGACGACCTTGGCGCCGACCTTCACACGCTCGTAGAGGTCGGTGACGTCGTCATTGGTCATCCGGATGCAGCCCGACGACACCGCCTGACCGATCGTGTCCGGCTCGTTGGAGCCGTGGATGCGATACTCGGTGCTGCCGATATACATGGCACGGGCGCCGAGCGGGTTCTCGATGCCGCCGGCCATGTAGCGCGGCAGGTCGGGACGGCGGGCGATCATGGCCTTCGGGGGCGTCCACGACGGCCACTCGCGCTTGGCGGTGATCTTGTTGGTGCCGCTCCAGCTGAAGCCCGGGCGACCGACGCCGACGCCGTAGCGGATCGCCTGACCATCGCCCAGAACGAAGTACAGGCGGCGCTCGGCGGTGGAGACCACGATGGTGCCGGGCGCGTAGGGCGCGTTGAACGCCACGACCTCACGGGGGATCGGCTGGACCTGCGCCTGCGGCGCCGCCTGCACGCCCTGACCATAGCCCGGGGCGTAAGTGCCCTGGTAACCGTACTGTCCCTGATCCGAGTAGTACTCGTCGGAGCCGTCCGTACCGAAGGGATCGTACGACGAAGCGGCGAGGGCTGGCGTTGCGGCAAGAACAGCCACGCCGAGGAGCGCGCCGAGTGCGGTGACCGAGGTCTTCATGAGTGGCCTGCCTGTGCGATAACCTTTGCCTTTACAAGCGTGAGCATAGGCAGGCAGTTCCACACATCCGCCATGAATTTGCTGTTGGGCGGAATACGCAGGGCCGCTCGACCGTGCGGTGCGCCGCGGCTCGGGCCAGGGCCCGCGGCTTGCTCAGGTCACCTCGTCGGTGTGGATGTCGAACCGTGCGAGGTGGGCGTAGCCGAAATTGGTCGAGATCGCGCAGTCGGTGGCGTCGCGGCCGCGGGCCATGACGATGCGGCCGATCCGGGGCCGGTTGTGGCGGGCGTCGAACGTGTACCAGCGCGGCCCGTCGGGCCCGTGGAGGTAGACCTCGAACCACGCGGAGAAGTCCATCGGCGCCGGATCCTTCGGCACGCCGATGTCGCCCAGATAGCCGGTGGCATAGCGCGCCGGGATGTTCATGCACCGGCACAGGGCGATCGCCAGATGCGCGAAGTCCCGGCACACGCCCTCGCGCTGCATGAAGGCGTCATGCGCACTCCTCGTGGCATCGGCGCGTTGGTAGTCGAAGCGGATCCGCTCGTGCGTGTAGTCGACGATGGCCTGGACGCGCGCCCAGCCCTCCGGCGTGGTGCCGAACAGCGACCACGCCGTCTGCGAGAGCCTGTCGGTGTCGCAATAGCGCGAGCCCAGCAGGAAGATCAGGACATCGTCGGGCAGATCTTGGACCGGGATCTGGCGGGCCTCCGGCACGACCGGATCGGGCAGCCCCGTATCGTGAACGGTGAGGTCCGTCGAGATCGTCAGCTGTCCGGGCGGCGCGACGATCCGGTGGCAGATGTTGTCGAAGGCGTCGCGGTATTCGCGAGCCTGGAGCGGCGGATCGAAGCCGATTCCATGCGGGGTCGTCACGTCCGGCATCCGTGAAGGATGGACGCTGAGCATCAAAATCATCGGTGTTGGCTGCGACAACGTGAATGCAATCTCGAAACCCGTTCTGATCTTCATCGCGGCCACCTTGCTCTGTCGCCTTCCGCGCGCACTCGCCGCGCATGCCTGTCCCGGATCCGGATGCTCACCCGTGCTCAACGCGCGAGGGGCGGCGGCAGCCCTTGCAGGCTGTGGGCCGTCGTCCCGTCGGTGGGCAATTCCACCACGTTGACATCGACGCGCATGCCGAGATCGTCGCTGCTGAGGCCAAAGAAGGAGCCGTGCAGCGGAACGGCCTGAGCAGGGTCGCGGGCCACCGCCACGCGGATCAGGTCGCGGTTGCCGACGATGCCGTTGGTCGGGTCGAACTCGACCCAGCCCGCGCCCGGCAGGTAGACCTGCAGCCACGCATGGGTGGAGCCGCCGCCGACGTGGCGGGCGCGGTCGTTCCGGGGGTTGTAGAGATATCCGGAGACGAACCGGGCGGCCATGCCCAGCGCGCGCACGCCCTCCATCATCAGCACGGCGAAGTCCCGGCAGGATCCGAGCTTCGTGCGCAGTGTCGTCAGCGGATCCTGCACGCCCTTCTCGGCACGGGCCAGATAGGTGAAGTTCGCGCGTACGCTGCGCGTCATGGCGGCCAGCAGTTCCTGCGTGGGGATGCGTCCCTGAGGCGGCAGGAAGCTTCGCGCCCAGGTATCGACCTCGTGGCGTGGGTCGGGCCATTGCCGCTCGATCGAGCGGGCGAGATCCGGCATGTCCTCGGCACCGTAGCCGAACGGATAGTGCGTCGCGTGCGGTGCGAGCGGGAACACCGGCGCGTGTTCCGGCGTGTGGTCGAGGGTGATGCCGCAATCGAAGGTCAGGACTTCGGCGCGGATGTCGAAGGTCGTGACGGCCACACAATTTCCGAACACGTCGAACAGCCAGCGCTGGGAGGCCGGTTCGGGCGTGATGTCGAGGGTCGCCGCGATCAACCGCTGATCGTAGCTGTCGCGCGGCCGGAACATGATCCGGTGCTCACCGAAGGCGACCGGCCGTCGATACCGGTAAGTCGTGCGGTGGCGGACAGACAGGATCGGCAACGTCACAGTCTCCCGGCTCGTGCCGACACGACCGGCGGTCATGCAAGGGCCGGGCCTTCCCGGTCCGCATCGTGCAGCGACGATACGGGTCCGACGGCCCGCGCAGATCCGGGCTCACGATCCGTCCGGACTTCCGGCCCTGCCGTCAGGCGCGGGTGACGCGTCCGGGCTCTGCCGGATGGTTCGAGAGCGACGATGAACGGACTCGGGGGAGGCCGCCGGCTCTCAAACGACCGGAGGGGCCGGATCGGAAGTGGCGCGCTCGGCTTCGACCAGCACGTCCAGGGGGCGCCAGGGCTTGGCGATGAACACGGCCTCGGGCGGCATCTCCGGCCGCGGCAGGCCGTGCCCGGAGGTGATCACCAGCCGGGCCCGCGGCCACAAGGTCGCCACCGCGCGGGCGAGCTGGAGGCCGTCCATATGGCCGGCCAGCCGGACATCGGCGAAGACCAGGGCGACGTCGCCGCCGCGTGCCTGCAGCACCGACAGCGCAGCCTCGGCGCTGTCGCAGCCGACCACGTCGAGTTCCGTCTCTTCGAGCAGGGTCTCGGCCAAGGCCCGAATCGCGGGGTCGTCCTCGACGACGAGGGCGACGCGCCGCGGATCGGTCTCGGCCGCCACGGCGACCGGCCCGGCTGCGGCGACCCTGTCGTCCTCGGTCTGCCGGACGCGGCGCACCAGGGCGGCGAGGTGCTCCGGCATGCCCTCGGACACCAGATCATCGTAGAACGACGCCAGTGTCTGACCGATCTGGTCGAGAGGAATACCTGGCGACAGCGTATCATTGAGCGGCAGGGGCGCGCTCGTTCCGTGCTTTTTCAAGGACTTCCCCCGAAGTCGAACGTCGTGCCGCTCAAGGAGGCGGCGCTTGAGGAGGAAAGTCGGCAATCCGCCCCTGGTTGCGCGCGACGTTGGGAATCCCGCATTGCACCCGCCGCCCGTTACGGCGTGGCGAGGCCCAGTTCGGCGTCGGCGTAAGCCATGATCCCGGACACTTCGCGGACGTTCTGATAGCGCGTGCCGCGGGTGCTCATCATCGCCTCGAACTTCTCATGGACCTGTGCCACCGACAGGCTCATCGGCTTGCGGTGACGTCCGCGCCCGACGAAGCGCCCGGCGGCGAAGAAGATCGAGCGGTTGGCCCGGGCCGGGCCCGGGAGCAGGGCTGCCGCGGCGGCGGCCGGCTTATTCACGACGTTGGCGAGGAACTCCCCGGCATCGTCCGGCCCGAGGAAGTGGGCGAGGTAGACCTCGCCGAGGGTCAGCTCGCGGCCGATGCGCAGGGCGATGCGGGCGGCGTCGCGCTTCAGCATCTCGCCGGCCATCAGGGCCGACAGGTACGGGTCGCGGCGCAGCTCCAGCACACGGGCGCGTTCCGCCTGATCGGCGATCACCGGCCGGTCGTTGGCGTCGGACGTGATCGACGCGGCCTCCTTCTCCAGCCCGTATTTGGGCCCGAAGTCGCGGACCACACCGAGCCAGGTCCGCTCAATGAACTGGAAGAGGCCCGTCGCCGAGGAAGTCTTGGCCTGAACGGCCGTGACGAAGCTCGACTCCTTGTCGGCAACTGCCATCAGCAGCACCGGATCGGTCTGAACGGCCTGGGCCGCCCGCACGATCGTCTGCACCAAGTGGCGCCGGATCTTCATCGGGCCGAATTCGAGAATGTCGTTGGGGTCGCCCGCGGCGCTCTCGGAGAGAAGGAAGTCGTACGACACGCGGTCGACCGTGTTGGAGCCGAGATCGGTGTCGAGATCGTGCACGGGGGCGAAACTGGAGGCGGCGCGGAGCGGCGTCTGGTCGAGCTCGGTATTGAGGGCGACTGTGTGGATGCGCGGGCGCGGCATCGGGAGTTCGGTAGCGGCTTCCGCCGTGGACACGGCCGGCGACAGGCCGACCTTGGCGAGATCCACGCCCGATCCGATCAGCGCGGCGCTGAGGCCGCCGGCGATCATCGACACGGTGAGCAGCGAGCGGAACAGCGCTGGGCGGCTGCCATGGGCACGGCCCAGCATGGGCTGTGCGGCGATCACGTCGGCGCGGTTCGAGCCGAAATGGCTCTGCTTGCCGGTGATGGTCCTCGGCGATCCGACCGTGCGGCCCTGCATCGTTATCCCGACTCTCCACACGCCGTTGTGGCGCTACGGACTCACCATCGCTTGACAGATGTGGCGACAACACGGCCGTGCTTGTGGCCGAGTTGCGGCGTCCCGGGGAGATTTCAGGGCAGGCCGCCCGTGACTCGCGCGGCATCCCTCCTTAAGAGGGCGCCATGCGGGCGCCGGGCGGATGACGCGCGGCCGCCCTTTCCCGTCCGTCCTGCCAGAGTCAGCCCCGATGAGCGGCGTCAACGAGATCCGGTCGACCTTCCTCGACTACTTCGCCAAGGCGGGACACGAGGTCGTGCCCTCCTCGAGCCTCGTGCCGAAGAACGATCCGACGCTCATGTTCACGAACGCCGGCATGGTGCAGTTCAAGAACGTCTTCACGGGGATGGAGAAGCGCGCCTACGACCGGGCGACGACGGCGCAGAAATGCGTGCGGGCCGGCGGCAAGCACAACGACCTCGACAATGTCGGGTACACGGCACGTCACCACACCTTCTTCGAGATGCTCGGCAACTTCTCGTTTGGCGACTATTTCAAGGACCGGGCGATCGAGCTGGCCTGGACCCTGATCACGAAGGAATTCGGCCTCAAATCCGACAGGCTCCTCGTCACCGTCTACGCCGACGACGACGAGGCCGCCGGCCTGTGGAAGAAGATCGCCGGCTTCCCGGACGAGAAGATCATCCGGATCGGGACCTCCGACAATTTCTGGCAGATGGGCGATACCGGCCCCTGCGGTCCTTGCTCGGAGATCTTCATCGACCAGGGTCCGGCGCTGCAGGGCGGGCCGCCCGGCTCTCCGGACGAGGACGGCGACCGGTTCCTGGAGTTCTGGAACCTCGTGTTCATGCAGTACGAGCAGCTGGAGCCGGGCGTCCGCAACCCGCTGCCGCGGCCGTCGATCGACACCGGCATGGGCCTGGAGCGCATGGCGGCGATCCTCCAGGGCGTCCACTCGAACTACGACACCGACCTGTTCCGCGCCCTCATCGACGCCGTGGCCCACGCCGTGTCGCGGGCGCCGGAGCCGGCGACGCTCGCATCCTACCGGGTGATCGCCGACCACCTGCGGGCGGCCTCCTTCCTGGTGGCCGACGGCGTGCTGCCCGGTAACGAAGGGCGCGGCTACGTGCTGCGCCGGATCATGCGCCGCGCCATGCGCCACGCCGAGATCCTGGGCGCCCGCGAGCCCACCATGTTCCGCCTCGTCCCGACGCTGGTGCGCGAGATGGGCCAGGCCTATCCGGAGTTGATGCGGGCCGAGAGCCTGATCGCCGAGACCCTGAAGCTGGAGGAGACCCGCTTCCGCCGCACCCTCGAGCGGGGCCTGTCGATCCTCGACGCCGAGAGCCGCGACCTCAAGCAGGGCGACAAGCTCTCCGGCGAGACCGCGTTCACCCTTTACGATACCTACGGCTTCCCCCTCGACCTGACGCAGGACGCCCTGAAAGCCCGGGGCATCGGCGTCGATACCGACGCCTTCTCGGCGGCGATGCAGCGTCAGAAGCAGGCGGCCCGCGAGGCCTGGAAGGGCTCGGGCGAGGCGGCCACCGAGACGGTGTGGTTCGGCTTGCGCGAGCGCGTCGGTGCCACCGAGTTCCTGGGCTATGAGACCGAGACGGCCGAGGGCATCGTCACGGCGCTGCTGCGCGACGGCGCCGAGGTACAGAGCCTCGACGCCGGCCAGACCGGCCTCGTCCTCGTCAACCAGACGCCGTTCTACGGGGAATCGGGCGGCCAGGTCGGCGATAGCGGCCTGATCCTGGCGCCGGGCGTGCGGGCGCGGGTGACCGACACCCAGAAGAAGCTCGGCGACCTGTTCGTCCACCACGTGACCGTGGAGGAGGGAAGCTTGGGCCTCGACCAGCCGGTAGAGCTCAAGGTCGACCATGTCCGCCGCAAGGCGATCCGGGCCAACCACTCGGCCACCCATCTGCTACATGAGGCTCTGCGGCAGGTGCTGGGTGATCACGTCGCGCAGAAGGGCTCGCTCGTGAGCCCTGATCGTCTGCGTTTCGACATCAGCCACCCGAAGCCCATCGAGGCGGATGAACTCGCCCGGGTGGAGGACATCGCCAACGCCGTGCTGCTGCAGAACGCGCCTGTCGTGACCAAGCTGATGGCCGTGGACGACGCCATCGCGTCGGGCGCCAGGGCGCTGTTCGGCGAGAAGTACGGCGACGAGGTGCGGGTGGTCTCGATGGGGCTGCCCATCGACGAGGAGGCCGCGCCGGGCCGGCCGAAGACCTTCTCGGTCGAACTATGCGGCGGCACCCACGCCGGGCGCACCGGCGACATCGGAGCGATCACCATCGTGGGCGAGAGCGCGGTGGGGGCTGGCGTGCGCCGGATCGAGGCTCTTACGGCCGACGCGGCGCGTCATCATCGGGCCGAGGAGGCCCGGACCCTGGCGGCGCTGGCCGGCATCCTCAAGGCCCCGGTCTCCGAGGCGCCCGATCGTCTGACGTCACTGATGGAGGATCGGCGGCGCCTTGAGCGTGAACTGGCCGAGACCCGCCGGAAGCTCGCCATGGGCGGCGAGGGTGGTCCGGGCTCCGGCGCTCAGCAAACTGAGATCGGCGGCGTGGCCTTCCGCCGCTCGGTGGTGGAAGGGCTCGACATGCGCGACCTCAAGCCGATCGTCGATGAGGAGAAGAAGCGTCTGGGCTCCGGCATCGTGGCGGTGGTCGGCGTCGCCCCGGACGGCAAGGCGGGTCTGGTCGTTGGCGTCACCGACGACCTGACCGGTCGCTACGATGCCGTCGGGCTCGTGCGGGCTGGAGCGGGCGCGCTTGGCGGCAAGGGAGGCGGAGGCCGGCGCGACATGGCGCAGGCCGGCGGGCCGAACGGAGCCGGAGCCGAGGCCGCCCTTGACGCCATCGCGCAGGCTCTCACCGAAGCGGCCTGAGACGCGCCCGCAAGGAACCGCGCCGTCTCCGGTGCGGCCGTGGAGGCGAGCGGCGGGATGGTCGGGGTCCCGCCCTCGGCGGCTTACGTGTTTCCGCCGACGCCGCCGCCCTGCGGTGTCGCCCGCGACGGGGGATTGGCGTTGCCCGCTGCGGCCAGATCGGTCGCCATCCTGTCGCCCGGCCGACCGGTGGGGCAGTGGGTCCCGGTCGCGGCGTGACCGGTAGTGTCGCTCTGCTGGCTCACAACGCCCGAGGCGCGGGCGCGACTGTGCCTGGACTGGGTCCGGCGCGAGGGCGGACAGGCCAATGAGGCGGGCGAGGAGGGGCTGGGTCATGAGCCCCCGTTTCTGTTTCTGACCCACGCGACCTCAACGGCGCAGACCCGATCCTGAATCGTTGCAGCGCCGGCGCCGGCCTGCGGGGGCGTCTATCATTTGACGCGCGTCCAGGTCTGCTGCTTGCAGAATACGCTCATCACGCAACCGGAGACTTCGAGCGTATCCGGGCCCGTGAGCTTCAGCGAACCGGAATAGGTCTTGCCGTCGTTCGGATTGTAGAGGGAACCCGAGTAGCCGCCGCCTTGGGGATGACGCGCGTCGAGGATCTGAACGCCCACGACGCTGCGACCGCGCAAGGCCGGATCCGGATTCTTCGCGTCGAGTCCCTTCCCCGGTGCGCTGGCGATCGTCCCACAGAAGCCGCTCCCGCAGGGCGTGATGCGGACGCGGGAACTGCCGGTCTCCGTGAGCCAGAAGCCAGCCGGGTCGGCCGCCAGAACCGGATCGCACGCCGTGCCCATCGCGAGCAGTGTCAGAATCGAGCGACGAAGCCTCGAACCCATCCCTGGTCCTCTCCTGTCCAGAATGCGGATGGGTACTTAGCGCGATGCTCGGGGCAGCGCACTGCCCAGATAAGTCTCGACCACCTCGCAGAACGGCTCGCCGGCGGCAGTCGAGAGCACGGCATCGATCTCGAAGAGCGGATCGTCGGGGCCCGGATCCGTGCGCTGGTCCGGCGCGCGAACCGCGACGGTGTCGCGAACCGGGGCGAGGGGACGCACGACCCGGCCGAAGGGCGTCCGCGTGCTGTCCAGCGTCGCGTTCATCTCCGGCGTGAGGCGTGCGGGCACATACCAATTGTCCGCTTCCGACAGGACGCGGTCGCCGCAGGCGAGGCGGACCCGGCGATAGCGCACGGGCTCGTCCGGCCCGATCGCCAGCCGCGCCCGCTGCACCGCCGTCAGAGGCTTGTCCGCCACCGGTATCCGCTCGGCGACGAGGTGAGGATCCCCCGCAAGCTTGTGGTCGGCACACCAGCTTTCGAGGGCGAAGGTCGCGCTGTGAGCCGCGAGAATGCGGCTCCGCAGCGAGGCGATGAGCGCCTGCGGGCTTTCAGCCGGCGCCGGCGCGGCGGCAGGACCGGACACGGACGCCCCATCGCGCGCAGAGCTTGGCGACCCGGTCATCGGGACAAGCGCCGCCAGAGCCACGCGCAGCGCCCACCGGCGGAATGCGGGCTGCCGGGTTCGACGGCCGTCCCGCGTCGATCGATCCCGTGCCAAGTATGGCGAAATACAAAGGGCATGGCGGAAAGACTTTCCGGTGTGCCACAGCATCTCGAGCCATGTCCTCCCAGTCGAAATACTAGGTCTTCGCCGATCGCCGCGGCGTCGAGGCCCGGCAGAACGTGCTGACCGGGCTGTTTCCTGGCCGAGTCGGCGACGCGGGCCAAGATCTATACAAGACGCGTCCATCCGTCGAGCTGCCCGCCGACTGGCGGACCCGTCCCCTGGCGAAGATGATCCTACCGGCGCCCGACCGGCGGCAGGTCGGTGCAGAGCCCGAGGCCGGCTTCGGCCGCGAGGCCGATCGTCTCGCCGAGGGTCGGATGGGGATGGATGGTCCGGGCGATGTCGGTGGCATCGGCGCCCATCTCGATTCCCAGCGCGACCTCGCCGATCATGTCGCCCGCGCTCGGGCCGACGATGGCGCCGCCGACAACGCGCTTGGTCTGCGCATCGAACAGCAGCTTCGTCAGACCGTAATCGGCGCCGTTGGCGATGGCCCGGCCCGAGGCCGCCCAGGGGAAGCGGGCGACCTCCACGGCCCGCCCCGAGGCCTTGGCCGCCGTTTCCGTCAGGCCCACCCAGGCGATCTCGGGATCGGTGTAGGCCACCGAGGGGATCACGGCGGCATCGAAGCCGGCCTTGTGGCCGGCGGCCACCTCGGCGGCCACGTGCCCCTGGTGGACGGCCTTGTGGGCGAGCATTGGCTGCCCGACGAGATCACCGATGGCGAGAATATGCGGCACGTTGGTCCGCATCTGCGCGTCCACGGGCACGAAGCCGCCATCCAGCACCACGCCGGCGGCGTCGAGGCCCAGGTTCGCGCCGTTCGGACGACGCCCCGCGGCCTGGAGCACGAGGTCGTAGGTCTGTGGCTCGGCCTCGCCAGCGATCGATACGGCGATGCCCTCCGGTGTCGCCTCTGCCGCCATCACCTCCGTACCCGTGCGGATCCGGTCGAAGCGGTGCGCGTTCCGCTTCGTCCAGACCGCCACGAGATCTCGGTCGACGCCCTCCAGCAGGTTCGGCAGGCGTTCGACCACGTCGACCCGGGCGCCCAGTGCGCTGTAGACGGTCGCCATCTCCAGGCCGATGATGCCACCGCCAATCACCAGCAACCGGCGCGGCACAAAGGGCAGCTCCAGCGCCCCCGTGGAATCCACGATGCGGGGATCGTCCGGCAGCATCGCCAGGGCCACCGGCGACGAGCCCGCGGCCACGATGGCGCTGGCGAAGGTGACGTCGCGCGTGTCGCCACCATGCAGCGCCACCGAGACCGCGCTCGGGCCCGTGAAGCGTGCGGTCCCGCGGATCACCTCGACCTTGCGCTGGCGCGCCATCTGGGCGAGCCCGTCGGTGAGGCGCCGGACGGTGCCGGCCTTGAAGCTCCGGAGCTTTTCCAGGTCGACCGTCGGTGCGCCGAAGCTGATCCCGTGCGCGGCCAGCCGGACGGCCTCCTCGGTCACCGCAGCCACGTGGAGCAGCGCCTTCGAGGGAATGCAGCCCACTTTGAGGCAGACGCCGCCGAGGGTCGCGTCACGCTCCACCAGGATCACCCGCTGCCCGAGATCGGCGGCCCGGAAGGCGGCCGAGTAGCCGCCCGGTCCGCCGCCGATCACCAAGAGGTCGCAGCCCGCCTCCGCCTGCGGCTTCGGTGGCGGCGCGGCGGTGGCCGGCGCAGGTGCCGGCTCGGTGCGCACCTCGGGTGCCTCCACCGCGAGGCGGGCGACGAGGGTGCCGGCCGAGACCGAGTCGCCGAGGCCGACCAGCATCTCCACGAGGCGGCCCGCCGCCGGGGAGGGGATGTCCAGGGTCGCCTTGTCGGATTCGACCACCAGCAGGGTCTGGTCCCTGGCGACCGGCTGGCCGGGCGCCACCGGGATCTCGATGACGGGCACGTCGGCGTAATCCCCGAGATCGGGGACGCGGATGTCGAGGGTCTCGGGCATGGCGGTGGCGGTCACAGGAGGGCGCGGCGGAGGTCCGAGAGGACCGACGCCACATGGCCGAGGAAGCGGGCGGCGGCGACGCCGTCCACGACGCGGTGGTCCCAGGAGAGGCTCAAGGGGAGGATCAGGCGCGGCTGGAAGGCTTTGCCGTCCCACACCGCCTCGGTGCGCGAGCGCGCCGCGCCCAGGATCGCGACCTCGGGGGCGTTGATGATCGGCGTGAAGCCGTCGCCGCCGATGCCGCCGAGCGACGAGACCGAGAAGCAGCCGCCCTGCATGTCCGAGCCCGGGAGGGTTCCTGCCCGGGCCCTCTCGGCCATCGCGGCCATCTCGGTGGCGATCTCGATCAGGCCCTTGCGGTCGCAGTCGCGCACCACCGGCACCATCAGGCCCTTCGGCGTGTCCACCGCGAAGCCGACATGGACGTAGTCCTTCAGGACCAGCTCGCCGCCCGCCAGGGAGGAATTGAAGCGCGGGTAGGCGCGCAGCGCCGAGGCCGCCGCCTTGATCAGGAAGGCCACCATGGTGACCTTCGCGGGCGGCGTGCGGGTCTCCGTGTTCAGGCCGACCCGGAACGACTCGATCTCGGTGACGTCGGCCCGGTCGAAATTGGTCACGTGCGGGATCGTGAGCCAGTTGCGGCTGAGATTGGCCCCCGAGAGACTCTGGATGCGCGACAGCGGTTCGCGCCGGACCGGGCCGTATTTGGCGAAGTCCACGTCCGGCCAGGGCGGCAGGCCGGCGCCGATGCCGGACGCGGCGGCGGGCGCCGGGACCGACGCGCCGAGCGCCGCCTTGACGAAGGCGTGTACGTCCTCGCGCAGGATCCGCCCTTTGGGCCCGGTGGCGGCGACGCGGTCCAGCTCCACGCCGAGCTCGCGGGCGAGCTGGCGGACGGACGGGCTGGCATGCACCGCGCCGCGGGTCGCCTGGATCGGATCGGCCTGTATCGGCTCCGGCGAGGCGCGACCGGCTCCCTCTCCCGTCCGGGAGAGAGTTGGGGTGAGGGGGGCGCCGTCTCCGGACAACCCTGATGCCTCACTCTGTCCCTCTCCCGAACGGGAAAGGGGACCCGCGCTCCGCTCGGGGGACGACGCGGCCGCGGCAGCGGGTGGGGCGTCCGGCACCGGTGCGGCCCCGCTGCCCTCCGCGGGCTCCACCGTCAGGATCGGGGTTCCTTCCGACACCTTCGACCCCACGGAGACCAGCAACTCGCGGACGATGCCGGCGACCGGGGAGGGAACCTCCATGGTGGCCTTGTCGGACTCGATGCTGAGGATCAGGTCGTCCACCGCGAGGCGGTCGCCGGGCTTCACCAGAAGCTCGATGACCGGCACGTCCCGATAGTCGCCGATATCCGGAAGGGCGATCTGCAGCGCGGCGCTCATGCGGGTGGAATTCCGGTTGCTGGAAGGCTGTTACGGCCTGTCCGCGTGCGGGCAGGGGAAGAGAGGCGCGATGTCGTCGACGCGCCGGATCTCCCAGCCACGCCCTCATCCTGAGGCGCCGGAGCGCAGCGGAGGCCTCGAAGGAGGGCTCCAGGGATCGCACTGCCGGCTGGAGAGCTCCTTCGAGGCGCGCTGCGCGCGCACTTAAGGAAGAGGTCGCGGGTGGGTTCGCCGGCTGGCCTCAGATCGTCCAGGGCGCGGGCGCGTCCGCCGCGATGCCGTAGCGGCGGATCGCGTCCGCCACCGTGGCGCGCGGCACCGTCCCGGCTTCCGCCAGGGCGTGCAGCGCCGCGATGACCACGTGCTGCCGGTCGACCTCGAAGAACCGGCGGAGCGCGTTACGGGTGTCGCTCCTCCCGAACCCGTCTGTCCCGAGGGCGACGAAGCGCGCGCCGACATAGGAGGCGATCAGCTGCGGGTAGGCCCGGACGTAGTCGCTCGCCGCGACGATGGGCGCCATGCCCGGCAGCAGCGCCGCCACGTGGCTGACCGGCGCCTCGGCTTCCGGGTTGAGCATCGCCTGCCGCTCGGCCTCGCGGGCGTCGCGGGCCAGCTCGCTGAAGCTCGTCACGCTGAACACCTCGGCGGCGACGCCGAAATCCTGCGCAAGCAGCTCCGCCGCCGCGATCACCTCCGGCAGGATCGCCCCGGAGCCGAGAAGCCGCACGGCGGCGGCGCCCGTCCCTTGCCCGGCCTCCGGCCCCGACAGCCGGTACATGCCCTTCAGGATCCCGGCCTCCGCCCCCTGCGGCATGGAGGGCTGGGCGTAGTTCTCGTTCATCGCGGTGAGGTAGTAGAAGGCGTCCTCGCCCTCCTCCATCATCGCCCGGGCGCCCCGGTCGACGATCACCGCCATCTCGTACGCGAAGGCCGGATCGTAGGCCCGACAGTTCGGGATCGCGGCCGCCTGCATGTGGCTCGACCCGTCCTGGTGCTGAAGGCCCTCGCCGCCCAGCGTGGTCCGGCCCGCCGTGGCGCCGATCAGGAAGCCGCGGGCCCGTTGGTCGGCCGCCGCCCAGATCAGGTCGCCGACCCGCTGGAAGCCGAACATCGAGTAGTAGATGTAGAACGGCAGCATCGACAGGCCGTGGACGCTGTAGGCCGTGGCCGCCGCCGTCCAGGACGAGATCGCCCCGGCCTCGGTGATGCCTTCCTCCAGGAGCTGACCGTCCCGGGCCTCGCGGTAGTAGAGCATCGAGCCGGCATCCTCCGGCTCGTAGAGCTGGCCCTGCGGCGCGTAGATCCCGACTTGCCGGAACAGGTTGGCCATGCCGAAGGTCCGGGCCTCGTCGGCGACGATCGGGACGATGCGCGGCCCGAGATCCTTGTGCTTCAGGAGGTTGCCGAACAGGCGCACCACCGCCGTGGTGGTCGACATCTCCTTGCCGCCCGCTTCGAGCGCGAAGCCCGCGTAGGTCGAGAGGGCCGGCACCGAGACGGTCGGCGCCGTGCGGCGGCGGGCCGGCAACACGCCGCCGAGCGTCTCGCGGCGCTCGCGCAGGTAGCGCATCTCGGCGCCGTCCTCGGCCGGCTTGTAGAAGGCCAGACCCTCCACCTGGGCATCCGACAGCGGCAGGGCGAACCGGTCGCGGAAGGCGCGCAGCGCGTCCACGTCGAGCTTCTTGGCCTGGTGGGCGGTCATGCGCGACTCGCCCGCGCCGCCCATGCCGTAGCCCTTCTTGGTCTTGGCCAGGATCACCGTCGGCCGGCCCTTGGTGGCCTTGGCGGCGGCGAAGGCCGCGTAGAGCTTGCGAAAGTCGTGGCCGCCGCGCTTCAGCCGGTCGACATCGGCGTCCGACATGTGGGCGACGAGCTCGCGGACCTCCGGATCCTCGCCGAAGAAGTGGGCGAGGTTGTAGGCGCCGTCCTTGGCGCCCAGCGTCTGGTACTTGCCGTCCACCGTGTCGGCGAAGCGCCGCAGCAGGGCGTGGTTGGTGTCCCGGGCGAAGATCCCGTCCCACTCCGAACCCCACAGCACCTTGATGACGTTCCAGCCCGCGCCCCGGAACAGGCTCTCCAGCTCCTGGATGATCTGGCCGTTGCCGCGCACCGGTCCGTCGAGCCGCTGCAGGTTGCAGTTGATGACGAAGGTCAGGTTGTCGAGGTTCTCGCGCGCCGCCAGTGCGAGGCCGCCGATCGACTCCGGCTCGTCCATCTCACCGTCGCCAAACACGCCCCAGACGTGGCGGCCGGACGTGTCGGCCAGGCCCCGGTCGGCGAGGTAGCGCATGAACCGCGCCTGATAGACCGCGTGGATCGGCCCGATGCCCATCGAGCCGGTGGGAACCTGCCAGAAATCCGGCATCAGCCAGGGATGCGGATAGGAGCACAGACCGTCGCCGGCGATCTCCTGGCGGTAGTGCTTCAGCTGCTCCTCAGAGAGCCGCCCCTCGAGGAAGGCCCGGGCGTAGACGCCGGGGGCCGAGTGCGGCTGGAAATAGACGAGGTCGCCGTCCGTCCCGCCCTTGAAGAAGTGGTTGAAGCCGACCTCGAACAGCTCCGCCGCCGAGGCGTAGCTGGCCACGTGGCCGCCGAGCTCGCCGTAGGCCATGTTGGCGCGCACTACCATGGCGAGCGCGTTCCAGCGCATGATCGAGGTCAGGCGCTCCTCGATGTCGAGATCGCCGGGGTAGCGCCGCTGCTTCTCCAGCGGAACCGTGTTCCGGTAGGGCGAGTAGGGCAGGGCCTCGTCGAGGATGCCGATCTCCTTCGAGCGCCGCTCCAGGCGGTCGAGGATGAACCGCGCCCGGGCCGCGCCCTCGGTGCGGAAGACGGATTCCAGCGCGGCGAGCCAGTCCTGGGTCTCGGCCGGGTCGTGATCGACCTCGGCGGACCGCGCGATCGTGGCTTTCGGCGGTATGGCGTTCATCGACGCGGCCTCCCTTATTCCCCCGATCATACGGGGATCGGGACGGCGGGACATGCCGAAGATTTGCTTCCATCGCGCCGTATCCGGATTGATATTCCGCGATTTTGGCGATAGGCGGCAAAATGTACCTCTGTCGCGAGGTCTGAGCGCCTCGCCCGTCGTCGTCGGAAGCTGCGCTTCGCAGCGGCCAGATTGGAGACCGAACCGATGCCCGCACGACCGGCCCCCCTCGACGCCGCGAGCCTGCGCATTCTCGAATGTCTGCAGCAGGACAGCGAGATCAGCATCGCGGATCTCGCCGAGCGGGTGGGCCTGTCGACGTCGCCGTGCTGGCGCCGCGTCAACGACCTGAAGGAGGCGGGGGTGATCCGCGGCTGCGTGGCGGTGGTCGACCCGCTGAGCCTCGGGCTCGCGGTCAACGTGTTCGTCCACGTGTCGCTCGAGAAACAGACCCAGGCCGCGCTCCAGGCCTTCGACGAGGCGGTGCGCAACCGCCCCGAGGTGATGGAGTGCTATCTGATGAGCGGCGAGGCCGACTACATGCTGCGGGTCGTGGTCGAGGATCTCGGCCAGTACCAGAAGCTCGTCCTGGACCACCTCACGCGGATCCCCGGGGTGGCCAACATCCGATCGAGCTTCGCCCTGGGGCAGGTCAAGTACGCGACCGCGCTGCCGCTCGGGCACCTGACCCGCTGACCGGACGCGGCCGCCCACGGTGCATCAGTGGCAGCGGGGTCCGCTCGCGACGGCGAAATCTGGAAAGTCTCGTTCTCGGGTACGCAGGCCGCGATGGGCCGCGTCGCGCGCGAGATGAATGGTGGAGCCTAACGGGATCGAACCGATGACCTCTTCCATGCCATGGAAGCGCTCTCCCAGCTGAGCTAAGGCCCCATAATTTTCACTGCATTTCGCGTCCCGTGGAGGGCCGCGTCACGCGAGAGTGGGATGGTGGAGCCTAACGGGATCGAACCGATGACCTCTTCCATGCCATGGAAGCGCTCTCCCAGCTGAGCTAAGGCCCCACTTTTAGCATCCGCCGCGGGTTGGGTCCCGCGGGGTCTCGCCGGTCTAAGTCGCGTCCGGCGAGGCCGGTTCTATAGGCGGCTCGCACCGCGGACTCAACCCCCTTTTTCGCTGCCGCCGGGGGTTTTTCATCGGGGAGGCGACGACCGCCTCAGCCCTCTTCGTCGTTCTCGATATCGCCGTCGATCAGGTCGGAGACATCGTCGTCGCCGGCGTCCTCTTCCTCCAGGAAGGTGTCGTCGTCGGCGGTATCCCCGTCCTCGACCGAATCGTCCTCGGGCGTCGGATCCGCATCGTCCTCGGCGGCTTCAACCTCGTCGAGGGAAACCAGCTCCGGACCCTTCTCGTCCGTCTCGTCCTCATCGTCGTTGCTGGCCGCGCTCCGCGACAGCGCCGGAGGCGCTGCACGGCTCGAGGTGGCCACCGCCTGATAGACCGCGCCGCATTTCGGGCAGACGGCGGGATCTCGGGCGAGGTCGTAGAACTTCGCGCCGCAGCTCATGCACTGGCGCTTCAAGCCAAGTTCCGGTCGGGCCACGGGCGGACACCTCGTCGTCAGTTCTGTCTCGGGGGAGGGGCCCCGTTAGTCGCGGTGGCGGCCCCTGTCAATCGAGCCCGAGCAGGGCGTTCCGGGCCGCGTCCTACGGAGGATCGGCGGGAGGATCGGCAGGAGGATCGCCCGGAGGATCGACGAAGACATCGGATTGATGACGCCGGCCGGTACCCGTGTTAACCGCCCGGCGATTTCACCGTCCGATTGCAGCGCCGCGGCTGAGCCGCGCGACGCGCCGGATCCAGGCCCACTCGTCAGAGCCCGAACGGACGTCCCGTGTCGCACGATTCGACTCCACAGCCCCTCACCGCCGCGCCGGGCACCCCGCTGCGCGGACGCCTTCGGCCGCCCGGCGACAAGTCGATCTCGCATCGGGCGATGATCCTCGGCTTGCTCAGCCAGGGCGAGACGCGGGTCGAAGGGCTGCTGGAGGGCGATGACGTCCTGCGGACCGCCGCCGCCGCGAAGGCGCTCGGCGCGGGCGTCGAGCGCCTCGGGGCCGGACGCTGGCGGGTCCGGGGCGTCGGCATCGGGGGCCTCGGCGATCCCGCCGACGTCCTCGATTTCGGCAATGCCGGCACCGGCTCCCGCCTCATGATGGGCGTGGTCGGTGGGCAGCCGGTGACCGCGACCTTCGACGGCGACGCCTCCCTGCGTTCGCGGCCGATGCGCCGCATCCTCGACCCGCTCACCCGGATGGGCACCCAGGTCCTGGCCGAAGCCGAGGGCGGCCGCGTGCCCCTGACCCTGCGGGGCCCCAAGGAGGCGATCCCGATCACCTACGAGACCCCGGCGGCCTCGGCGCAGATCAAGTCGGCGGTGCTGCTTGCCGGCCTCAACGCGCCCGGCGTCACCACCGTGATCGAGGCGGCCGCGACCCGCGACCACACCGAGCGGATGCTGCGCCTGTTCGGCGCCACGGTCGTCGTCGAGCCGCATGGTCCCGGCGGCCACGGCCGCAAGGTCGCGCTGACCGGCCAGCCGACCCTGCGCGGCACCGATGTCGTGGTGCCGGCCGATCCGTCTTCGGCGGCCTTCCCCCTGGTGGCGGCGCTGATCGTCCCCGGCTCCGACGTGGTCATCGAAGGCGTGATGATGAACCCGCTGCGCATCGGGCTGATTACGACGCTCCTGGAGATGGGCGCGCAGATCGAGCGCGTGGCGGAGCGGGAGGAGGGCGGCGAGACCGTGGCCGACCTGCGCGTGCGCGCGAGCCGCCTGACCGGCGTCGACGTCCCGGCCGAGCGGGCGCCCGCGATGATCGACGAGTACCCGGTGCTGGCGGTGGCGGCGAGCTTCGCCGAGGGCCGGACCCGGATGAACGGCCTGCACGAGCTGCGGGTCAAGGAATCGGACCGCCTCGCCGCCGTGGCGGCGGGGCTGGCCGCCAACGGCGTCCGCCACGCGGTGGAGGGCGACGACCTCGTGGTGGAGGGCGACGGCGCCGCCGCGCCGGGCGGCGGAACGGTCGCGACGCATCTCGACCACCGCATCGCCATGGCGTTCCTCGTCATGGGGCTCGCCGCACGGAACCCGGTCACGGTGGATGACGGCGCGATGATCGCCACGAGCTTCCCGAGCTTCCTTCCGACCATGCAGGCCCTCGGCGGCCGGATCGAGGCGTGACCGGCATGCCGCTCGTCATCGCGATCGACGGACCGGCCGCATCCGGCAAGGGCACGCTCGCCAAGCGTCTGGCCGATCATTACGGCCTGCCGCATCTCGACACCGGGCTCCTCTACAGGGCCGTGGCTATGGCCCTGCTCGATGCAGGCCTGTCGCTGGAGGATGCCGCGGCCGCGGCGCAGGCGGCCCAGGCCCTCGATGCCGGCAAGCTCGACGACCCGCGGCTGCGCGACCGGGCCATGGGCGAGGCGGCCTCGCGCGTCTCGTCCGTGCCGGAAGTCCGGGCCGGCCTGCTCGCCTGGCAGCGCCGCTTTGCCGCCGATCCGCAGGGGGCGGTGCTCGACGGGCGCGACATCGGCACGGTGGTCTGCCCCGGGGCCTCGGTGAAGCTGTTCATCACGGCGTCCTCGGAGGAGCGCGCCCGCCGCCGCCATCGGGAACTGGTCGGCCGCGGCGAGTCGGCGACCTTCGCGACGATCCTCGCCGACATCGAGGCCCGCGACGCCCGGGATGCATCCCGCAGCGCCGCACCCCTGCGCATGGCCGACGACGCGATCCGGCTCGACACCACGGAGCTCGATGCCGACGCGGCCTTCGCTGAGGCCCGGGGCATCGTGGAGCAGAGCCGCGGCGACGCGGATTGAGGGCGGATTGAGGATTGTCCACGTCCCTTATGTTGACCCCCCGGGCCCGCTCACCTATTGCGGACGCGCCGTCCCCGACGGGCCACCGCGATCGGCCCGGGACGCGAGCGCGTAGCTCAGCTGGTAGAGCAACGGACTTTTAATCTGTAGGTCCTGGGTTCGAGTCCCAGCGCGCTCACCACACCCTTGGTGATCCCCATCGGACGCGGCTGACCGGCAACGGCGAACCGCCCGCGGTCGTTGACGGGCATTCCCTTTCAGATTGACGGTGCGTTGCCGATTGCGCTGGCGCTCGCAGAACCTGCGGTGGAACCTCTTTGCGGCGTATTGGGTTGGGCCCCCAACGTAACCGTGAAGGATTCATCGATGCGAAAGCTCGCACTCATCTCCGCCCTGAGCCTCTCCATCGGAGCTCTCGGTGCCACCAGCGCGGACGCGCAGGGCTATGGCTACGGGCGGCATCACGGCTACGGATACGGCCACGGATATCATCGTGGATACGGCCCGCGCCGGGATTACGGCTATCGTCGTCATCGCGGGATCTCGACCGGGGCTGCGGTCGGTCTCGGCATCGCCGGTGCGGCCGCCGGAGCCGTTGCGGCGGGCGCCCTGAGCCGGGGTCCGGGTTACTACGGATCCGGCTACTGAGCCCAGCCACGGATTTTGACGCAGAGCCCCGTTGCCCCCGCGACGGGGCTCTCGCCGTTTTTCACCGCCGCATCGATGGACCGGCCTTTTTCGCCGAGTCGATGATGTAAGGTTTCGGGGCTTGGCGCCATCGTCAGGGGCGGCCGAAACCGACGACGGCGTCCGCGTGATCGTCTCACCGCAGCCAGCGCCGAATCTGTTCGCGGAGGGTCGGGCGGACGGCACGGCGCGCTCGGGCCTCTGCGAAGCGATCGATCTGGATCCTGTCGTTGGGGACCTGACGCAGGAAACGCTCCGCGATCTCGAAGATCACGACATCCGGCCGAACCGCCTCGACATAGCGCCAGTCGATATTCGCCGACCAGATCGCGTGCACCTCGTGGAAGGTCTCGGCCAGCATGGCGGTGAGACGCGCCCCCGGGCTGTAGATGTAGGAATCGCCGAACAGGATCACGCGCCGCTGATCAGGGGCCGTTTTGTTCTGCAGCACGACCCGCGACCCGACGAACAGACCGCGCGGTCGCACGGCGCGTCCGGACTCGCGAACCTCGACCAGCGCGTTCGCGTCGATCCGTTCGGCACGGCGCGGGAAATCGTAAGCCACATACGCTTCGTCGACCGGAGGGACGAGCTTCTCGCCGAGATCGAAGGTGAAGGTCTCGCGGGTGCTGGTGCCGGCAAAGACATGGTCCGCCACCGGTGCGTTCAGGGCTTCGCAGAGGGCGCGATAGGCGATGAGATAGCCGCGATAAGTCCAATGCGTGTCCGTCCGCAGGTAGACCGGCTCGCCGCCCCGGGCGGCAACGAGAGGCGTCTGCAGATCCGCCATCGGAGCTCCGCTGTCGGCGGCGACCGATCGGGCGAGGCGGACGCCCGGCGGGTCGTCGAGCCCCGGAAAGGGGCGGCCGAGCAGGTCGGGATAGATCGCCAGCTTGTCGGGGACGACGGTATGCACGTGGCGGATTCCGAGGGCGTCCAGGCGGCGTGCCCGGTGCCCGATCAGCCGGGTCCAGCGTCTGAGGATCCGTCGCGAGGTCGCGGTGTCGCCGTAGAAGGCCTCCACCTCGCCGGCGCGCCCGACCCAGTACAACCAGCCCTCATGTCCCACGGCCACGCCGCTGCCGCTCGCCTTCACAGGTCGAAGTCCCCCCGCTCCCTGCGACAATCCTCAACGATGCCGCTTGCTTCCGCCTCGACGGATCTGCGCGGGATTGCAACCCCCTGACCCTGAGGGCACGCGCTCGGCACGGGTCTACGGTGGAGATGCCGGCGCGGTGCCGCCCTGCGGTCGTGTCCGGAGTGCAGGGACCCGTAGGCGCCCGGGTGGTCATTTTCGCGATCGGCGGACCTGCGGTGAAACTTTACGCCTCCGCGGCGGGTACTGCCGGGCAGGCGCACGCTTCCGTGCGGCGTTCCGCAAAGGGGCCGGGTCATGTCCGCGCTTGTCACGTTCATCGGTTGCGGCTTGGTTCTCTTCGGTTTCGCAGCCGAGAAGTTCGCCGAGCATCGCTGGCTCGCCGCGAGCCGGCCGGCACCGCTCGACGCCCTGGCCATCCTGGCGCTGACGCTCCCGGCATTCGGACTGATGCTCATGGCGACCTTGGCGACCTGAGCCGGGACGGCGCGTGCCTCAATCGGAATCCGGACCGAACGCCACGCCGACCGTCTGCTCCGTCCGCCAGATCAGGCGAACCGCGTGCCGCGTTTCTGAACTCGTCAACACCAGATCGAACGCGTTCTCGAGCAGCGCCGCCTGCTGGCCGAGGAACTCCAACATCGCGCCGCGATCGGAGATGTTTCTGACCTGACACGGATAACGCGCGCCGTCCCGTTGCTGAGCAAAGGCCAGCAGGGCGGTGGGCTTCCGCTCGGTCGCCCGTCGCTCCGCCAGGGCGCTGTAAGGGCGTGCGGTGCGGGACACGGCCGAGGTTCCTGCCTGGATCCGTTGATGGGCGCGATATCAGTAAAAATGCGCGGTATTTACTAATAGATGATTGATGGTCCCCGATCGTCCGGCAGAAGGACAAGACGTGGCGCGTCTATCGGCGGGAGTTCGCATAATCACCGCGGGCCCTTTCCGGGCGATGGCGGTCCCTTGCCGACCTTGATGAACCTGCCGACCAAGAGGCCCAGCGGGATCGATATCAGGAGCCAAATTCGCAGGAAACGAAGGGCTTTCATGGGTCCGAACCGGTGGCGAAATCCGGCCTGCATCAGATCACATCGGGATCCAGGCACCGAATCCGCAACCCGCCCGGTCGATCGGGGCTGATGTCGCCGCGACGCTTGGCAGAGCCTATCTCGCACCGAGGGGCGGCCGCCCGTCCGGTTCCGGGCGCGGCCGTGCCGTACGGATATCGGAGACGATCATGCGCATCCGCCCTGGCTTGGTCCTGCTGGCCAGCATCGCGGCCGGTCTGCCGCTTTCCGGCGCCGCCGAGGCACCCGGACGGCCGCCGTCAGCCGCGCCTGTCCCCGATCAGCCTTGGCTGCCGACCCTTTCCCGGAGCGTCCAGGGAACCGGCGTGCCGGGGCTGGACGGCGGCCACGTCTTCCTCTGGAACCGGCCGCAGGCCTTCGATCCGGTCTCGACCCTTCGGGTCGACCGGCACGTGCCCGAAGGGTCGGGTGAGGCCACCCACACCTACAAGGCGATCTGGGCGCTCGGCTCCACCGGCCCGCACAATGCCGGCTACGAATGGACGATCACGGGCGAACTGCACAATCGCGCCCTCGCCAGCACCGGGGCACAGAACGTCGCCGTCAATGGCACGATCTTCAAGGAACCGAACGGGTTGGGGCCGGTGGGGCCGTCCTGGGCCGGCAACTTCAATTGCGTCGACATGACCGACGAGGCCGACCCCGTGGCCTCGTGCATCGGCGCCGAGATCGACGTCTCGGCGCAATCGCCGACGACGGATCGGAACCGCCAGCGGGTCGGTCTGCAGATCTCCACCGGCGGCGTGCCGGGGGCCCATACCGGCTACGGCATCCTCATGGGCAATCTCACCGGATCCATCACCGACCGGGCGATCTCGTTCCAGGGGGAGGGGACCTACGGCATCGGGATCGACGCTGCCGCGGCGCGGTTTACCGGCGTGCCGATGCTGCTCGCGGCCGGACAGGCGATCGGGCTCGACGGCAACCGCGACGGCGGCTTCTCCCGCAGCCTCGGCTTCGACGGGCGCGATCTGGTCTACGGCACGGGAGCCGGACCGGTCCTGCGCGTCAGCGACACCGGGCAGATCGAGGCCGCCTCTTTCCGCGAGACACAGCCGCGGCCGCCCGCGAGCAGCCGCGCACCCTGCATCCCGGGGGACCACGCCTGGGACGAGGCCTACGAGTACCGCTGCGTCGCGCCCGATCGCTGGAAGCGCGCGGCGCTCAGCGACTGGTGAGCCGCGCGCCGCGGGGCGTCAGCGATCGAGGATTCGCACCACCGCACGGGTCTCGGGGTCGACGACCACGATCTTGTCGCCCGGCGCCACGAAGTAGCCGAAGCGCCGCAGGCGCGGATTCGGGGCCTCCGTGAAGGGGGCCAGACGCACGTCGGGCGGCACGATGCTGCCGGGACGCAGCGGGATCGATCCGACGATCGGCCCGGGCCCCACGGGTCGGCGCACGATGTAGTCGCGCACCACCACGTCGTCGTCGGGGCCGAACTCGTCGGGGGTCACGATCACCGCCTGCGCGAAGGCGGAGCCGGTGAACAGCGCGGCAAACCCGAGGGCTGCGGCGAGGCTGGCGCGTGTCGACATGTCGGACTCCGTAATGTCCTGGGCCGCCGGAAACATCAGGGTTCGCGCTTCGGTTCCCGGTCGGCGTCGGTCAGCGGCCGACCTGCCCGGCTTCTGCGAGGGGCACCGGCGACCAGCGGGTCAGCTGAACGTAGCCGTCGAGGGCCGCGACCACGACGTGGCGGCGGTGGCGGTGCACCACCGTCCCGGGCGTGTGCGCGTGGCGTTCCGGCCAGCCCTGGGCCTCCGCCACGAACACCCGGGCATCTCCCAGGCGCGCAATCGTCTCAACCGTGCCGAAGGCCCGCACCCGGCGCAGGACCGTCGCGACGTCCTGCCGGAAATCGAGCGTCCGGTCGAAATCGGTGGCACGGGGCCAGTAGGAGCCGTCGCCCTGCGGCTCGGATCTCCGCCATCGTGCGGGCAATTCGCGGCCGAGCGGGCCCGCGGCGAGACGGCGGGCCGCCATCTGGCACTTGGCCAGCAGGGTCTCGTGGCTCTCGTGCGAACTTAAGCCGAAGATATCCTGCGCGAGGATGTCGCCGGTGTCGAAGCCGTCGGCAAGGACATGGGCGGTGACGCCCCAGCTCTCGTAGCGGTCGAGGACGGCGCGGAACAGCGGGTAGGGGCCGCGGCCCGTCGGAAGCGGGGAGGGGTGGATGTTGAGGCCGTAGGCGGCGCGGCCCTTCCAGCCCTTGATGAGCCAGGGATATCCCGCGACCACGAGCGCCCAATCCCGGCCGTGCTCGGCCTGAAGCGCCTCGATATCCCGTTCGCGGATCCGCGACAGCTGGATCGGCAGCCGCAGCGCCCGGGCGCGGGCGACGATGACTTCGTTGTGGTCGTAGATCCCGTCACAGGGGCGGGTGAACAGCTTCACCGGCGTCCAGCCGGCATCCAGCAGTCCCTCGAAGACTCCGCCGAGGAAGTCGATGCCGGCGAACGCGAACTTCATCCTTGCCGCCTGCGACCTTGTGCACGTGGAGGGCGCGGATCCGCCGTCTGCCCGGGAGCGTCCCTCGCCTTACCTTGATCGTGCCAATGCGGGTAGCAAGGGGTTCGGCGTGCGTCGGGTGATCATCTACGGCGGAACCGGAGGCATCGGTCTTGCCACGGCGCGTGCCCTCCGCGCCCGAGGCTACGCCCTGCATCTCGCGGCCCGGGACGCGGATCGCCTGTCTAAGGTCGCCGAGGATCTGGGGGAGACGCGCATCACCGCGGGCGACGTCACCGATCCGGACTTCGCGTCCGCCGTGACCGAGGCGGCGGGCCCGGACCTCGCGGGGCTGGTCTACGCGGTCGGCACCATAAATCTGCGGCCGCTGAATCGGTTGACGCGGGCCGATGTCGAGGGCGACTTCGCCATCAATGCGCTCGGCGCCTTCTCGGCGGTGCAGGCCGCCGCGGGCGCGCTGAAGGCCGGTGCCGGCGCGGCGGGGGCCGGGATCGTCCTGTTCTCGACGGTGGCGGTGGCGCAGGGTTTTGCCGCGCATGCCTCCGTCGCCATGGCGAAAGGCGCCGTCGAGGGCATGGCGCTGTCCCTGGCGGCCGAACTCGCGCCCCAGATCCGCATCAACGTCGTGGCGCCCTCGCTGACGCGCACGCCGCTCGCTGCGGGGATCACCGGCAACGAGACCCTCGCGCAGGGGATTGCGGCCATGCATGCCCTCCAACGGCTCGGGCGTCCGGAGGATGTCGGCGCCCTGGCCGCCTTCCTGGTCTCCGAGGAGGCGGCCTGGATCACCGGCCAAGTCATCGGCGTGGATGGCGGCCGCTCCGCCCTCCGGACCAAGGGCTGAGACGATGGCTGGAAAACGCCGCGGCGCCGCCGCACCGCGCGGCACGCTGCGCTTCGTCCTCGGCGATCAGCTGACGCGCCGGGTCTCGAGCCTCGTCGACCTCGACCCCGAATGCGACGTGGTGCTGATGGTCGAGGTCCGGGACGAGGCGACCTATGTCCGCCATCACAAGCAGAAGATCGCCTTCCTGTTCGCGGCCATGCGCCACTTCGCGGCCGAGTTGGAGGCGGAGGGGATCACCGTCGACTACGTGCGCCTCACCGAGGCGGGCAATACCGGTAGTTTCACCGGCGAACTGGAGCGCGCCGTCGCGCGGCATCGGCCGGAGCGGATCGTCGTCACCGAACCGGGCGAGTGGCGCGTCTGGGAAATGATGCAGGATTGGCGCGAGAGCCTGCCGATGCCGCTCGAGATCCGCGCCGACAACCGCTTCCTGTGTCCGCGTGAGGATTTCGCGAAATGGGCAGACGGCCGGCATCACCTGCGGATGGAGACCTTCTACCGGGGCATGCGGCGTCGGACCGGCCTTCTGATGGATGGCGGCGAGCCCGCCGGCGGCCGCTGGAATTACGATCCCGAGAACCGCAAGTGCCTGCCCAAGGGGCATCGTCCGCCGGACCGGATCGGCTTCCAGCCCGATTCCGTGACGCGCGAGGCCATCGCCCTCGTCGAGGCGGAATTCGGCGACCATTTCGGCGATCTCTCCGGCTTCTCCTGGCCGGTGACCCGGGCCGACGCCCTCGCGGCGCTCCGGCACTTCCTGGCCGAGGCCCTTCCGACCTTCGGCGACTATCAGGACGCAATGAAGACCGGCGCGCCGTTCCTGTACCACGCCCTCCTGTCGCCCGCCCTCAACGCCGGCCTGCTCACCGCCGAGGAGGTCTGCTGGGCGGCCGAGCGCGCCTACCGCGACGGTGCGGCGCCGCTCCACTGCGTCGAGGGCTTCATCCGGCAGATCCTCGGCTGGCGGGAATACGTGCGCGGCCTCTACTGGGCGCGGATGCCCGCCTACCGGGACACCAATGCCCTCGGCGCGCGCCGCGACCTGCCGTGGTTCTACTGGTCGGGGGAAACAGCGCTGAACTGCGTCGCGCAGGTGGTCGCCGAGACGCGCGCCCACGCCTACGCCCACCACATCCAGCGCCTGATGGTGACCGGCAACTTCGCCCTCATCGCCGGCCTCGACCCGGCGCAGGTGGAGGAATGGTACCTGATCGTCTTCGCCGACGCCTACGAATGGGTCGAGTTGCCCAACGTTCACGGCATGGTTCTGTGGGCCGATGGCGGCGTGATGGGCTCCAAGCCCTATGCGGCCTCGGGCGCCTATATCGACCGGATGTCCGATTACTGCGCGTCCTGCGCCTACGACGTGAAGGTCAAGTCCGGGCCCGAGGCCTGTCCGTTCAACTATCTCTACTGGAACTTCCTGATCGAGAACGAGGAGCGGCTGGCCGGCAATCAGCGCTTGGCGATGCCGTACCGGACCCTGCGCGGATTCGGCGACGAGCGCCGCGCCGAGATCCGCCGCGACGCGGCCGCCTTCCTCGATGCCCTCGAGGCCCGGCCGAGCGCCGATCAGAGGGGCGACCAGACCGACAGCGTCACGTAGGGACAAGCCCGGGCCCGGCGCGACTCGGTCTGAAGGCCCACCGACGCGCGGAGGCTGTACCGGCCGAGGGCGAAGTCGGTCCCGTGCAGGCCGAGGCTCCACTTCGCGTAGCCGGTCGCGTCGGTGTAGAGCGCCGCCTCTGGGCCGAGATAGGTCTCCCAGAGGCGATAGCCCCAGGCGAGGCGCGCCCAGAGGCTGTCCCGGGCCGATCCCGCGACGGCGGTCGCCTGAAGCAGCGTCGCAGCGGTCGGACGTGCCCAGACCTCGCCGTGCAGGCGCAGGCCGAAGCGGGTCGGCAGGGCGTCGCGCGTCGGCCCTGCGATCAGCATCTCGCTCGTGGTCTCGAGGCCGGCATAGGCCGCGACCACGCCCCAGTCGAAAAACCATTGATGCCCGGCGAGTGCGGCGGCGGCGACGGTGTACCGTGCGCGGGGACCGTCCGCGCCGCTTTCCGTGCGCCGTCCGCCGCCGACGGTCGCCAGCGCGACGAAACCCTCCTGCGCGAGAGAAGTAAGGCCGACCTTCGCGCCGAGGGTCAGGAACGTGTCGCCGCCCGCGTCGAGGCTGCCGAACAGCAGCGTGTCGATCTCGCTGGCGTGTGCCGTTGAAGAAAAACTCACGATGCCTGCCAGAACAATCAGAGCCGTTGGCCTTCGCGTGTGGATCTTCGGGGCTGTGCGATAGCTTTGCACGGTCGATCCTCCGGCCTGGAAGGATCAGATTAGGATAAAATTAACCGTGTTGCATCGATTGGCGCGATGGCATCCCCGGATTTGTTGGCGCCATGATCCGGAAGCCCGGCAAAAGCGTGCCGCATGTCCGCCGGCGTGCGCTGTGACTTTGGGAATGCTTGGCCGGGCTGCCGGGCGCGGCGCGGTGCGCGGCCACCTGCCGGCCGCCATCGCGCTGTCGCGAATCCGCCGTGCTTGGCGTGCCAGATGTTCTCGGCTAGAGCCCCCGCGGGTTAGCGAAGGTTGGCAGATCCTTGACCTCCGGTGCACGAACGTCGGACGTCCTCACCGTGCTGGCGAGCCAGGAGGGCGAGCGCCTCACCGTGGGCGACATCGTCGCGGTCCTACGGGATCGCGCCTTCGCGCTGCTCGTGGTCCTGCTGGGGCTGCCGAACTGCCTGCCGATGCCGCCGCCGATCCCACTGATCTGCGGCCTGCTCCTGCTGCTCGTGGCGATCCAGATCGCCGCCGGCATGTCGGCACCGTGGCTGCCGCGGATGCTGCTGGGCCGCTCCATCGCCTTGACGGATGTCCGGCGCGCTGTGACCCGCGCGGTGCCGATCCTGCGCCGCCTGGAGCGCTGGTCGCGCCCCCGCGTCAGCGTATTCGAGACCGCGCTCGGCATGCGCGGCATGGGGATCGTCCTGCTGGCCCTGGCGCTGGCGCTGATCGTGGCCGCGCCCATCGTCGGGCAGATCCCGCTCGGTCTCGCCGTCTGCCTGGTCGGGCTCGGCCTCGTCGAGCGCGACGGTCTCGTCGTGCTGGGCGGCCTCGTCATCGGCGTGTTCGGCGTCGCCATCAATGCCGGCTTCGCCTATGCGGTGATCGCCGGGGTTGCCGGGCTCCTCAACCTCTGAGCCTCAGAGGCGGTAGCGGATCTGGTCGGTCCAGAAGCGCTCCAGGCGGCCGAGCGCCTGATTCAGGCGGGCGAAATCGTCCTCGGAGATCCCACCGATCGGCGTGATCGTCCGGGCATGCTTGTCGTACAGCCCCTGGATGATCTCGTGGACCTGACGGCCCTTGTCGGTCAGGCTGATCCGCACGGAGCGCCGGTCCGTCTTCGAGCGGGCATGGTGGAGGTAGCCCGCCTCGACCAGCTTCTTCACGTTGTAGGAGACGTTGGAGCCGAGATAGTACCCCTTGGTCCGCAGCTCGCTCGCGGTCAGTTCCTTGTCGCCGATGTTGTACAGCAGCAGCGCCTGGACGCTGTTGACGTCCTCGCGGCCGCGGCGCTCGAACTCGTCCTTGATCACGTCGAGCAGGCGGCGGTGCAGCCGTTCCACGAGGTGGAGCGCCTCCAGGTAGGAGCCCTTCGCGCCCAAGCCTTCCTCGGGAGCTTCGATCTGCGCGACTCGGGCGTTCTGGGTCTTCATCTCTGCCTCGCCATCCGATGATCCGGCACCCGTTCGATGCGGCGCCGTTGATGATGGCTAAGCTAGGGCTCGGGAATGAAAGGCGATTTAAGCGACAGGATGAATTCGCGATTTACTCTTCGCGGTAAAGACAAACTGAATGAAGATAAGAACGGTTCGTTCACCGTGCTTCCTGCGCCGCCAGCCAGGACAGCAGGAAGTACAACGTCACGACGCAGCCCCCGAATACGAGCAGCGGCACCGATAACGGCAAGAGTTGCGGTGTCAGAACCGCCAGCGTCATCGCCGACGTGACGGCGAGCAGCCAGATGACGCCGCCCCAGGCGCTCGTCAGCCACAGGCCGATCGCCGCGGCGGCATCGATCACCGCGAAGTAGACGATGGCGGATTGGCGGCCGAAGGGCTCGGCCTCGAAGGGGCGGACCCCCGGCACGACGTCGAGGATGGTCGCCCAGGCGAAGACGCTCTTGAGCAGCCAGACGAGGGCCGTGAGCCGCATGAACCAGATCAGCACCGTATCCCACGTGCCGGGTGCCGGCCCCTGGACGCGCTCGATCCGGTCGCTGGGGATCCCCCCGGGCCGGGGCGTCCTGCGCCGGATCGGAAAATAGCCGGGCACTATCGGTGACTCGCGGAGATGATGGGCCGGCTCATGGACAGGGAACAGGATCCTGGTCTTCGGGAACGCAACGCGCCGGGTTGAAGCCGTTCCGCCCTCCTGCGTCAACGGTCGGGTTTCACCGCACAGGTCCGGTGTGGTAGTCGAACGCCTCCGGCGCAGGGGCGCCGCGCGATCCGCGGCGTGGTCCGCGCGAACGGTAGCGAAGCCGCATGTCAGACACCCTGCCAGAGCCGCGCCCTCTCGCCGTGGAGGCCGCCCGCGAGGGCGCCCGCGTGGAGGGTCTCAAGATCACCCAGCGCCCGCGCCGCAACCGAAAATCGGAATGGTCGCGCCGGCTGGTCCGCGAGCATACCCTGACGGTCGACGATCTGATCTGGCCGATGTTCGTGATCGAGGGCGAGGGCCGGCGCGAGCCGATCGCCTCCATGCCCGGCGTCGAGCGGCTCTCGGTGGACGAGGTCGTCCGCGACGCGGAGCGCGCGGCGCGCCTCGGCATTCCGGCCATCTCGTTCTTCCCCTACACGGATGTGGCGCTGCGCGACCCGACCGGCTCGGAGGCGCTCAACGCCAACAATCTCGTCTGCCGGGCGGTGCGGGCCGTGAAGCGGGCCGTGCCCGAGGTCGGGATCATGACCGACGTGGCGCTCGATCCCTACACCAGCCACGGCCATGACGGCCTGATGAAGGACGGCGCGGTCCTCAACGACGAGACCGTCGCGGTCCTCGTCGAGCAGAGCCTGATCCAGGCCGAGGCCGGCACCGACATCATCGCCCCCTCCGACATGATGGACGGGCGCGTGGGCGCGATCCGCGCCGGCCTCGACAAGGCGGGGTTCCTCGACGTGCAGATCATGGCCTACGCGGCCAAGTATGCCAGTGCGTTCTACGGGCCGTTCCGCGACGCGATCGGCACCAAGGCCGCCCTCGTGGGCGACAAGCGCACCTACCAGATGGATCCGGGCAACTCGTCCGAGGCCCTGCGCGAGGTCCGCCTCGACCTCGACGAGGGCGCCGATTCGGTGATGGTCAAGCCGGGCCTGCCCTATCTCGACATCATCCGCCGGGTCCGCGACGAGTTCCAGGTCCCGACCTTCGCCTACCAGGTGTCCGGCGAGTACGCGATGATCGAGGCGGCCGCCCGGAACGGCTGGCTCGACGGCGACCGCGCGATGGTCGAGGCGCTCCTCGCCTTCAAGCGGGCCGGAGCCGACGGCGTCCTCACCTACCATGCGCCGCGGGTCGCGGAGCGCCTGCGCAGCCATCCGTGACACGCGGGCACCGCTGGCTCCTCGGGGCCGCGGTCGTCGCCGGCTTTCTCGGCGGGCTCGCCGCCTGTCAGGACACCCTGCGCCGGGATCGCGTCGCCACCTGCCGGCGGGCGTTGCCGGCCGTGGCGCCGCAACCTGGGATCCGGCTTCTGCGGGCGGCGCCGGGACCGGCGGCGAATTCGGTCCGGGTCGATTATTCCGACGGGACCCGGTCGCACTGGCTGACCTGCCGGTTCGATGCCGGGACGACCCTCGTGGCCCTCGCCACCGAGGGGACGACCCTGTCGGGGCCCGCGCTCTATATGCTGAGGCGATTCTATCTCGACACGCCGGACGCCGCGGCCGGCGACCCGGCCGGACGGTAAGGCAGTCCTCCGGCCGCGCGAAGCCGAGGCCGGGCAAACGCATCCTCTTGCGGCCTGAGCGGCGCGCACCCACCTTCTCGCCCGCAGCCTCGCTGGCAGGACGCGACATCATGCAGAACCCCCAACCCGGATACGCGCAGCGCTTCGACACGACACCCGGCTATGCGGCGTCGCTGCCGGTTCCGTTCGTGCGGGCGAGTCTCGGCGGCCGGACGGTCGCCTATCTCCTCGATATCCTGTTCATCTTCGGCTTCACGGCCCTGCTGACTTTGCTGATCACCGTGATCGGCGTGGTCACGTTCGGCCTCGGCTGGACCCTGTTCGCGGTGCTGCCGGCGAGCGGCATCATCTATAGCGCGATCACGGTGGGCGGGTCGAAGCAGAGCACGATCGGCCAGCGGTTGATGGGCCTGCGCACCATCGCACCCGAGAGCGGCGCGCGGGTCGACGTGATCACGGCCGCGGTCCACGCGCTGTTGTTTTACGTGGCGATCTCGACCTTCCTGCTCTGGTGCGTCGACATCGCGTTCGGCCTGATGCGGTCGGACCGGCGTCTCGGTCACGACCTGCTGCTCGGCCTCGCCGTCGTCCACGCCCGCTGAGCGTCGAACCCGGCGATGAAAATCTGACGGTGCGACCGGTCGGGCCATTGAGCCTCGGCCGGTCGCCTGTACATTGACATGCCGGCGCCGAGAGGACGAACCCGGCGCAGGGCCTGTGAGAAGCGTGACCAGCCATCCGCGCGACACACCGCAATTCTACCTCACGGCCCCCTCGCCGTGCCCGTACCTGCCGGGACAGGAGGAGCGGAAGGTCTTCACCCACTTGGTCGGGCGGCGCGCCCGCGACCTCAACGAGATCCTGACCCAGGGCGGCTTCCGTCGCTCGCAGACGATCGCCTACCGTCCCGCCTGCGAGACCTGCCGCGCCTGCATCTCGGTGCGTGTCGTGGTCGATGAATTCGTGCCGAGCGCCAGCCAGAGACGCATCCTGGCGCGGAGCGCCGACTGGATCGGCACGCCGGAGCCGAACCGGCCCGCCTCGGAGCAGTATGCCCTGTTCCGCCGCTACCTCGACGCCCGCCACGGCGACGGCGGCATGGTCGACATGACCGTGCTCGACTACGCCATGATGGTCGAGGACAGCCACGTCGACACGCATCTGGTGTCGTACCGGCGGCACGGGCCGGACACGGCGGTCACCGGCCGCGGCTCCGGGCCGCCGCTCGCCTTCTGCCTGACGGACGTCCTCTCCGACGGGCTGTCGATGGTGTACTCGTTCTACGATCCCGCCGAAGCCGCGCGCTCCCCCGGGACCTTCATGATCCTCGACCATATCCGCCGGGCCCAACGGCTCGGCCTGCCGTATCTCTATCTCGGCTATTGGGTCGAGGGGTCGCGGAAGATGGACTACAAGTCCCGTTTCCGCCCGCAGGAGCGCCTGATGGGCCAGGGCTGGGTGCGGATCGACTGATCCCGCTGTTGCCGACGGTCCACATCCGTTGCCGTCCCGTCATGGCCGATGCGCATTGAGCGGCCGGGCCGGCGCATGCTACCGGCCTCGCACGCAATACGGACCGTGCCGAGGCCCCCATGATCCCCCGCTACAGCCGCCCCGCGATGACGGCGATCTGGTCGCCCGAGAGCCGCTTCCGGATCTGGTTCGAGATCGAGGCCCACGCCACCACGGCGCTCGCCGAGATCGGCGTCGTCCCGAAGGAGGCGGCCGAGACGATCTGGGCCAAGGGTAAGGACGCGGTCTTCGACGTCGCCCGCATCGACGCGATCGAGGCGGTGACGAAGCACGATGTCATCGCCTTCCTCACCCATCTCGCCGAGATCGTCGGTCCGGAGGCGCGCTTCGTCCACCAGGGCATGACCTCGTCGGACGTGCTCGACACCTGCCTCAACGTCCAGTTGGTGCGCGCCGCCGACATCCTGATCGCCGACGTCGATTCGCTCCTCGCCGCCCTCAAGACCCGGGCCTTCGAGCACAAGCTGACCCCCACCATCGGCCGATCGCACGGCATCCATGCCGAGCCGGTCACCTTCGGGCTGAAGCTGGCCCAGGCCTATGCCGAGTTCGAGCGCAACCGCCGCCGCCTCGTCGCGGCCCGCGAGGAGGTTGCCACCTGCGCCATCTCCGGGGCGGTCGGCACCTTCGCCAATATCGACCCGCGGGTGGAGCAGTACGTTGCCGAGAAGATGGGCCTGACCGCCGAGCCGGTCTCCACCCAGGTGATCCCGCGCGACCGGCACGCGATGTTCTTTGCCACCCTCGGCGTCGTCGCCTCGTCCCTGGAGCGCCTGGCGATCGAGATCCGGCACCTGCAGCGCACCGAGGTTCTGGAGGCGGAAGAGTTCTTCTCCGAGGGGCAGAAGGGCTCCTCGGCCATGCCGCACAAGCGCAACCCGGTCCTCACCGAGAACATCACAGGCCTCGCCCGGATGGTGCGCGGCTACGTCACCCCGGCGCTGGAGAACGTCGCCCTCTGGCATGAGCGCGACATCTCGCACTCCTCCGTCGAGCGGATGATCGGCCCCGACGCCACCGTGACCCTCGACTTCGCTCTGGCCCGCATGACCGGGGTCATGGAGAAGCTGCTGGTCTACCCGGCCAACATGCAGAAGAACCTCGACCGGCTCGGCGGCCTGATTCACTCGCAGCGCGTGCTTCTCGCGCTCACCCAGGCCGGCGTGTCCCGCGAGGATTCCTACCGGCTGGTCCAGCGCAACGCGATGCCGGTCTGGCGCGGCGAGGGCGATTTCCTGGCCCTGCTCAAGGCGGACCCGGAGGTCGCCGCAGCGCTCGCGCCCGAACAGATCGAGGCGTGCTTCGATCTCGACTACCACTTCAAGCACGTGGACACGATTTTCGGGCGGGTGTTCGGCGACCGCTGAGCATCCCGCACGATTCCTGCTTGGGCCCGCGACGAACACAGGACAGCTCTCCGTGACCGCTCCCCGCATCGTCTACCTCAACGGCCAGTTCCTCCCCTACGAGGAGGCGCGCGTGCCGATCATGGATCGCGGCTTCCTGTTCGCGGACGGCATCTACGAGGTCTCGGCGATCATCGACGGCAAGCTCGTCGACAACGCCGCGCATCTCGCCCGCCTCGACCGTTCCCTCGGTGAGATCGGCATTCGCAATCCGCACGATGCGGCAAGCTGGGAGCGCCTGCAGACCGAACTCGTCGCCCGCAACGGCGTCACCGAGGGGCTGGTCTACATGCAGGTGACCCGGGGCGTGGCCGAGCGCGACTTCGCCTTCCCGAAGGCCGGCACCGAGCCCACCGTGATGATGTTCACGCAGGCCAAGACCGTGCTCGCCAACCCGCTTGTCGAGAGCGGCGCCCGGGTGATCACCGTCGAGGATCTGCGCTGGAAGCGGCGGGACATCAAATCGGTGGCCCTGCTGGCGCAGGTGCTCGCCAAGCAGCAGGCGGCCGAGGCCGGCGTCGCCGAGGCGTGGATGGTCGAGGATGGCGCGGTGACCGAAGGCTCGTCCTCGACCGCGTTCATCGTCAGCCGCGACCGCGTGCTCGTCACCCGGCCGCTCTCCACGGCGCTCCTGCCGGGCATCACCCGGGCGTCGGTCCTGCGCCTCGCCCAGGAGGCGGATCTGCGGATCGAGGAGCGGCTGATTCCGGTCGAGGAGGCCTACGCGGCACAGGAGGCCTTCTACACCAGCGCCTCGGCCTTCGTGATGCCGGTCATCGAGATCGACGGCCGCGCCATCGGCGAGGGGCGTCCGGGGCCGCTGACCCGGCGCCTGCGGGACCTGTACATCGAGGCCGCGCGTCGGGGCTGAAGCCCATCGGTTGCCCGGATACCGTCCACAGGTGGACCCTCCGGCCTTCCAGGCCCGCAGGAACGGATTCCGTCTCCGACTGTTCCTCCCCGAATTCGTATCCCGAACCGGGGAGGCTCTCATGCCGAAGAAGATCCTGATCGCCGCCTTCGCGGCGACCCTGGCGGCGGTGCCCGCCTTTGCTCAGACCCCCAGCCCGTCTCCGACGCCGCCCGAGCGCGTGCGCCCGAATGCGGATGCGCCGCCGCAGGATCAGTCGCTCAGCGACAAGCTCCAGAAGAACGACGGGGTCATCAAGCCACCGGATTCCGGGACGACCGGGACCGTGGTGAAGCCCGATCAGTCCGGGACCATGCCGGTCATCAAGCCGCACGAACTCCCGGGCCGGACGCCCGGAACCGAGGCCAAGTAGCCGCGCCGGGCCTATCGCCGGACCGCAGAACGGGTCGCCCGTGCGGTGTCTTGCTTGATTTCGCTGGCTGGATCGCGGAAACGGCACACGACGTGCGCCGCCTGCACCCGTGGGCGGCGCCGTCCCGGTTTCCGTCGCGGGTAAGCAGGCAGGCATGGCCAACGTCGTCGTTGTGGGCGCCCAGTGGGGCGACGAAGGCAAGGGCAAGATCGTCGACTGGCTCTCCGAGCAGGCCGACATCGTCGTCCGGTTTCAGGGCGGGCATAATGCCGGCCATACGCTCGTCATCGACGGCGTCACCTACAAGCTGGCGCTGCTGCCGTCGGGCGTGGTCCGCGGCGGCAAGCTCTCGGTCATCGGCAACGGCGTCGTGGTCGATCCCTGGCATCTCGTGGACGAGATCGACCGGATCAAGGCCCAGGGTGTGGAGGTCTCCCCCGCGTCCCTGCGGATCGCCGACAACGCCACGCTGATCCTGCCGCTCCACCGGGAGCTGGATCATTTCCGCGAGACCGCCAATGCCGGCTTGAAGATCGGCACCACCAAGCGCGGTATCGGGCCGGCCTACGAGGACAAGGTCGGGCGCCGGGCGATCCGGGTCGTCGATCTTGCCGATCCCGACGCCTTGCCGGCCAAGATCGAGCGCGTGCTGACCCATCACAACGCCCTGCGGCGCGGCCTCGGGATCGACGAGGTCAATGCCGAGGCGCTGCTGTCGGAGCTGAAGGCCATTGCGCCGAAGATCCTGCCTTTCGCCGACACCGTCTGGGCGCTGCTCGACGAGGAGCGGCGGGCCGGCAAGCGCATCCTGTTCGAGGGCGCGCAGGGCGCGCTACTCGACGTCGATCACGGCACCTATCCGTTCGTCACGTCCTCCAACATCGTGGCCGCGCAGGCGGCGACGGGCTCGGGCCTCGGCCCGGGTGCGATCGGCTACGTGCTGGGCATCGCCAAGGCCTACACGACCCGGGTCGGCGAGGGGCCGTTCCCAACCGAGCTGTTCGACGAGATCGGCGAGACCATCGGCAGCCGCGGCCGCGAGTTCGGCGTCAACACCGGGCGCAAGCGCCGCTGCGGCTGGTTCGACGCCGTGCTGGTGCGCCAGACGGTCCGGACCTCCGGCATTCACGGGATCGCGCTGACCAAGCTCGACATCCTCGACGGCTTCGAGGAGATCCGCGTCTGCACGGGCTACATGCTGGACGGGCAGCCGATCGACCATCTGCCGGCGAGCCAAGCCGCTCAGGCGCGGGTCGAACCGGTCTATGAGGTGATCCCGGGCTGGTCGGAGACGACCGCAGGCGCACGATCCTGGGCGGACCTGCCGGCGCAGGCGATCAAGTATGTCCGCCGGATCGAGGAGTTGATCGGGGCGCCGGTCGCCCTGCTGTCCACCTCCCCCGAGCGGGACGACACGATCCTCATGCACAACCCGTTCGAGGACTGACGCGTCGCGCGCTATCCCGTTGACGACGCGTGATTCCGGCTGCGCTGCCTGTATCCAGTCCGCGCAGGCTTGATCTAGAACGGGCTGGCGGTCGGGCCTTCATTCTCGCGAATGATCCGCCGTATGCGGCGCAACCGGCGTGCGGGCACCGATCCGTGCGGCGGAATACGACAAACCGGCCGACGGCCGCGACCGGACCTGTCCGGCGGGAGCGGCCATCGGTCCCCGGCCTTCGACCGGCGTTGCCGGACGGCGGCCGAAGGGGCGGACCAGGGTATTATGGCCGATTACTATCCGCTTCTGGCGCGCGCGCTCGATGCGCTACCGGATCGAACGCCCGCTCTGCGCAAGGCGGTCTACGACCGCGCGCGCAACGCGCTCATCAGCCAGTTGCGCTCCCTCGACCCGCCGCTCTCCGAGGCGGACATCGATCTCGAGCGGCGCGCCCTCGACGCCGCGATCGAACGGCTCGAGGTCGACCATGGCGGTCTGCCTGCGCCGGCCAACGATGCGGTTCAGGCCTCTCCGGTGCAGGCGCCTGCACCGGTCGTCTCCGAGCCCATCGCGGTCGCGCCGGCGGTGCAGCCGGAGCCGGAGATCCCCGAACCGTCTCCCCCTGAGCCGAGCGTCGCGTCGAAGCCCGATCCGGTGCTTCCTGCCGCCAAGGCGCCGTTCGCAGTTCCGGGTCGGGATAGCGATTCCGCATCCGAGTCCGGACCGCGCGAGGCACCGATCCCGATCACCTCGAGGCGCCCGGGTGCCTCCGCCGCTGCTGCGCCCGAAGGGCTACCTCCTGAGGCGGCGACTTCGGCTCGCCCCTCGGTCGAGGAGCAAGACGCCGGCGAGGTCGCCGCAGACGTCGGATCGGGCCGCCAGCGCCCGCGCATCGAGGTGGTGCCGCTCCGAGCAGGGCGCTCCCGCGTGCTGCGCAACGTCTTTGTCGGAAGCGTCCTTGCGGTCGTGATCGGCTTGATCGCCGTCGCGGCCTTCCTGCTGCGCGACCGCCCACAGAATCTGCCATCCAGCGGTGCGGAGATTGCGGATTCTCAGCAGTCCGAGGCCGAGTCCAAGTTCGGCGATCGGGTTGGTGGCGATGCGGCGCCGGTGTCGAAGGCGCCTGCGCGCGCGGACGGTGCTGCCCCGTCTCGGACCAACGCGCCACCCGCCGAGGCGGGCGTCTCGGTCGCCCAGAGGGCTGAACTCGTCGAGGAAGGGGCCGGCGCAGAAAGCAGTCAGCCGACCGTCACGCAGGGGCGGGTGACGTGGCGCCTGGAGACGGTGAACGGGGAGCAGGGGCAGCCGGTTCAGAACGCGGTCGTCGCGACCGTGACCGTTCCGGAGGCCGGGCTGACGCTGGTGATGACCATCCAGCGCAACCTCGACACGACGTTGCCGGCCTCCCACACGGTGAGCCTTGCGTTTAGCCAGACCGGCAGCAGCGGCACCGCGCGGACGGTTCAGGATGTCGGATTGCTGCAAGCGAAGGATGAGCAGAGCGCCCGCGGTTCGCCAGTCTCGGGCCTGCCGGTCCGTGTCCGCGACAACCTGTTCCTGATCGGCCTGTCGTCGCTGCAGAACGACGTGGAGCGCAACACCGACCTGCTCCTTCATAGGAACTGGTTCGACATCGCGCTGCGCTACACCTCCGGTCGCCGGGCGGTGCTGACCTTCGAGAAAGGGACCGCCGGCGCCCAGGTCATGCAGAGCGCCTTCGACGCCTGGCAGTGATGAGCCTTGAGGTCCCCGGCGCTCAGTTAAGCCGGGGACGTCTTGTCAGCGGGCTTCAATGCCGGTCCGCGGCAGCTCGCGACTGGCAATGTTGCGCTTGACCGCTTCCTGCACCTTTTCGAAGGCCCGCACCTCGATCTGACGAACGCGTTCGCGGGAGACGCCGAACTCGCCCGAAAGATCTTCCAGCGTGATCGGATCCTCGGCGAGACGTCGCGCCTCGAAGATGCGCCGCTCGCGGGCGTTGAGGACACCGAGGGCATCCTTCAGCGCGGAAAGGCGGTTCTGGCCCTCCTGTTCGCGTGCGAGCACGGTCTCCTGGCTCGGGCTGTTGTCCACGAGCCAGTCCTGCCACTCGCCTTCGCCCTCCTCGCGCAGGGGCGCGTTGAGCGACGTGTCACCGGACAGACGCCGGTTCATGTCGATCACGTCCTGCTCGGGCACGCCGAGGCGCGTGGCGATCTGCGACACCTGGTCGGGTTTCAGATCGCCCTCATCGAGGGCAGAGATCCGTCCCTTCGCCTTGCGGAGGTTGAAGAACAGCTTCTTCTGGTTGGCCGTCGTGCCCATCTTCACCAGAGACCACGACCGCAGGATGTATTCCTGGATCGCTGCCTTGATCCACCACATGGCATAGGTGGCGAGACGGAACCCCTTGTCGGGATCGAAGCGCTTGACCGCCTGCATCAGGCCGACATTGCCTTCCGACACGACCTCGCCGATCGGCAGGCCGTAGCCGCGATAGCCCATGGCGATCTTGGCGACGAGGCGCAGGTGCGACGTCACCAGGCGATGCGCCGCTTCGCGGTCACCGGCGTCGCGCCAGGCCTTGGCGAGGGTGAATTCCTCCGACGGCTCCAGCATCGGAAACTTGCGAATCTCGTCGAGGTAGCGCGAAAGGCCACCTTCGTTGGCGAGCACGGGAAGCGTACCGGCCATGGCTTTCTCCTGAACCTGTGTCCCCCTGCCGGGCGGACGCGACGGACAACAGTGCCGTCTACTCGGGCCGCTCTTGAGCCGACCCTGCCGGCCACCCATCTCATGCAGGTCGCCGGGGAGCCGGTCACGGTCGATGACACCCACGTCGCCAACAACGCGCCACCGGCGATTTTGATCGTACCATGTCACGATGTGACGCGGTACGGGGTGTTCTTTCGCACGCCGCAAGGGGCGGTTACAGGCGCGCCGGGTCGCCTGCGTCGGCCCGGAGTGCCTGGATCAGGGCAGTCATGTCGGTCGGCAGCGCACTCTCGAAGCGCAGCGTTTCACCCGTGCGCGGGTGACTGAAGCCGAGCAGTTCCGCGTGGAGCGCCTGCCGTCCCAGGGCCGTTAGAGCGGCACGCGCCTCCAGACTCAGGCGGGCCGCCTTGGTGCGGAAGGCACCTCCGTAGACCGTGTCCCCGAGCAGGGGATGTCCGCGATGGGCGAGATGCACGCGGATCTGATGCGTGCGACCCGTTTCCAGGCGACACCGCACGAGGGTGGCCTCGCGATAGGTCTCGGCGACGGCATAATGCGTGACCGCATGGCGGCCGCTGTCGTCGGAGACGACGGCGATCTTTTCCCGATGGAACCGGGACCGGGCGAGACTGGCCCGGATCGTGCCCGCCCGCGGCTGGGGCAGGCCCCAGACCAATGCGGCGTAGGCGCGTTCCAGCGGCCCGGTCCGGCCGTGATCGGCGAATTGCGCGGTGAGGCCCTGATGCGCCGCGTCGTTCTTGGCGACGACGATCAGGCCGCTCGTGTCCTTGTCGAGGCGATGGACGATGCCGGGGCGGCGCACCCCGCCGATCCCGGACAGGCTGGCCCCGCAATGGGCGATGAGGGCGTTGACCAGCGTCCCGCTCTCGTGGCCCGGCGCCGGGTGGACCACCAGGCCGGCCGGCTTGTCGATGACGATCAGATCGTCATCCTCGTAGACGATCGGCAGGTCTGCGGCTTCGGCCACCGGCTCGGCCGGTGCCGGAGGCGGCACGGTTAGGATGATGGACGCGCCGGCGGCAACTTTGGCGGCCGGATCGCGCGCCGGGAGACCGTCCCGCTTCACATGGCCTGCGCGGATCAGATCCTTCAATCGGGCCCGGGACAGATCCGGGAACAGCGTGACCAGCGCTCGATCGAGCCGCACGCCTCCCTCGGCCACGATCCCGGCCTTTTCGACGTCACCGTTGTCCACCACGATCCTTGTCCGCACCCGATCTGACCCGCCGAGGCGGATTTCCTGACGAAGGCTCTTGCTCCGCCGCCAGGTCGTGGCTATAGCACCCCCGCGCCGCCGGAAAGCTCCCATCGTCTAGCGGTCTAGGACGTCGCCCTCTCACGGCGAAAACAGGGGTTCGATTCCCCTTGGGAGCGCCAGCCGGTGCTGTAAGTCATTCGAACAACTCCTGTTTCGGTGATTTCCCCCAAACCCCTACGGGGTGGTTTGGGCGTTCTTGTTCCTGTTCCAGCCCTCCAACTTCGTGATCGCGCCTGTTGAAAGGCCCGACCGGTTCGCTTCGCGCGTGTACCGTTCAGCCTCGGCGAGGGTGTTGTGGCCGAGCACGGCCATGATCTCGTGGGCGGTGCAGCCGGCCTCGGCGAGGCGTCGCCCGGCGGCCTTGCGAAGGCCATGCGGCTGCGCGTCGAGCGGCAGGCCGGCGGCCGTGATGGCGTCGCGCATGAACCCGGAGAAGCCGTCCACCGTGAATGGGCGCCCGTACTCGGTGTTGAGGATCGTCGCGTGCTGCCGCGGCGTCTCGGCCAGGATGGCGCGGAGATCCGCGTGCAGCGGCACGTCGATCTTGGCCCCGGTCTTCTGCTGGACGACCCGGATGCGATCGCCCTTCACATCCGCCCAGGTCATCCGGTGCACGTCCGAACGACGCTGGCCGGTATAGAGGTGCAGGGCGAAGGCCAGCCGCCTCTTGCTGCCGACGGGCCAGTGCGCCTCGAACTGGGCGATCTCATCGTCGGTCCAGGAGCGCACCTCGCCGATCTTTGGTCGCCGGATCGCGACGGACGGATCGGCGGTGAGCCAGCCCAAGACGATCGCGCGCCGGATCAAGATCCGGAGCTTCTTGAGCGTGTCGAGCGCCGCGCCGGGCTTGCCGGCCAGCGGGTCCAGGAACGCCTTCACGATGCGGCCGTGGTTCAGGCCTGCGACCGAGCGGTGCCCGTGCTGGACCCGGATTGCCTCCATCCGGCGCCGATAACCAACCTTGGTCGTGGCGCGCAGGGCGGCGTACTCGCCGCTTTTGTAGTAGGACTGGACCAGCGCCTCGATCGTGCCGGGCTCGACTGCGGCGCGCTTCTGAGGCGCCTTCGGCATGCGCCCGGCCAACGCCTCTTGGTAGGCCGTAAGGAACGCTTCCGAGCCCACGGGGCCGGCCAGGGGTAGGCGCGGCCCCTTGTCCTTCCGGAAGTAGACCCGGACCTTGCCATGCCGGTCGCGCCAGCACTCGACGTAAGGCGGCAGCTTACGGGGCATCGATATCCTCCCAGGTTGAATCCTGGGCGGCATCCTGGCCGTCGATGGGGAGGTTGTCTGCGGCGCCGTCCAGCTCACGGACGCACCACACCTTGCGGGCATCGATACGCCGCGCGCGAGGCATCCGGCCGTCTCGAACCATCTCGTCGAACTTGGTGGGCGAGATGCACACGTAGGCAGCTGCCGCCTCTCGATTGATCAAGCGAGGAGACAGCGTCGGCGGGAGCGCGCAGTGGCGCGAGCGCCGCATTCCGGTGGCGCTAGAAACCGGCAGCGGATCATGGTCCTGATGCTCGCGCCGGGCCAAGGTCAGTCCTCGCTGCTGCCGGAGGCGATAGCGGCCTTCACCCGCGCCACTACGTCGTTGATGCGGATCACGATCGCGGTGTGGAACGGCGCACCGTACTCGGGGTGCATCAGCTCAATCACCGACGTGTCGGCGGTGACCGGCAGCACCTTCGCGGGCGCGTCACCGGGCGGCACCACCAGGAAGGTGTAGGCACCCTCAAAGAGCTCGCCGGGAAGGCGCTGCGGGAACGCCGGATGAGCTTCTTGGCCCTCGGCGGCATCCGTGAAGCAGACCGCACACATCGCGGCGCGGCGCGGCTGCACGCCCAGCGCCACCAATTCAGCGGTCAAAGCGATCTGCACAATGCGCCGCTCGTCGAAGCTGAACCGCTTGCGCTCCCCCGCCTCGCGACGCTCCTCATCGGACAGCAGGATCACTGCCGGCTTGCGGCTGAGCCAATTGTTGAAGGTCTTGCGGTCCAGTCGAGCCGCGGCGCACGCGATGGCTGAGCCATACCGGTTTGCGGTCCCGGCATCTGCCACGCGGTCCTTCTCGAGAACGTCGCTCATAGTTTTGTCCTCACGTGATAGTAAGAACATCACCCTGGGCATCTTTGGTGTCAAGCGAGGGCAAACCGCTCGCAACGATGTGCGAGCGGCCGATATCCACAGGGCATTCGGCAATTTCGCCTAGGCACCCTGCAGGTCTCGATCGCCTCCGCGCAGCCACACGATCTGGGAGACGTGCCCTTCAGGTGCTCCGAGGCTCGGCTCTGCGTCGCCGCCGTCCTCAAGGTCCGGATCCTCGTCCATCTCGTCGAGGGCGGCCACGAGGTGGTCGACCGCGTCCAAGGCCAGAGCCAGCGCCCCCTCGATACGGGCACGGGTGTCAGGGATCATCGGCCGCTGACGGCGTCGGAACGGGATGACGTTGTTCATCGAGCGGAACCCCACGCGGCGCAGATTTCGGAGAAGACTTCGGGATGCTCCTCGACACCGCCGGTCAGCACCATGTGCGTGAGGAGCGTGTTCGCCCGCTCGGCTTGATCGCCGCGATCGTCGGGCTGCCGGCGTGAGATCTCGGCTGCAACGGCCGAACTGAAGCGCTGAAGGCGATCGGTCTCCCGGTTGATCAGGTCCCCCGCATCTGTTCGGCCGCTGCCATCCGCAGCCAGGAAGCACGGCGAATTTTCCGCGGAGGCCAGAAGCTCCCAGGCTCGGACCAACACGGAATAGAGGCGGGCGAGCTGAGACATAGGAAGCAATGAAAGGTTTGGCCGAACGGGAGCGCACGCTCGAACCGGCTGAGTCTCGCCGACAGCTAGCCGAGCTGCACCCTGCTGGATCTGCCTGAGCACGTTCCAGTGACTCGCCAGCGGGCCCTGTGCCGCGACGGGCCGGCGCGGGCCGGAGTCCTCGCTGTCGAGCCGCGCCAGCACGAGAGCCTTGATCCCGAGGCCGGCGACCGTGCTGGCCGGCAGCCGTGCGATCCGCTCCGCGAGGCCAGTGCAGGCGAGATACTCGGCCTCGTTGTCGTCGACAGCATCTTCGGCTGCCCAGGCAGCCATGAACTCGGCGCCGAGAGCGGTTAGGACAGCGTCGGGATGCGACGCGGTGGCGGGTGTAGGCGTCTCCCGCTCGGCATCGCGCAACAGGGAGTTCAGCAGCCGGCCGCCGGGATAGTCGCTATCGTGCTCGTCCTCGTAGTGGCCGGCAGCGCGTAGCTTTATACGCAGGCCTTCGGCGCTGAACGCTGGCATCTCAGCGATGCGATCAGCGAGCGCCTGGACCTCGACTTCTGCCGCTTCCGCGCGATCCTCCCTGTCATCCTCGTCACTTTCGAACGCGGCGCGGACCCGCGCGCATTCGGCCTTCCACGCGTCCCACGCGGTGATGATCTCGTCGGCGCGAGCCTGCGCCTCCGGCCAAGGATGGTGTTCGACGATCGTGTGAGCGTCCGCCGGCAGCCCATCGTCCGGTCGAGGCGCTCGCCTCACTTCACGGACGTATGGCTTCCGCCGCATCCAGGCGACATCATCTGCGGACACCTCCATGCCGTCGAGCGCAGCCGGCTCGGTCAGATACTGGCGGAGGTAGAGTCGTCGATCGTCCTCACGGAAGTAGAGGCATGTCGGACGCTTCGGCGTCGCAGAGATCCGGGCCTCACCCAGCTGCTGCGATGCCTCATGAAGGGCTCTGGCTCGGGCGAGCGCGTCGCCCAGCTGAGCACCGAGCTGCAGGAGCTCGGCGTCTACCTCGTCGGTCGCGGGCGGCGGTGGATCCGGACGCCGGATGAAGCGCCCAGCGGCGTCCCGGGCTCGAGCAGCGCGCTGACGGAGATCGGCGGTCGGCTCGATGGCCTGCGCAGTATTGGACTTCCTCACGGCCCCCTCCGTCACGCGAGAGGGATGTAGCCGTAGGCGAACACGCCCCCGGCGATGATGAGGGCGGCGCTGACGAGCTCGCCAACCAGGTCAAGCAGGCGAATCGGCAAGCGAGCGTATTCACCGGCGCGTGCCGGTGGTGTATGCGGGCAGGTAGCCATGGGACGTCTCCAGAGGACGTTACAGGTTAGGCCCGGTGCGGGAGCTTCCACCTTCCCTCCGGGCCGCACTCGTGGTATCACCAGTGCTATGAGCGCGTCAACTCGTGATACCACGAAGAAGGAACGGCGGCGGCGCCCTGACGCGCCCGGGACACCTGTGGTGGTGCGCCTTCAGCCCAACATGCTCGCTGCGCTCGACAACTCGATCGCTGAGCAGCCCGACCCGAAACCTTCCCGTCCCGAGGCGGTGCGCCGGCTACTCGAGCGCGCGCTGAAGGTCGAGGCAAGCTAGCCGGTGGCAGTCAGATACACGTCCAATTTCTGAGGCGGCAGGCGCATGGATCCTTTCATTCCTGCATGGCTCAGGTCTGGGCTATCATCCGTAGGACGGATGATGATCCCGATAGTCAAACGAGTGCTTTCGCGCCGCGGAGCTGAACAAGGACTTCCGTCAAGGATGCCCGAGTTCACGGAAGCACTGGATCTGCTCGCAGGCGGTGACGGGGTCGTCGGCCGAACTATCACTGGTGCTAAAGCTTGGGCAACCGACGTTCCATCCGCATTTCGCGAGGAACGCTTCCAACGTTGGGCACGCGACGCTGCCACTCGGGATGCCTTCAGTCGAGCCGCGATACGACAGTGGCAAGATCTAGAACTTGATCAGAACGACAAAAAAATAGCCATCCAGCGTTATTCGGTGCTTGCTTCGGATGCACGACAGCGAGCAGAGCGGCCGTTTGATGATGCCGTGACATTTCTCGTCCTATCCGTCCGAGCTTCACAGTCGACAAGCGAGCGCGTTGCGGATGAGAAAGGGAATGCTGACCGCAATGTAATTGTAAATGCTATCACCGAGCAAGGCGCGCGTTTTGACGCAACAATATCGAGGGTATTGGAGGGAGGAAGTTTACAATCTAAGCCGAATCAATTTGCTGAGCCCAGCCGCACCCCAGACGAACTTGCTGATGCATCTGGCGAACTTCTATCGTGGCCGGGCGACATCAACGGTAAAGTGATAACCCGGCCCGAACTTGATGATCTGGAAGAACAGCTCTTAGCCCCGGCTACGGCACCCACCGGAAAGAGTATATTGCTTTTCGGCTCCCCTGGATCAGGTAAATCTGCGCTTCTTGCTGCCCTTGGTAATCGTCTCCGAGATCGCGGTGGAGTAGTATTGGGTATTAAGGCGGATACTTTGCCTGCAACCGTAAGTACAGTTGCTGACCTTGGGCCGGAGCTTGATCTAGGAACCGACATCGTAAAAGAAATCGCCGCTCAGGCAACCAATGGCCCTGTCTACGTCTTGATTGATCAGCTCGACGCTGTCGCGTCGCTGATCGATGGCAGTGGCGGTCGATTGCGTGCGCTAGGTAATTTGGCCCGCCGGCTTCGAACATGGCCCGAAATTCGAGTCGTTGCATCGGTGCGGCCCTTCGAATTTGCGGCTGATGGCGGATTTCGAGCTAATTTTCCTGAGAATTCTACTGTCAAAATCGAGTTAGCGCTACCTGAACTGGAAAGGGTTCATTCATTACTAGCAGAGATCGGAATAAATCCGTTAGAAATACCTGCAGCGCTTAGTGATGTGATTCGGATTCCTCAGGCCCTTCGGGATATAGTTGCGGCTCGTCGCGACGGGTTTGCATGGAGCGCGATGACGACGTGGCGAAGTACGCAAGTGCTTCGGTTTGAGAGACTAGTAGCAGTGAACCAGGCGCTTCATTTGGATCGTCTGATTGATCATCTGGTCACATCACTGCGATTCTCTGGCACGCTATGGACGGCTGCAGATAGCCTGCCCATCGGCAGTTCGCCTGCAGTTAATCGATTGTGCGCTGAGGGCATACTACGTCGCCGTGAGGAGGCCGGTCTTATAGGATTCGCACACCAAACTTGGGCGGAAACGCTCGATGCTCGCCTCGCCTTATCCCACGGCGACTTAATATCGCGTGTTACAGAGGCAGGCAGAAATCTGCTGGCTCGACCACAGGCACTAGCGATCTTACGCTATGCTCGCGATGCTGCGCCAGCAGAGTATGACGCTTCCATCAGAGCGCTTTGGGCAAGATCTGATTTACGTCGACATTTAAGACACCTGATACTCGATTTGGCAGCTGGAGGCGATGCATCCATCGCCGGCGAGCGGCATATTGTTTTGACTGTGATAGCTGGCACCGACGCCGCGCTCGCCGATCGTGCACTACGCTTAACTGCAGGAAATTCTGCATGGTTTGAGCATGCACGAAGTTCCATTGCTGATAGAATGACAAGCAACGATGACACACGAACACGTAGTGTGTGGCAGTGGCTGTCAGCGGCCGCCGCAAATCACGCCGCGGAAGTCTTGACATTGCTGGATCGCCATTGGCGAGGGCACCAAAGTAAAGAAATATATATTCCTCATGTCTTAGAAAATCTTGGGAACTGGGATGATCGCGCATTTGACTTGTTTTGCGCGGGGGTAAATCGAGTGGTTCGTGTAGATGCCCTTCCTGTCTGGACGATCCGTCAACAGGTTAAGGCCGGCCGGCATGACGTCGCGGCCAAGCTCATTGGATTGATATTCGATAGGGTGGTCGCGCTAGTTCCCGAGTCAATTAGGCTCGCCCAATCAACAAGGGCAGCCGGAGCCTTGCCAGAGGAAGGCGGCCTAGCTGCAGCTATGACTAGATTGCAAATCAAGCAAGATGGATCTTTCTCGTATCAGTTGGCCAAGTTACTGGGCCAGCTGCACGGAATGCACGATTTCCCCGACATCGTAAGACAAGCGCCGGGGCCTTATATTGCCTCTTTGTTGCCGCGCTTTTCGTCTTTGGCTCCGGAAGCCGCTGACGATTTAGACGAAGAGGATTTTCACGAATTGCAGACGTCGAATCGACAGGAAACTAGATATGATTTGGCGTTAGTGGAAGGACTTCGGGCGGGGCTCGAAGAGCTAGCCAAGGTAGATAAAAATGAGTTTACTCTCCACCTCTCATGTGTCGGCTCACAACATAAATTGCTCGACCGGCTGTTTGCATCAGCCATGACCGCGAGCGCCAGTACTACTTGGAGGCTCGCAATTGAATTTTTGGAAGCTGATACGTCGCGACTCAAACTTGGCGATCGGTTAAGAGGCGGTCAGTCGGAAGCTATGGAATTGGTAAGGTCTATCTCAGCTCATTGCGATGCTGAGCGGGGCGATAGACTTGTAGCGTTGATTATGGCGTGGAACGAGCATTCACCGGTTGAGGGCTCCGATGTTCAGCAGCGTCGTGCGTTGCGCCGCATAAACCGCCAATTGCGCGTTAGATTATTGGCCGGCCTCGACATTTCTCGATTTTCGTCCGGTGCCCGTCGTACGGTTCAGGAGGAACTGCGCGCAATCCCCGAGGATCAACGCGAACGCTCACATTCAAGTGGCGGCTGGGTCCGATCGCCTATGTCGACTGAGATGATGGAACGCGCCACTGACCGACAGCTTCTTAAGCTTTTCGCGAAGCTTCCCGACGGCAAAGAGCGGTGGCAGTCCGACCCATCAAAGTTTTTGATCGGGGGTAGTCGAGAAGCTTCGATGGCGTTTGGTGAACTTGCCAAACGTCAGCCCACACGAGCGAAGCGATTGCTCCAAGAATTTTCTCCGGAAACTCACCAAGTACCAGTAGGTGCCGCACTCCGAGCGCTGTCTGAAACGAAATCCGTAGATCCTACTGAGCTGCTTGAGCTGCTTTCCGCGAGCATACAGCGCGGCTTTGACGGCGATAGTTTTCGCAGGGACGCGGTATGGACGCTATATCAGATTGCTGATCGCGTGCGGGGTCTCGAAGATCACTGGATCTCGATGCTTGTTTCCTGGCTGGAGCCGCCGAATGAGGCGGCTCATGGGCCGACGTTGGTAGATACGGCGAATGAAGATTCGTCTAATAAGCCCTTGCCGACTACAGTTCTATTTGGAGGTGGCCGGTTGCGATTTGTTTCGGGCGGAGAAAATTCCACAATACTACGTGTTTGTACGCTTGCGCTTTTGAGGCGGGTCGAGCCGGCATACGATCAATGGTTGGAGCTTTTAGAGGCGCATCTGGTGCGTCCCGAGCGGAGCTCAGTGTGGGCCGATCTCAGCGAGTATCTTGTGCAACTTGCTTGGGCCAATCAACCGAGAGCGTCAGTTTTCATTCTGAAACTATTGAGGCTTCATCCTGATTTCAGAGATAGTGAGGATGGCGCGCGTCTCGTTGCCCGGTTGCTGAGAATACTTCCTTCTACGACGATAGAAGAGGTTCTTGAGGCTTGGCGCTTCTCAGAATGGGCCTTATCGTCTGTAGCAATTGGGGAGATCGAGGCGCTACGGACAGCATTCTTTGAACCATCGCTTGGCGCAGAAATCTGGCCGACTATTGCTGCTACCGGCCCTGTTCCCTCTGATGTGATGACTGGTGTGGCTAACGTCGCTGTCGTGATCGGCCCCCACGAGGTGGTCCAAGGTCAAAGTTAGTGCAGGGTTGGTCGCTGGACCACGGCGAGCTTGGCCGGTGCAGCCGGCCTAGCGGCTATAGCTGGCACGAACACCTCTGGCGCTGGCGGCCGGTAGCCCAATGCGCCATGCGGCCGAACCGTATTGTAGTGCCGTCGCCAGCCCTCGATCATGATCTGCGCCTCCTTGAGCGTGTAAAAAATCTCGCCATTCAGCAGCTCGTTGCGTATCTGTGCGTTGAAGCTCTCGACATATCCGTTCTCCCACGGCGAACCAGGGGTGATGTAGGCCGTCCTTGCGCCAACGGCCGCAATCCAGGACTGCACCGACTTGG
>NZ_FPBW01000040.1:0-42456 GCF_900116795.1 Methylobacterium sp. UNCCL125 | reverse complement strand
CGCAAGACGATGGGTCGGCCTCCTCAGAGGTCTGCGACACGGTCATCGTCGATTGCGTGGTCCGGCGGATCGGCGGCCGGAAGAGCCACCCGGGGTTTCACCGGGTCCTGTTGTATGACCCCGCTCGTACATCAACCGTGTGGTACGATGCAATAACCTAGCGGCGCCCAGTGGGGACCGCTCGGGCAAGATCGGCCTCAACGTCCTTACCGCTGCATCGGCCCCGCCGAGACGTCGGCCGGTAGCGGTAGCGAACGCCAGAAGCTCATGCCTGGCGTTCGTCTCGTTTCCCGACCCGGCGAGATGGGGGGGGGGGGGGGGAAGAGCTCTAACGCGCCTTCCGGGGGGATGTGGAACGCGACAGGGACGACCTGAAGCGGGACGGAAAGCTGACGATATGGTTACTTGTACTCCCAGGAGCGGCCAGCGCGTTCGCACCTTTCACCGAAGGAATGATGCGTGAGGTGGCGAAGGATGTGACCTTCCGGACCATCGAACGGGCCAACCATTGGGTGCCGGCGGAGAACGCCAAGGCGCTCGGCAGCGCCATCACGGATTTCCGGTAGGAAGGCTTATGTCCGCTTACGGGCGACGGAAGCGTCCGGCCGAGCGGCAAAGTTGGGTCGATAGCTGTCCGTCCGTCAGCTGGTGTGAGGCAAGGTTTTGGCTGCTGCCTTGAGAGCGCCTAACAGAACCGCTTGATCTGGTTGAGTGTGATGAGGCTGGCAGCGAGGCTGGTGAAGGCTTCGTAGATGTCGGCGCGTCGCTCGTAGCGGACTGGCAAGCGCCGGAAGCGATTGAACCAAGCGTGCGTGCGCTGCACCACCCATCGGTGCCGGCCCAGCCTCTCGCTGCTCTCGATGCCGCGGCGTGCGATGCGCGGTACAATCCCACGTGCCCGGCACTCGTGTCGGCGCGGTCGAGCGTCGTAGGCTTTGTCGGCGTGCAGTTTGTCCGGGCGGTGTCGCGGCCGGCCCCGCCGACCGTTGCGCACGGGTGGGACGGCATCGAGGGTCGGTGCCATCATCACGCTGTCGTGCCGGTTGGCCCCACTCAGGCAGACGCCGAGCGGCGTACCACGCGCGTCGGTGACGAGGTCGCGCTTCGTGCCCGCCTTGCCCCGGTCCGTCGGGTTCGGGCCGGTGGCAGAGCCCCTTTTTTGGCCGGGACAGAGGCGCTATCCAGGCTCGCTCGGCTCCAATCGATCTGCCCCGCCCCGTGCAGGCGCTCCAAGAGCACTTGATGTAGGCGCGCCCACACGCCGGCCGCCTGCCAGTCCCGTAAGCGCCGCCAGCAACTCATCCCGCAGCCGCAGCCCATCTCCGCTGGCAGCATCTCCCACGGAACGCCTGAGCGCAGCACGAACAGAATGCCGGTCAACGCAGCTCGGCTCTCGATCGGCCGACGGCCGCCTTTTGGACGTGGGCGGGGCGGCGGCAGAAGCGGCGCAATCTCGGTACAGAGATCATCGGGCAGAAGCGGACGAGCTATCACCACTAACGCCCACCCACACAATCCGTATCCGTTCTGTTATGCACTCTAAGTTGAATCCGCCAACCTGCAGTGAGCTACGTCGGCGGGGGTAAGCTTAGCGCTTGGTCCGCCTGCGCGGCCGGGCATGTCGCTGGCGCCTCGTTCGATGCAGACTTGGGCGGAAAATTCGGTTTTAATCGCATGTTCGGTCCGGGACGCGATCTGGGACCGCACGTATGCGCGGCCCTCACGTGCTCTGCCCGTCGCCGCGGGGTCGCCACCCGGGACGACGGTGACCCTGCCGGGCTTCCCGTCGCAAGAGACGATCTCCGCCTGGGCACTCGTCAACGGCGCCCTAAGATGGGCCATCCGCGCGTGGACCGACGGCAAGCCCGCGGCCGGGAAAACGCTCCACCGCGAGCTCGTGGACCGCTACCTCTACCTCGTGAAGGGCCTGCCCGAGGCCCGGGGCGTCCTGGGCACGGCGGCCGCCGCGGCGACGACGTTCACCGTGACAAAGAACGGCTCGACCGTCGCGACCCTGGCCTTCGCGGCAGGCTCCAAGGTGGGGGGCTGGACGATGGCGGCGGACACGTTCTGCGTGCCCGGGGACGTCCTCGCGGTCGTGGCGCCGGCGACCCAGGATGCGTCGGCCGCCGACCTGACCGCGGTGTTCTCGGGCACCCAGACCTGAGGCACGCCGGGGATACGTGCTTCCCGGACTTTTCGTTACAGAACCGGGGCGCTGCCGTTACGAAGGCATGAAGTAACGGGGCGCTACCTTACCGTACGTCCACCCGCTGCAGGGGTATCCGAAACCTGGGGAATACGAACGAAGCGCCCAGGGTTTCTTTTACCACGGGGGGAATCGGCGCTTGCGGGCGATTCGGCGAGCTGAGATCGTCTCCTCATCCAGGGAGGCCGCCATGACCGCACACACCGTAGCCCAGACCTTCGACAGCGGCTTCCAGCGCCTGGCCGTGGCCGCCTTCAACATCCACCAGGACCGCATTGAGGCGCAGGCCGAAGCCGCCCTCAATCAGCGCACCCGGAACCTCGACGCGGTCGGGAAGGTAGCCGCCCGGGTTCGCCGGAATGCCGACCGCATCGAGGCACTGGAGGCCGACAACGCCAGGCTCCGGGCCGAGCTCAGCGCCATGCGGATGCGGGCCCTGCGCGCCGAGGGGAGCCTCGACGACGTGAAGGGTGCGCTCCGGACGCTCCGGGGAACGCGCGCGGCATGACGGGATGCCCTCGCGGCACGACGTCGTGCGCACAGATGCTGACAGTGTGCGCAGAGATGCGCACAGGGGAAGGCACAAGAGGTTTCTTGCCGAAATGATGTGGCGGGGTGTCGCACCCTGACGCAGGCAAAAAGAGAGGGCCGCCCCGGCACTTGGGGCGGCCCTCTTCCGTTTCGGCGTGGCTCGCTCGCTCAAGCAGCCAGGGCGGTGGGCTCCGGCTGGTCGTCGATGAGATCCTGGAGGATCTCCAGGGCGTGGGCCCGCTGGTCCTCCGGTGACGGGGCGGCCGGGGCCTCGGCGGCGCATTTCCCGACGAGGACGATGCGGTCACCGACCCGGGCGAAGCCTTTACCCACGCGGGCCTCGCGGCAGAGTGGCAAGTCGGCGATGGGGCGCTCGCCGAGGACGTGCTCGCCGATCCGCTTGGCGCCGTGCTGCGTCAGCCGCTGCAAGTCGGCGGCCGAGAGCTTGGCGATCCAGCGGGCGATGTCCTCCGGCAGGCGCGTCATGTCGGGGGCCGGGTGGCGGCCGTTGGAGAGCGTCGCCAGGGCGTAGTCGAAGGCGACGCGCCCGGCGTCGACGTCCAAGTCCGGCAGGGCGGCCTTCCCGGCGGATTCGGGGGCTGCCGCGACGCGCTCAAGGGCGTCCTCGATGTCGGCGCCGGGCGGGGGCGTCAGGTTCGGGAAGGCGGACCGCACGATCCACTTGCCGCCTTCCCACACCAGCTTCGTGGCCGCGGCCATCGCCGCCAGCACCCAAGCCATCATCTTCGCTACCGTGCGCATCGTCGTGTCCCTTCCCGATTTCGTGGTCCCGCCTCCATTTTCGACGGGCCGATGCATAGAACCAGGGCCGCACGTACGGTCAGGCGGCCGACCTGATCGCCTCGGCCGCGGCGACGGCCTCGGGGCTGTCGGAGGGGGCCACGGGCAGGCCGGCGTCCTGCATCTCCGCGAGCGACGGGCCGCGCACCCAGATCTGGCGGGCGGTGACTTTCTCGACGATGGCCCAATACCCGCGCCACTCCGACCCCGTGCCAGCCTCGTAGCCGTGGCCCTCCGGCATGCGAATCCGCGTCGTGCTGAAATCGAGGCCGGAGCCCAGCACGAGCCGGTGGTGTCGCCGTGCCAGGGCGCCCTCGGGATCGAGCTCGTCGGCTGCGTCCGCCATAGTCACGCCCGTGAGAGCGCCGTCGGCTTCCAGGCGGTAGACAGCGTGCCGGCCGCCCCAGGGCCCGTCGCCCGGCGCAGACATCCCCGCCGGCGTCGCCACGAGGAGCGTCCCGGGCTCGGCGTCGACTTCATAGACGCCCGCGCGCGCGAGGCCCGTACCCTCGTAGCGGACGGCCCGGATCGGGCGGCCGTTGCAGACGTGCCCGCGCTCCCGCGAGGCAAGATGGGCGGTCCAGAGCCAAGTGTCGTGGGGGAGCCTTGCCGTGATCACTGTAGCCTCCAAAGAAAACTTTCGAAGTTTCTAAAACAACCCGCTTGACTCATTTCACCAGTATTGGGATATTTGCCAGGCTAGAGGCGAAAAGATAATTACATAATACCTCTTGGCAAAACGCATTTCCAGGCTTATTACTAGAGCATCGAGGCGAGGCCCTTAGGCCTGCCCGTTATTCCCCCTGAGAAATACGTTGCCGGCTCGGCCGGCCGAGGAGGCTTGCCTATGGCGCACTCGAACGAGGAGGGCGCTCGCGCCGCGTCCGTCATCACGCCACCTGAGGCGGTCGCGGCATTGCGGGCGGCGGTCGCGGCGGCCGGTAGCCAGAAGAGGTTCGCCTGCGCACACGGGCTGTCGCAGTCTGATGTCAGCTCCGCCCTTCGGGGCCGCCGCCCGCCGGCGCCCGGCATCCTGGATGCCCTTGGGATCTCATGGGCACTCGTCCGGCGCGGGGGGCAGGCCTGATGTCGGTCCGCACCTCATTCGGCGACGAGCTCGTCTCCTTGGACGCGCGCGAGACCCGGGCCCGCCTCGCCGAGGCCATGGCCGCCGTCAAAGCCCACCCCTGCTGGGCCGAGGGCTCGAAGGGCAAGGCGTTGCAGGACGCCGTGTCGGGCGTGGAGTTCGAGCTCCTCAATACCGCACGCGGCGCGATCCAGCGCCTCGATGAGGCGCTGAAGGCGGCCGACTTCACGCCCGTCCCCACGACGCTCGCCGAGGCCCACGCCGACATCGTGGCCGGCCTCGACGCCGATGCGCCGCCCCCGCCGGTGAGGCAGTCCCCGCCGCCGGCGCCCCTCGGCGGCCCCCGCATCCAGGTCCCCCCGCCGAGGCCGCGCCTGCCGCCGCGGCCCTAGGCATCCCCGTCGACGCGCCAGGCGGTCAGTGGCGCCAATCGAAAAACACCACTTCCAGACCCGAGGCATCCGAAATGATCAAGAGAAAGTACGCGCTCTTCCAGACGCCGTTCGACGAACGTTGTTACGATTGGGAAGACAAGTCCTTCTACAGACCGAATGGTCGCCCGAAATCGCAGTGGGTCTACCGGCTGCACGAAATCCAGGAGAGCCTCCACACAAGCCGTGGATGGTATGTGTGGATCAACTATCGGCTCCACCGAGCCAACACGCTGACAGAAGCCTGCGACCGCATCGACACCTTCTACAACCGACGGGCCGGACAGCGCCGTCGGTGGGCCGAGGCCAAGACGAAGCCGGTCCGGCGACCGCTGCCGACCGTCCGCATCAACCTCAACGAATTCCTCGCCGAGATCCTCGCGCGTCCCGCGGCCTAAGGCATCCCCGTCGACGCGCCAGGCGGTCAGTGGCGCTCCCCCGATTCCGAGCATCCCCCAGAACAGGAGAGCGCCCCGTGCGCCAGCACCCCCAGACAATCCCGGCCGTCGCCATCGCCCTCGAACGCGATGCCGGTCTGCACTCGGACAAGGCGCTCGTCGAGCGCGCCGCCGAGGTCATCGACTACCTCGCCCGGCGCGGCTTCGAGATCGTGCCGAAGCCCGGGCAGGGATGGGCGCCCCGGTTCGACGAGGCACGCCGGACGGGCGACTGGCGCGGTGTTTCCGACGCCGACTGGATCGCATGGATGAACGTCCTGCGCCAGAGCGATCCCGCCGCCGCGGCCGCCGCCGCGGCGGAGTTCCTGCCGACCTACGAAACCCTCGCCCGCCTGCACGGTCTCTTCGTCCGGGCTGATGGCACGGTGACACCGATGGACAAGGCCGCCGTCGAGGCCGGGATGATCGCCATCGTCGAGCGCGACATCGGCCCGGTTGGAGTGACGCTGGATCGCGGCCTGACCGTGGAACTGCCCGCTGGTGCCGAGATCTCGGCGCCGGCCTCCGATCCAGACGAGGACGAGGAGCCCGAGAAGGACGACTGGGGCGTCCGCGAGCACCGCGCTGACGAGATGGCAGCGTGCCACGGGTGCCGCGTCGAACTCTCCGGCATCGACGACCCCAACTTGCCCCTGACGTACGACGACGATCTGCGCACGTATGCAGTCGTGACGGAGCGTTCGACCGGGCTCCTCGTGGGCCTAGTGGAGTGCTGGCAGAGCGAGGACGGCGACTGGATCGTGCCGCGCTCATGGCTGGTGATCACGCTCTCGGCCTGGGACGCCAAGAGCATGCCGAAGAGTGCCGCCTGATGCGCACCGTCAACATCAACTTCGACGACGGCTTCTCCTTCGAGAGCATCGACATCGACGCGGTCACGGGCGTTGCCAAGGTCAAGGGCGGCTACGTCCGCATCATCCATGTTAAGGCGGCGCGGGAGTACACCGTGCCGGTGAAGCTCGATACGTCCCCCGAGGACGCGTTGCGGCTCGCCGCCGCGATCATGGACTGGGACACCGGCATGATGGCTCGGGCAGACGATCCCTACCAAGCGAAGTGGTCGGGCGTCGGCCCCCGGCAGATCATCCGCGCCTTCTTACCCCGCATGTATCAGTCTGAGTTCCGCGACCTGTTCGTGGACACTTACGACCTCCACGGGGATATCCTCTGATGCGCGCCTTCCTCAGCCTCACCTGTGGCGGCCCCGGGCGGGTCGCCGTCAGCGCGGCCTTCGCGGTCACATGCGCATTCCTCCTCGCCGGCAACGGCGGAGATCTCGTCCGGGCGGCCTGGTACGCCTTCCTCTGGCTGGGCGCGTTCGCCCTGGCCTTCGGCACACTCGCATTCGTCGCGGCCGCCACCGGCGTCGCCGACGGGACCCCCACCCCCGCGCCGAAGGAGGCCGACAATGGGTAGCCTCGTCCGTTCCGTGGCTCGGGCACAAGCCCGCGCGCGTTCCGCCAAGGCCGCCTCCACCCCGACCATCGTCATCGGCAAGCCCTACGAGGCGCCGGTGATCAAGGCTGACAAGGGGCTCCTCGGGGGGGGCGTGCAATCGCACGGACTGCCAGGCCCCCGGAGCGACGTGGGTCCACGCGCACAACGGGGCGCACTATTGCCGGTCCTGTGCGATGGAGATCAACCGGTGGGCGAGACGCGACTTCGGCACGTCTCCGCTGAAGCCGGTTGAGCCTCGTCACTGCGACGACTTCATCGAGGACCCGGCCCAGCCCGAGTGCCTGCGCGGTTTCCTGGCCTACCACCGGCTCCCCGCCGCGGCGAAGTACCCGACCGGCGACGCCGACTATGACGCCAAGATGGAGGCGCACCTGGGGTGCCCCATGTGGCGCGACCCCGTCCCGGTGCTGTTCGCAAGCTATGTCGGCCGGCGCGTCCGGGTCGTCATGGCGTCCCGGTTCGGCGACGTCGGCATCACCACCCACCTCGATGCCGAGCACAGCTACGACCAGCGTGTCGCCGTCGAGAACCTCTCCAACTTCTCAGAGGCACCCTGATGCGCGCCGTTCTCCCCCTTCGCCTGCCGCCCCGGCTGCCCCCGGTCGTCCGCGGTGCCTGCGCCGTCGTCAGCCAGGCTGAGGCCGTGCTGCCCGAGCCGGTCGCCCCGGCGCCGGCCGCGGACGCCCCGCTGCAGGAGGTCCTCGCTGATCAAGCGGCGGCGCTCGTCGCGACCGCGGACCCCGCCACGCTGGAGGCCGCCCGTCGCGAAGCCCGGGGCGTGCGCCTCGTCGAGGCCCTCGACGGCGTGCTCCGGGACAATCCCCTCGACGAGAAAGGGCTCCTGATCGACGGGCAGCCCCCGAAGGAACACGAGCATGCCCGGGCCCTCGGCCGGCGGGCCGCCCGATGCGCGGGGTCGGCCGCCCGCTTGAGGGCGTACCTCCGTGCCGATTGGCACCCCCGGCACAGCGAGCTCGTCGCACTGCACGGGCGGCTCTCCGCCGAGGGGGATCGCCTCATGCGCGAATCGAGGGGGCACGCGTAGGAGGCGCCCTGGTGCCTTGCTTGGTCGTACGTACGCTGGTCCTCGGGACGGGCCGAGGGCCCGCAGGGACAGGGGACGGGACATGGCATTCAGCAGGACGCCCTACGCGGACAAGATCGCAGCGGGCATGTCGGCGGTTGGCGGCGACCGGCATTTCGCACCGGGAGCCGCCTACCGCGCCGGCGGATTCGATGAGTGGGCGTGGATGAGGGAGACGAACCGCCTCCTGAGGGATCTCAACCCCGGCTACGAAGTCGCCGTCCGGGTCTATCCCGGCGCACAGCGGCGGCGCGTCTGGGAGCTCCAGCACGGCGTCGGGGAAAACCCTAAGTTCGTGACGGTCCTGACCGCCATGCTCCAGCCGGAGCACACGTCAATACAGTCCCTGCAGGCCATGATCGACGTCTACGAGCAGGCCCGGAAAGCCGCGGCCCGGGAAGAGCTCGCCCGCCTCAACCCGCTGCCGGCGCCCTCATACGGCAAACGCCGCGCCCGGCCAGGAGCCGAGCCCGAGGAGGCCGCGGCCCCCGGCATGGGCCGCTGAGGCAGTCACCCCCGAAACCGAAGGGCCCCGGAGACGATCCGGGGCCCTTTTCATTCCGCCTCGTCCTCGGGGCGCTGCTCCTCGGGCGGGGTCGGCGTCGCGGCTAGGCGCTCCCGGATCTCGTGGAGGCCGACCGGCCTGAAGGCCCAGCAATCCACGCCGACGTCGCAGGACCGCGACGTCCCTGGCAGCCTGCCGTGGGAGTGCCCGTACAGGTGGAGCGCCCCGCGCCACGAGCCGGCCCATGTCCGCATGCCGTAGTGGCAGAGCACAAGCCGGGTGCCGTCGACGTGGACCGTCCGGAGCATCTCCGGCGCGCTCGCCCAGCCGAGCGACAGGTGCCTCGGCTTGTCGTGGTTGCCGATGACCAGGTGGATGTTGCCGCGCAGCCGCGAGAAGACCTCTTGGCAGCGCTCGGCCGAGGAGTTCATCGCGAAGTCGCCGAGGTGGAAGACTTCGTCGCCGGGGCGGACGACGCTGTTATGGGCGTAGACGAGGTCGTCGTCGTGGCGGGCGATGTCGTCCCAAGGGCGGCCCTCCATGGCGAGGATGCCCCGGTGGCCGAAATGCGTGTCGGCCGTGAACCAGCAGCGATGGGACGAGAACGTGGAACGCTTGGTCTTCATGATGGCAGCCTCCTTGAGGGGGGCTGCGCGCGCGGCGTCACGCCCCTGGGGGTGTCGGTCGGTTCGGGGCGTGGGCGCGTATTCGTTTCACCGGGGGCCTCTCGGGCGCTGGGGGAATCGGGATGATCGCAGCTCGCGACGTGCGATCAAGCTCGGTGCAGGGCGAACCGGCAGCGTGGTGAAGGAAGGGCTAACAGGATCTGCGGGGGCCGCATGCAGAATGTCCCCGGTGGATGAGTTTGAAGTCAGAATGCATGCCGCGCGCCGTTGATCCGCGCTCGCTTGTTCCTATTTTGTTCTCACGCGGAGGCGGGACATGCACGGCTACGAGGACGTCGCGATTTCGCCGGCCGGCGAGGAGCGAGACGCCCTGTGGCGCGCCCTAGCCGAGGACGTCGCCGAGGCGGCGGGGCCCCGCCGCGGTAGGGCTGGATTCGTGTCGGCCGAGCGCCTGGCCGACCTGGCGCGGGCGCTCGGCCGGGACCGGCGAGCTAAGCGGGGGCGAGCGTCCGGCGCGTGGTCGCGGGCTTCCTGACCGTGCGCGGCCGCGCCGGCGGCAGGGGCACGCGGGCGATGGCCTCGCGCTCTCGCTCGTAGGCCTCCAGGATCGCGGAGGACCACAAGGCCATCCCTTCCGCCTTGAGCGAGATCTTCTGAGCCCTGTCGTAATGAAGCCGGGTCACTGCGGCCGTCCGCTCGCGTTCTTCGGCGCGTCCGTCCACGTGGTCGAGGATGGCGGCCGCGGCGCCGCCCAACCGGCGCTCGCCGAGGAACGTGGCGAGCCCCCGCCGGACGTCGTGCGGGGTCCACCGCCGGATGCCATAGATCGCGAACAGATCTGGCTTCCCGGGGGCCGGCTTGCCCTCGCGCAGGCCCTGCAAGCGGCTGAGGAGCTGGTTGATGGCCAGATAGCTGACGTGGCCGTCCCCGCGGCGCGACGGGAACACCCACGGCGAGGGCGCATCCCTGTGCCAAGCGTCTTCCTGCCGGTAGCGCTCGATGAGGGCCCAGGCTTCCGGCGGGATGGGCAGACCGTGAGGCATCTCGCTCTTCATCACCGCGCCCGGCCAACCGACGGCGGTCCAGCCGGGCATCTCGTTGGAGAACTGGGGGACGCACGAGCTCACCTGGGTCGTGACAAGCGCGCCGGTGCGCTGGGCGGTCAGGACGACGGCCCACAGGGCCCCCAGCAGCCCGGCTCCGGTCCTGTGCTCGGTCTGCCCGAGGGACCGATGGCGCTCGGCGACGGCGAGGGTTCGGGCGAGCTCCTCGACGGTCGGGACGTGGTCCCGCGTGCCCGAGGCGTAGTCGACCGTGAGCCTGTCCCACCAGGGATGCTCCATGCGGACGAGCCGGCATCGCAGGGCCTGCTCCTTCCAGCCCCAGGTCATCGCGTCGCGGAACTGGCCGATCACCCGCTTGGCCGCGCTCCGCTTCGTGGTGCCGTCCTCCAGCAGCCGCTGCCGCACCCCGAGCATCACCTCCAGGTCCAGGGCGGCGACCGTCGTCATGGCTAGGCCGACGAGCTCGGGATGACGCAGGTAGCCCTCGTAGCTCGCGCGCCAGCGCCCTTCCTTGAGCTTGGGCAGCTTCCAGGCGAGGTACGCGTCGATCAGGTCACCGAGCACCCAGGGCCCGTGCTTCCGGCGCTCCTCGGCGGTCTGGCCCTCGGGCTCCTCTTCCGGCCATGCGGCATCCAAGGCGTCTTCGACGCTGCTGCCCCGGCGAATGGCCTCCTCGTAGATCCGGGTCTCCGCCTTGGGCTGGTGCAAACCGGGGACGGCGAGGCGGATGCGGTCGGCCTGGTCGCGTGCCTGCGCGAGGCTGATCACCGCGGCGTCGCCGATGCGGACGGTCCCGGACTTCGACTTCCGCATCCAGGTCGCCGAGTTCCGGGTCACCCGCAGGACGAGGCCGCTGCACTCCGTGTCGACGAGGTCGAGGCCGCGGCCGGGGACCTCGCCCTTCCGGATCATCGCCCGCGCCTTTGTCACGTGCCCAGCGGTGAGCGGCACGCGCTCCCGGGCGTACGAGCCCCTGCCACCCTCGACTGCCATTCGGTTCCTCCCGCTGGATACCACCGGGATACCACCTGACGCGAATCGGACCCGCAACCCCTCGGTTAATCCCGATGCGGCAGTTTCCCCTGTATATTGAGAGGGTTGGTTACCGAAACCCTGGGCAGATGGGGTACCATGCGGGTTGACAATTCAGCCTTCCAAGCTGAATACGAGGGTTCGATTCCCTTCACCCGCTCCATTCCAAAATCCGAAATCGCATCACGCGCTTAAGCGTAACCGGCCGGCCCTCCCCGGGCGTCGCGCGGCCGCCCCCTGCGCCGTGCAAGCTGCGTTCCCGGCCCCGCCGCGCCGCGGGCAGCCGGATGCGGGGCGGAGGCGTCGGCGGCTCGAGGCCAGGATCGCGGGCCGCCAGGAGCCCCGCCGGCCAGGCCCTCCCGGAGGACCGACGACCGCGGTGCGCGCCGGCTGTTTCTTGATGGACCCGGCGTTGTAAGACGGGCGCCGACGATCCGGACGGATGACGATGCCGTCCCCCCGTACGGCCGACATGACGACGTCTGACCCTCCCAACGATCCGGGTTCCCGCGGCGACGACCCCTTCGACGCGGAGGGACTTCGGCTGACTCTCGACGAAGCGGGCATCTGCGGCTGGGCTCTCGACGTCCGGACCGGGCGCGTCACGATCTTGCCGTCCTGCATCCGTCTGTTCGGGGTGCCGCCGGACCGCCTGACCTCCTTCGACGCGATGCAGGCCTTCGTGCATCCGGACGACCGCGCAGCCAGGGCGGACGCCATCGGGCGCGCGCTGGCGGAGGGCGGACGCTACGAGGTCGATTATCGGGCGGTGCATCCCGATGGACGCGTCCACTGGCTGCGTTCGCGCGGCCGCGTGCAGATCGGCGCCGACGGTCGACCGTGCCGCCACCGCGGCGTGGTCTTCAGCATTCACGAACAGAAGCAGGCCGACGAAGACCTGCGGGCGCGCGAGGCGCATCTGCGCTCGATCCTCGATACGGTCCCCGACGCCATGATCGTCATCGACGAGCAGGCGCAGATCAAATCGTTCAGCGCGGCGGCCGTGCGGCAGTTCGGCTACGGGCCGGACGAGATGGTTGGCCGGAATGTCAGCCTGCTGATGCCGGAACCCTATCGGAGCCAGCACGACGCCTACATGGCGCGCTACCGTTCGACCGGAGAACGCCGCATCATCGGCATCGGCCGCGTCGTGGTCGGCCAGCGCAAGGACGGCTCGACCTTCCCGATGGAATTGGCGGTCGGCGAGATGCGCTCGGGCGGCGTGCGCTACTTCACCGGCTTCATCCGCGACCTCACCGAACGGAACCAGACGGAGATGCGTCTGCAGGAGTTGCAGTCCGAGCTGGTGCACATGTCGCGCTTCACCGCCCTGGGCGAGATGGCATCGACGCTGGCGCACGAGATCAACCAGCCGCTGACAGCGATCGCGAGCTACCTCAAGGGCTGCCGCCGCCTCCTCGGGCGCATGGAAGGCCCGGAGGCGGCCCGGCTCTCCGACGCGGTGAACCAAGCGGCCGATCAGGCCCTGAGAGCCGGACAGGTGATCCGGCACCTGCGGGACTTCGTATCGCGCGGCGAGAACGAGCGGCATATCGAAAGCCTGCCCAAGCTGGTCGAGGAGGCGAGCGCCCTCGCCCTCGTCGGCGCCAAGGAGAAGGGCGTGCGCGTCCGCTTCGATCTCGATCCGGATGCGCCGCTCGTGCTGGCCGACCGGATCCAAGTGCAGCAGGTCCTGCTCAACCTCATCCGCAACGCGATCGAGGCCATGCAGGACGTGACCCGGCGCGAACTCGTCGTCGGGACGCGGGCGCGTCCGGCCGAAGGCCTGGTCGAGATACGGGTGTCGGATACCGGGACCGGCATCGCGCCCGAGATCGCCGAGCAGCTGTTCCAGCCCTTCGTGACGACGAAGGCGAACGGCATGGGCGTCGGCCTGTCGATCTGTCGAACCATCGTCGAGGCCCATGGCGGCAAGATCCAGGCCTGCCCGGGTCCGGACGGCGGAACGACCTTCCGCTTCACCCTGCGCACGCTCGACCGCGAGGAGATGGCTCATGTCGACTGACGCGCCCGTGCACATCGTGGACGACGATCTCGCGGTGCGCCAATCCCTCGCCTTCCTGCTGGCGACCGACGGACTGGCGGTCCAGGTCCACGACTCGGCGACCGCCTTCCTCGCCGCGGGGACCGACCGTGTCGGATGCATCGTCACGGACGTGCGCATGCCCGACATCGACGGCGTCGAACTGCTGCACCGCCTCCGGCAGAGAGGCCGGATGCCGCCCGTGATCGTCATGACAGGCCATGCGGACGTCGCGCTCGCGGTCGAAGCGATGAAGGCCGGCGCGGTGGACTTCATCGAGAAGCCCTTCGACGACGACGTTCTTCTCGCCAGCATCCGATCGGCCTTGGCGCGGGCGGATCGCGCCCGGACGCGCGACGCCGAGGGGGACGCGGTGCGGGCGCGCTTGGCCGCACTCAGCGAGCGCGAGCGCCAGGTCCTGGAAGGACTGGTCGCCGGCAAGGCCAACAAGGTCATCGGGCTCGATCTCGGCATCAGCCCGCGGACCGTCGAGATCTACCGGGCCAACGTCATGTCCAAGATGCAGGCGGGCAGCCTGTCCGAGCTGGTGCGCATGGCACTGATCGCAGAAAGCCTGGAGGGCGACTGAAGACCGACGCGCGTTGCGCCCCGTCGAGATGCCGATTCCGGGATGCCTCAGCGGACGGGCTTCGACGCAGGGGCTCGCTCTTCGAAGGCATCCCCAATGCCCTCTCGGCGCCCGCCCACAGCTGCTCGTAGGGCTGCAGGCCCGCCTCCGCGCCGACATCGGGTGGATCGGCGCACCGCAGTCACATCCGACCCCAGGGCGCTTGCCGGCTCCGGCGGTTCGCGTTCGCCGCGGGTCGGCGGTGCGCGGTCGATGCCGGATCGGGATCGGGGTTGGGCCAAATCTGCAGTTGATATGCATCAAGGCCGGAATGCGCCCCGGTTCTCACGATGCCGAGGTCGAGTGGAAGCGCAGCTTGCCATGCGCGGAGAAGCGAACACCGATCCCGGAACGGGTGACAGCAGCAAGGAGGCACCGCGCATCCGCACCATGTTCCAGCACACGCTCGAGCACGAAGTGCCGGCGGGGACGATCCTTTTCGCGCAGGGCGAGGTCCCGACCTTCCAGATCGTCGTCCTGTCGGGATCGGTTCAGCTCTTCGGACGATCCCGCGATGGCCGCGAGGTGCTCATCGAAGTCGTGAGGGCGCCGGACCTGTTGATCCCTGCCGCCGTCGTGACCGCATCGCCGTATCTGATGCAGGGGCGGGCTCCGGAGCCGACCCGCTTCCTGCTCATTCCGGCCGATGCGTTCCGCGACGCGGTGGAACGCAACCCGCATCTGGCGAAGGCGGTTCTGGAAACGCTCGCCGAGCAGTTCCGTCGGATGGTGCGGCAGACCAAGAATCTGAAGCTGCGCTCCGCGGCCGAGCGCGTCGGATGCCATATCCTCGTCCTATCCGAACGGCAGGGCACGCCGGACCGCGCGATCCTGCCCTACGAGAAGCACATGATCGCGTCCGAACTCGGGATGACGCGCGAGTCCTTCTCCCGCGCCCTCAAAGCCCTCACCAAGATCGGCATCGGCGTTGCGGGCCAGGAGATCGTCATCCGCGACCGCGCGCGACTGACCGCCGTCGCCAAGCCCGACCCCATGATCGATCTGCCTGCCTTCGACGACACCGGTCGCCGGACCCTGGCCCTGATCGAGCGGTTGAAGGGATAGGGACGGCAGGGCGGCCCGCGGCGTTCGACGGCGGACGCCCGTTCCGTCGGCACCGGGCGGTCCGGCGCCCGCACGCGCGATCACGGGAGGCGGCAGCGCCGTTCGCGGCGCCGCCGACACCCGGCTGTGGCGCCACGATCAGGCGACGCGCCGCACCTCGTCCTCCAGCAATTCGTCCGCCGGCCCGAAGAATTCGAAGCGGACCCGCTCGGCCGGGACGCCGTGGCGCTGCAGGCCGTTGACGAGCGCGGCCAGAAACGGCTTGGGACCACAGAGGTAGTAGACCGCTTCGGCCTGCGGCGTGTTCGCGACGAGCCAATCCGCCGTGATGAGACCCGCCTCGTCGTAATGCTCGCCACGCCGGTCCTGCGCGTCCGGCTGGGCGTAGAAGGTCCGGACGCGGATATGCGCGCGCCCCGAGGCTGCGGCGGCCGTTGCGTCCCGCAGCGCATGGACACGGCCGTTGAGGGCTCCGTGGACATACCAAGTCGGGCGCCCGGACATCTCATCCGCGATGGCGGCCAGCATGCTCACCATCGGCGTCAGTCCGACGCCGCCGCTGACCAGGACCACGGGGCCGTTCGTCGACCGGTCGAGGAAGAAGTCGCCCGCCGGCGGTGCCACGCGCAGGATCGTGCCGATGCCGGCCGCGTCGTGCAGCCAGTTCGAGACGACACCGGCCGGCGCACCGGGCGCGTTCTCGCGCTTGACGGTGATGCGGTAGACGCGGTCGTTCGGGGCACACGAGACCGAGTAATTGCGTTTCAGAACGCCCTGGCCTGGCAGGTCGAAGAGGAAGCCCAGGTATTGACCGGGCTGGTGGCGCAGCACGGCCCCCCCATCGACCGGCGCCAGCACGAAGGAGCGGATCGTCTCGCTCTCCTGGGTCACGCTCTCGATCTGGAACGCGCGCCAGCCGGTCCAGCCTCCAGGCTTTGCGGCGTGGTCGCGGTAGATGGCCGCCTCGCGCCCGATCAGGATCTCCGCCAGGAGCCAGTACGCGTCTCCCCAGGCCGCGCAGATCTCGGACGTCGCCGCATCGCCCAGAATGTCGCCGATCGCGCCGAGCAGCGCATCCGCGACGTGCGGATAGTGCTCGGGGAGGATGTTGAGCGCGACATGCTTCTGCGCGATGCGCTCCACCGCCCCGCCGAGAACGCTCAGATTGTCGATGTTGCGGGCATAGGCCAGCACGGCTTGCGCGAGGGCCTTCGGCTGCGAGCCCGCTGCCCCATGGTGCGACTGGTTGAAGAGGTCGCGCATCTCGGCGTTCTCGAACAGGCGCTCGTACATGCGCCGCGTGATGTCCAGGCCTCGCGCCTCCAGGGCGGGAATCGTGGCTTTGATGAGGGCGATGGTGGAGGGACTCAGCGGGGCAGGCATGGCGGTCCTCAAGATGCATATTACATGCACCTTATGACGGCCCATTTTTAAAGGTGCAATCGTCATGCACCTTAAGGGCTGTTACGGAGTTGACATGCGGCTGACCCGCTTCACCGATTACGGCCTGCGCACTCTGATCTATCTCGGCTCGCTGGGCCCCCGGCAGGGCTCCATAGCCGGCGTCGCGGCGGCCTACGGGATCTCCGAGCATCACTTGGTGAAGGTGGTGCATCAGCTGGGCCGGCTGGGATTGATCCGGACGACGCGCGGCCGGGGCGGCGGCTTGCTTCTGGGCCGGCCCGCGGACCAGATCCGCGTCGGAGACGTCGTGCGGGCCATGGAGGAGGATCTGGCGCTGGTCCCCTGCTTCGCCGGTGCGGCCTGTGCGATCACGCCCGCGTGCCGCCTCAAGGGTGTCTTGAACGAAGCGCTCGCCGCGTTCCTCGCGGTCCTCGACCGACATACCCTCGCCGACCTGCTGGAGCCGAATGCCGGGCCGGATCTCGCAGCCCTCCTGGGCATCGATCCCATGCCGTCGATCGACGAGCCCGCCTCGCGCATGCCTCGACGCCCCGTCGACCCGGTGCGTTGATCGACGGTTGCTCAGCCTCGACGCCGCGATGTGATCACCTACGCGATCGCAAGGCCGGACGCCCGCAGCATCGGAGCATGGGCGAGCGTCGGCGCGCTCCGGACGCGGGCTCGGAGCCCCACCGGATGCCGACTCGCCTCGGTGATCGCGGCGCAGTCGTCGCGATCGAAGCGGCAGGTCTTCACCTCTGCCGTCGCGGCTCCGGAGCCCAGGGCAGGACGGCACCGGCTTTAGGACCTCGCCCGGACGCAGGCTATAGTGCTTCTATACGATTTGATCTCTCGAACGCTTTGGGGCTGCCTGCGCGACGCCGATGGATAATTCGGCATTCAACCATCGATATCGAAAGGTCGCGATGATGAAGAATGTGCCAGAGATCCGCGAATTGACGGATGAAGAGATCGATTGTGTCGCCGGCGGCGTGAGCGACGACGCACTGTACGGGGCAGCGATCGGCCTCGCCGTGGCCAGCGTCGGCGCGCTGATCGCGGTGCCGACCATGGGAACGAGCACGACGCTCTGCGTGTGGGGGGCCTCCCTCGCCTCGTCGGCGCTCGCCTACAACATCGCGGCCCAGTAGCGCGGCCTGAACCCGGCGGCCCGCCGGAACCGGAGAGGGTCTGCTGACGGAGCGGCCCTCTCCAAGGACCGAGGCTTCGACGGGCACCCGAACGGGCGCAGGGTCTTCGGCCGGCCGGCGCCTACGCGAGGGGGGCCGACCCGGCGCGGGACGCCTCCTGTCCGCAGCCGGCGCAACGCGCGGTCGGCCGAACGCGTCGGCCGCTGTGTCGACCGGCCCATCACGGCCAGGGGCGCAGCCCATCCGCATCGCGCCCGGCCCCGTCAGGCGACACCCGTGAAGAAGGTGGCGTAGCCGTCCTCGTGCACGCGGGCGAGATAGGCGCGGTACGGTGCGAAGCCCGGCTCCTCGGGTCCGATGCGCCCGTAGCCGAACGCGCCGGCCTGCTCCGGAAGCAGCGCCAGGGGCGCCGCGGCGGGGGTCAGCTGGGTGCCGCGCCCCGCATGGAGCGTCGTCAGGACCCCGTACATCTCGCCCTGGATGTTCGGGCGGCACAGGACCGCCAGGCGGTGCTGCCCGTGCCAGTTGGTCACCAGATAGATCATGCCCGACTGGCTCGGCACGGCGACGCTGCCGGATTGCGCGAAGGGGGCGTCGAGCCGCTCGGCCTCGCGGAACACGAGGCGAGCCGACTCCGGGTCCCAGGCGATCTCGGTGCGGTAGGCGAAGATCGCGCCGGCCGTCCCGAAGGAGGGCCGCAGGGTGAGATAGCGCCCCTCGATCCAGGCCACGCTCTCCCGGGAATAGGAGCCGAGTTCGTCGGGCGCGTGACGGGCCGTCTCCGGAGCCGGTCGCCCCGGTTCCTGGCGGAGGGATTGGCCCAGGGCCTCCTCCAGCCGGATCGTCGTCGCCAGGGTGAAGGGCCGGCGGCCGGCAAGCGCCTTCTCCAGGGTCGAGATGCTGATCCGGGCCTCTTCGGCCAGCGTCTGCCGGGAGATCCGCCGGCGGGCCAGCGCCTCGCGCACGGTCTGGGCAATGGCGCGGCTCTGCGCCTCGGACAGTTCGATCTCGCTCACAGGCACGGCTCGCGCGGGCTTGATCCGGACAGATCCGCACGAAACCGCACAATTGCGCAAGCGCGGCCAAGCTGGCCATCCACGGCGGCCCGTCAGGAACGCCCCGCCTCCGACGCCAGCTCCGTCTCGACGATCAGCCGGAGCGGTCCGGCCCGCAGCGCCTCCAGGGGCCAGCAGGTGACGAGGTCGAGATGCCGGCCGGCCGCCTGCGGGTCGATGCCCGAGGCGTCCCACCGCGCCACCCGCGTGCCGGTGACGCGGAAATGCCGGGTCCGGCCGTCGCGGCCCGTCACCGTGACGGGATCGCCGGGCCCGAGGCGCCCCAGCACCGCGAACTGCGTGTCGCGGTGGGCGGCGAAGATTGCGGTGCCGGGCGCGCCGGCCTCCGGCGTACCGTCCAGATGGCCCGGGCCGAAGGCCAGGGCCTGGCCGCTCCCGCCCCGCAGCACCACGAAGCTGCGGCCCGCGACGGTGAGGCGGGCGACCGGCTCGGTGTCGGCCCAGGGCCAGGGCTTGGCGGGGTGCCCCTCGGCCAGCGTGCGGGCGAAGGCGCGCTCCAGCAGCACCTGCGCCAGGGCGGCCTTGGCGGGGATCCAGGCGGCCTGCGCCGCCAACCCGAGCCCCCCGAGGGTGAGGAGGGCCGCGAGGGCCCTCCCCAGTCCGGATACCGGGGAGCGGCTCATCGCGCGTCCCCGATCAGCCGGACGCCGCGCCGCTGCAGGCCAGCGCCCAGCAGGAGGCCCAGGAGGGCGAGGAGCAGGCCCAGGCCGAGCTGCGCCAGGATCCCGGCCCCGGTTTGCGGGAGGTCGACGCCCGCCTCGCCGGCATGGATCGGCACGATCCGGGCGGCCTTGTCGTCGGCGGGCGCTTCGCCGCTCCGGTCCGTGCCGAACACCTTGGCGAAGTCCCAGCCCGCCGGCAGGTTCAGCGGCAGGTCGGCGGCGACGAGGGGCGTGCCCGGCGCCCGGCGGGGCGTGGCGTCGATGGCCACGAGGCTGGTCAGCCGCGTCGTCAGGCCGTGCTCCAGGGCCAGCGCCAGGATGGTGGCGTCGGCCGCCTCCGCGCCGAGGCGTCCGGTGATCCGCGCGGTCTCGGTCTCGCCGATCCGGGAGCGCGCCCAGACCTTGGAGATGCCGGCGCCCGTGCCGGCCGCGGCGAGGGGCAGGGTCCGGGTCCAAGTCCGGCCGCCCACCCGGCCCGAGACGGTCACGGTCCCGTGGGCGATCCCCTCGGCCGCCTCCGGCAGCTGCGCGGCGAAGACCAGCGGCTCGCCGCGATACAGGTCGGGCAGCGCGCCCGGCGTGACGGCGACGCCCGGGACCGAGAAGGTCGCGGTCAGGTCGGTGACGGCGGGGGATTCCAGCTTCTCGTAGAGCGCGCGGGTCCGTTCGCCGACCAGGGCGAGGTCGCGGATCTCCGTGAAGCTGCCGCGGCCGATCTCGGCGGCGTGACGCATCAGGTGGCCGTTGGGCGCCGAGCCGATGCCGACCATGAACAGGCGCGTGCGCCCGAGATTGGCGTGGATCGCCGCGAAGATCCGCTCCTCGTCGCCGACGGCCCCGTCGGTGAGGAACACGACCTGGCGCACGCGCCCGTCCTCCGGATGGGGATCGGCCAGGGCCGCCTTGAGCGGCGCCAGCATCTCGGTGCCGCCTCGGGCCTCCAGGGCGGCGACGAAGCGCTCGGCTTCCGCCAGGGCCGCCCGCGTCGCCGGGACCGGCTCGGGATGCAGCGCGTCCCAGGTGTCGTCGAAGCGGATGACGTTGAAGCGGTCCTGCGGCGTCAGACGCGCGAGGCCGGCCAGCAGCCCGGCCTTGGCCTGCCGCATCGAGGCGCCGGACATCGAGCCGGAATTGTCGATCACGAAGGTGACGTCGCGCGCCGGCCGGGTGGCCGCGTCGGGCTCGAGCGCCGGCGGGTTCACGGCGGCCAGCAGGTAGGTCCGGCCGGCCACGGTCTCGCGGAACAGGCCGAGGCCGGGCACCCGGCTCGGAGCGGGCTCCCAGGTCAGCTCGAGGTCGCGGTCGGCCGGCACGACGCCGTCGGCCAGCGTGACGGTGCGCGCCTCCGGGCCGGTCTCGGTCACGCGGATCGCGTGGGTGGCGCTGCGGACGGCGCCGACGGCGAAGCCCGCCTGGAGCCGCACGGTGACGGCGACCGGGTTGGTCGGCGGGGACAGGGCCGGGTCGAGCACCGGCGGGCTGATCCGGGCGCGATCCGGAACCGGGTCGCGGGCCGCCTCGGCCACGCCGTCGAGGGAGACCGCGTCCACCGCGGCGGGGGCGGGAGTGTAGCGGGGCGCCACCACCAGCGGCAGGCGCAGCGTCCGCGTCTCGCCGGAGACGGGGATCGTCTGCTGATAGGTAATCTGGACCACCACCGTCTCGCCGGGGCCGATATTGGCGACCGCGTTGGTGAAGATGTTGGGCCGCTCCTGCGCGGTCAGGGCCGCCGACTGCCCGGCCGCCTTCGCGGCCTCGTAGGCGCGCTTGGCCGCCGCCCGCTCGCGGATGTCGGCCACGATCACGCGGTTGCCGACGACGAGCTTCATCCCGTCGACGGCCGCGTCTTCCGGCAGGGGGTACACGTAGGTGCCCTCGACCCAGTCCGCCGTGGTGTTGCGGAAGGCCTGGGTGACCGTGGCCCGGGCGGTCGGGCCGCTGACATCGACGCTGATGTCGGTGGCAAGCTGGACGGCCTCGGCCGGCGCGGCGCCGGCCGGCCCGCGCAGCATCAGGCCGCCCCGCGCCGGCCCCGGCGCCGCGTGGGCCGAGGCGAGCATGATGAGGAGCGCCAGCAGCGCGAGGAAGAGCGGTGACAACGCGGCGTTGCGGGGGGGCTCGACCGCGGGTCGTGGAGCGAAGAACGGCATCGGGGAAACCTCCTGCGCCGGCGGATCGGGGCCGGCTCGCCGCTGAAGCTCCCGCGCCCGCCCCTCGGCCGCCACGAGAAGCTTCGCCCTTTTCCAGGCTCGGCCCGCACCGGCCGGCCGCGCCGCGGCGGATCTGTGCGGAGCCGGTGCGGAGCTGTGCGCCCGGCGGCGCGTCCTGACGGATCCGCCGTCGCCTTGACATATGCGCAACCTGCGTCTTAGTTATGCTCAACCTGAGTAGAAATCGAGCGATGACCGAATCCGAGTTCCTGGCAGGCTACGATCCTGCGGCCTACGAGCGGCCCGCCCTGGCGGTGGATCTCGTCCTGCTGGGGATCCGGGCGGGGCGGCTCGCCGCTCTCCTGCTGCGGCGGAGCCAGCAGCCGCAGGCGGGCCTCTGGGCCCTGCCGGGCGGATTCGTGGGCATCGCCGAAACCCTCGACGCCGCCGCGGAGCGCGTCCTGCGCGACAAGGCCGGGATCGGGCGGGCGCGGCTCGAGCAGCTCTACACCTTCGGTGCCGTGGACCGGGATCCGCGGATGCGCATCGTCTCGGTCGCCTATCTGGCGCTGCTGCCGGAGGCGGCCTTCGCCGAGGCCCTGGCGGGCGGCGCCGCGCTGACGGCGGCGACGCTGGTCGTGCCCTGGGCGGGCGAGGCCGGCGGCCCGGTCTCGGCCGTCACGGAGGACGGCGCCCCCCTCGCCCTCGCCTTCGACCACGCCGACATCCTGGCGCTCGCCGTGAAGCGGCTGCGCGGCAAGCTCGACTACACGGATGTCGGCTTCGCGCTGCTCCCGGAGCACTTCACCCTCCGCCAGCTCCAGGACGTGCACGCGGCGATCCGCGGCGCGCCCCTCAACAAATCCGCCTTCCGCCGCCGCATGCGCGACCGGGGCTGGATCGCGCCGACGGGCGCCCGCGAGGCCGGGACGGCGTTCCGCCCCGCCGAACTCTTCCGCTTCGACAGGTCGGGTCAGTTTTGAGGAGACCATCATGGCCACGGTCCGCAACATCGGTGTGATCGCCCAGCTCCGGAGCGAGGCGAGCAGCCACATCATCCGCTTCCGCAACGGCCGGGTCCGGCAGAGCGGGCGGGGGCTGGTCTTCTGGTTCCGGCCCGAGACCGCCAGCGTCAGCGAGGTGCCGGTGGACGACCGCGAGATGACCCTGTTCGTCCGCGGCCGCAGCCGGGACTTCCAGACCGTCGTGGTCCAGGGGACGATCGGCTGGCACGTCGTCGATCCCGAGCTGCTGGCGAGCCGGGTCGACTTCTCGATCGACCTCCGCACCGGGCGCCTGCAGGGCGAGCCGATCGAGCGGATCGAGGCGCGCCTCGGCGGCATCGCCGGCCAGGCGGTGCTGCAATATCTCGGGGCGAGCCCGATCGGCGCCCTCCTCGACGCGGGGCCGGAGCCGCTGCGCGCCGTTCTGGAACGGGTGCTCTTCGCCGCCCCGGCGCTGGCCGAGATCGGCATCGCGGCCGTGGCGGTGCGGCTCACCAACCTCGCGCCGACGAGCGAGCTGGAGCGCGCCCTGCAGACGCCGACCTTCGAGGCCTTGCAGCAGAAGGCCGACGAGGCGACCTTCGCCCGGCGCGCCCTCGCGGTCGAGAAGGAGCGCGCCATCGCGGAGAACGAGCTCGCGACCAAGACCGAGCTGGCCCGGCGCGAGACCGTGCTGATCGCGCAAGAAGCCGAGAACGCCCGCGACCGCGCCGCCGGCGTCGCGGAGGCCCGCGGCCTGGAGGCCGCCGCGGAGGCCGAGCGGATCCGGCTCGTCGAGGGGGCCCGGGCCGAGGCGGAGCAGCGCCGCGCCGCAATCTACCGGGACATGCCGCCCGCCGTCCTGCTCGGTCTGGCGGCCCGGGAACTCGCCGGCAAGCTGGAGACCATCGAGCACGTCAACGTCACGCCCGACCTGCTGGCGGCCGTTCTCGGCGAGTTCCGCGGCGCGCTGCCCGCGCGGCTCGCGCCGCGCTGAGGAGGCCCGCCATGCCGGCCATCACCCCCCGGGTCGTCTTCGTGATCCGCGACACGGATTACGAGTTGCTCATCGCCCGGCACGCGACCCGCGGCCAGGTCCGGTTCTTCCTGGAGAGCCGGGGCCAGACGCTCGCGGAGGTCGAGGCGCGCCACGCCCAGTTCCAGGCCGTGCTCGCCGAGGCGCGGTCCGCCGTGCCCCTGGACTGGCGGCAGGCCCTGGTGCGGCGCCCCGACCTCGACCGCTTCCTCTTCGCCCCCGAGGACGTGGTCGTGGCCGTGGGGCAGGACGGGCTCGTGGCCAACGTCGCCAAATACCTCGACGGGCAGCCGGTGGTCGGCGTCAACCCGGCGCCCGACCTCTACGACGGCGTGCTGGCCCGGGCCCGGGTCGAGGCCCTGCGTGCCCTGCTGCCCGCCAGCGCGGCCGGCGCCGCGCCCCTGCAGCGGCGCACCATGGTGCAGGCGACCTTCGACGGCGGCGAGCGGCTGCTCGCCCTGAACGAGATCTTCGTCGGCCACCGCAGCCACCAATCGGCGCGCTACCGCATCGACGACGGGGCGCGGGCGGAGGACCACTCGTCGAGCGGGCTGATCGTGGCCTCGGGCACCGGCCTGACCGGCTGGGCGCGCTCGATCAGCGAGGCGACGCACCTTACCGTTGAGGTGGGCATCGAGGAGGCGGCCTTCGGCTACTGGGTGCGCGAGCCGTTCCCGAGCGTCGCCACCGGCACCGACCTGCGCGGCGGCAAATTCGCCGGATCGCCCCTCACCGTCGTGTCGCGGATGAACGAGGGCGGCGTGGTGTTCTCGGACGGGATCGAGCAGGATTTCGTCGCCTTCGACTGGGGGCGGCGGGTGAGCCTCGCGCCGGCCGACCGCACCTTCAACCTCGTGGCCGCGTAGGGCGGCGCCGACCGGGAGCCCGATGATCGCCATCCGGACCGACCGCCTCATCCTGCGGCGCTTCAGGCCGGACGACGCCGCCGACCTGTTCGCCTACCTGCACCGGCCGCGGGCACGCTGCTTCCTGAGCAGCCGCCTCGATACGCCGGCGGACGCGGAGGCGGAGGCCGAGCGGCGCGCCAGTAGCGACGAGCACGTGGCCGTGTGCCTGACCGCGTCCGGCCGGCTGATCGGCGACCTGTTCTGCCTCCCCGAACCGCCCGACACCTTCTCGGTCGGCTGGAACTTCAACGCCGCGTATGGCGGCGCGGGCTACGCCCATGAGGCCGCGGCCGCTCTGTTCGGGCACCTGTTCTCCGAGCGGCAAGCGCGGCGCCTCTACGCCTATGTCGAGGAGGACAACGCCGCCTCGCACCGCCTGTGCGCGACGCTGGGAATGCGCCTCGAGGGCCTGTTCCGCGAGTTCGTCTCCTTCGTGGACGACGATCAGGGCAACCCGATCTTCGAGAACACGATGCAGTACGCCATCCTGCGCCGGGAATGGGCAGAGCGCTCCGCGCGCGGCTGAGGCCGGTCCGGCACTGTCCGAGGACCCCGGCTGAATACGCCGGCGGCATTCAGCTGCTTTCGCGGGCGTCGGACCGGTCGAATCGCGGCGCGAAGACGGTGTCCGTCATCACGAGCGCAGCGAAGTGACCCAGGGCAGCGCGACGTTCGGAGGCCTGGCGCTGCTGGATTGCTTCGCTCCGCTCGCAATGACGGCGGTGCAGTTCTTCGACAGCGCCGACGGGCAAGGCGCGCCGCCAATACGGTCGGTCCCTGCATCTGGCACGCTTCTTGGTTCGTCTTCACCAGCGCAGCGTCGCCCCGGCGGCGGCTAGAGGTTGGCGTGCCGTCGATGTGGTGAGGTGCCGGGCGACCGGATCTCCGCGACTGCCTTGAGCCTGTCCCGAGCTCCGATCCCTCCGTTTCAGCACCGGCACGCGCCGTCCGGCGGATCGCACGATCCGCCCTCTGAGGAGAGTCGATATGTGCGACCGTCACGGCGATTATCGCGTCCCGGATTTCACGCGGTTCAAGCCCAGCCGCAGGCGCTTCCTCGGCGGGACCGCCGCCGCGCTGACCCTGGCGGTGGGTCCGGGCCTGACCGGCCCGGCCGCGGCGGCCACCGGCATCCGCGCGACCCACGGCACCGGCTTCTGCAACCTGAACTTCTTCCTCGCCGAGGCGATGCAGCTCGCCAAGGATGACGGCCTGACCATCGACTTCGTCAACACGCCGACCTTCTCGGATCAGGTTACCTTCCTCGGCATGGGCCAGGTCGATGCCGGCGTGATGCCCTATACGAGCTTCATGGCGCTCTACGACGCGGGCGCCCCCGTGAAGATCGTGGCCGGCGGCGGCATCGAGGGCTGCGTGCTGGTCGCCCAGCCCGGGCTCGACAGCCCGGAGAAGCTCAAGGGCAAGACGCTCGGCACCTTCCAGCTCGATACGCTGGAGGTGCTGCCCTACGACTGGCTGAAGAAGAACGGCGTCGCCTTCAAGGACATCACGGTCCGCTACATGGGCTCGACCCCGGAGGCCGTGGAGGCGTTCCGCGCCGGGGCGCTGGACATCATCTCGACCATCGAGCCCTACGGCACCGCGCTCCTCACCGACGTGAAGGGCGCCGTGAAGCTCTCCGACGGCACCGACATCTACGGCAAGGGCTACACCGACTGCGTGCTGGCGGTCCGCAATGAGCTGATCGCCAAGAACCCGGCCGCCGTGAAGGCGCTGATCAAGGGCATGATGAAGGCCCAGGCCCTGGCCGAGGGCGACCACCAGGCCGCCCTGAACAAGCTCGTCGGCTCCTACTACAAGACCTCGATGAGCAACGCCCAGCTCGCCATGGGCCGGCAGCCCTCGGTGGTGGACGCCCGCAACCAGACGCAGTTCATCCTCGACCGGACCGATTCCGTGGCCGAGATGGGCTACATCAAGAAGAAGCCCGGCCGCGACGCGATCGACTGGACCCTGCTGGAGCAGGTCATCGCCGAGAACCCGGACCTCTACGGCAAGCTCAAGCTGAAGTCGGCCTGAGCGGATGGCCGTCGATCTCGCCCGCGCCGCCGTCCCGCACATCCGGCCGCGCGTGCCCTTCGGTCAGCGCCTCGCGCTGCCCGACGGGCTCGTCCCCCTGCTCCGCCGGATCGGCTGGATGCTGGTCTCCGTCGGCTGCTTCGCCGGCCTCTGGGAGCTGCTCTGGGCGCTCGGCATCGCCGATGCCAAGCTGCTGCCGCCGCCGCACATCTTCCTCGGCAACCTCGCCGAGCAGGCCCGGTTCTTCAACACCGCCCAGCGCTGGCAGATCGGCACCGGCATGAATGCCGGTCCGAGCCCCGCCATGGCGGTGCTGATCACCGTGCTCGCCTCCACGGGCCGGGTGCTGGCGGGCCTCGCCCTGGCCGCCACCCTGTCGATCCTGGTCGGGGTGGCGATCCGCTACGTCGTGCTGTTCGAGCGCCTGACCCTGCCGACCATCACGCTTCTGGCGCCGGTCTCGCCGATCGCGTGGCTGCCGGTGGCGATCTTCATGTTCGGGATCGGCAACGCCCCGGCGATCTTCATGGTGTTCATCGCCCTGTTCTTCACGATGGTGCTCTCGACCATCCAGCAGATCGACGGGGTCAACCGGAACTACATCAACGTCGCCCGGACGATGGGGGCGACGAAGCGCCAGATCTACGCGCGGGTGATCGTGCCGGCGATCCTGCCGGGGCTGCTGGCGGTGCTGCGCCTCAACCTGTTCGGCGCCTGGATGGTGGTGCTCGTCGCCGAGGCGACCGGCGTCGGCTACGGGCTCGGCCAGGTGATCATGCTGGCGCGCAACACCTTCAACCCATCGCTGGTGTTCTTCACCATCACGCTGATCGGCCTGCTCGGCTTCGCCTTCGACCTGCTGTTCCGGGTGGTCCAGCGGCGGCTGCTGTACTGGCTGCCGCGCGACACGGGGGCCGCCCTTGGCCTCTGATCTCAGCTCCGACGCCGCCGTCTCCTGCCGCGGCGTCGCCAAGGTCTGGGCGGCCGGCACCGCCCGCGCCCACGAGGCCCTGCGCGACATCGACCTCACCGTGCGGCCCGGCGAGTTCGTGGTGTTCCTCGGCCCCTCGGGCTGCGGGAAGAGCACGCTGCTCTACCTCATCGCCGGGCTGGAGGCCGCCTCCGGCGGCGCGCTCCTGTCCTTCGGCGAGGCCGTCACCGGGCCGTCGCCGGAGCGCAGCCTGATCTTCCAGGAAACCTCGCTGCTGCCCTGGCTCAGCGTCTGGCAGAACGTCAGCTTCGGCCTGTCGCTGAAGGGCGTGCCGGAGGCCGAGCGCCGCAGCGTCGCCCGGGCCGCTCTCCAGCGGGTCGGCCTCGCCGAGGCCTTCGACAAGCGGCCGGATGAATTGTCGGGCGGCATGCGCCAGCGCGTGGCGGTGGCGCGCGCGCTCGCCATGCGCCCGAAGGTCCTGCTGATGGACGAGCCCTTCGCGGCCCTCGACGTCCAGACCCGCCAGAAGATGCAGGACTTCCTGCTCGACGTCTGGCGCGACAGCGGCGCCTCGGTGCTGTTCGTGACCCACCACATCGACGAAGCGGTGGCGCTGGCCGACCGGGTGGTGGTGTTCACCGCGCGACCGGGGCGGATCAAGACGATCGTCCGCAACGACCTGCCCCGCCCGCGCGACCCGTTCTCCCCCGAGGCCGAGGCGCTGCGGCGGCATCTCACCGAGCTCCTGCGCGACGAGGTCGACCGGGCCTTCGCCGAGCAGGAAGCGCTCGTCTGAACCCTCTCCCAAGCAAGACGGACCCAACCATGGCCACATCGCTGATCCGCAGCCGGCGGATGATCACCCGCACCCTCGACCACGATCGCTGGGAGGAGATCGTCGACGGGGCGGTGCTGCAGACGGACGGGATCATCGCGGCGGTCGGCACCTACGCGGACCTGCACGCCCGCTATCCCGACGCCCCCGTGATCGGCTCCGGCCGCGAGATCCTGCTGCCGGGCTTCGTCAACGGCCACCACCATGTCGGCCTCACGCCGGTGCAGCTCGGCTCCCCCGACATGCCGCTGGAACTGTGGTTCGTCACCCGGATGGTGGCGCGCAACCTGAACCTCTACCTCGACACCCTGTACTCGGCCTTCGAGATGGTCGGCTCCGGGATCACCACGGTCCAGCATATCCACGGCTGGATGCCCGGCAGCCTGGAGGAGGTCGAGGCGCGCTCCAACGAGGTGCTGCGCGCCTATCGCGACATCGGCATGCGGGTTTCGTACTGCTTCGCGGTCCGCGACCAGAACCGCCTCGTCTATCAGGCCGACTTGGATTTCGTGGCGAGCCTGCCGGCGCCGCTGCAGGACCCGATGAAGCGCTGGTTCGAGCGCTTCCAGATGTCCCTGGAGGACAACTTCTCCCTGTTCCGCAGCCTGCATGCCGGACAGGCCGGGGCGTCGCGGTCCAAGATCCAGCTCGCGCCCGCCAACCTCCACTGGTGCTCCGACGCGGCCCTCGAAGGGCTCGCCGGCCTGTCCGAATCCTACGACGTGCCGATGCACATGCACCTCGTCGAGACCGCCTACCAGAAGGCCTACGCGGAGCGGCGCGGCGGCGGCACCGCCGTCGAGTATCTCGATCGGTTCGGCATGCTGGGGCCCCGCCTCACGCTCGGCCACGGCGTCTGGCTCAACGAATCCGACATCGACCGGGTCGCGGCGACCGGCACCTGCATCTGTCACAACTGCTCGTCGAATTTCCGGCTGCGCTCCGGCGTGGCGGCGCTCAACCGGTTCGAGGCGAAGGGGATCAACACGGCGATCGGCCTCGACGAGGCCGGCATCAACGACGACCGCGACATGCTCCAGGAGATGCGCCTCGTGCTGCGCGCCCACCGGGTGCCCGGCATGGACGAGGCCGACGTGCCGAGCATGGCGCAGGTGCTGCGGATGGCGACCGTCGGCGGCGCCCGCACCACGCCCTACAGCGACAGCCTGGGCACGATCGAGGTCGGCAAGGGCGCCGACCTCGTCCTGATCGACTGGGACCAGATCGCCTACCCGTATCTCGACCCGGAGACGCCGCTCCTCGACGCGGTGATCCAGCGGGCCAAGACCGGGGGCGTCACCACGGTGCTGTGCGAGGGCGAGGTGCTCTACGCCGACGGGCGCTTCACCCGGGTCGACCGCGACGCCGCCCTGAAGGCGCTCCACGACGACCTTTCGCGGGCGCTGTCGGACGACGAGGTCGAGCGGCGCCAGCTCTCGAAGGCGCTGCTGCCCCACGCGCGGCGCTTCTACGCCGATTACATCGACCCATCGCGGCACGAGCCGTTCTACCGCCCGAGCTCGCGCGTCTGACGGCGCGGGCCCGGGCCGGGCTTCAGCGGACCAGGCAGGGCTTCTTGTTGTCGAAGCTCCAGCCGGGGATCAGGAACTGCATGGCGGCCGCGTCGTCGCGGGCGCCGAGGCCGTGGTCGCGGTAGAGGGCGTGCGCCTCCTCCACCGCCGCCATGTCGAGCTCGATGCCGAGGCCCGGCCGCTCCGGCACCCGCACGAGGCCGCCGCGGATCGCCAGCGGCTCCTTGGTCAGGCGCTCGCCGTCCTGCCAGATCCAGTGGGTGTCGATCGCCGTGACGTTGCCCGGGGCCGCCGCGGCCACGTGGGTGAACATGGCGAGCGACACGTCGAAATGGTTGTTCGAATGCGAGCCCCAGGTCAGGCCGTGGTCGCGGCACAGCTGGGCCACCCGGACCGAGCCGGCGAGCGTCCAGAAATGCGGGTCGGCGAGCGGGATGTCGACGGCGCCGAGCTGGATCGCGTGGTTCATCTGCCGCCAGTCGGTGGCGATCATGTTGGTGGCGGTGGGCAGGCCGGTGGCGCGGCGGAACTCGGCCATGATCTCGCGGCCCGAGAACCCGCCCTCGGCGCCGCAGGGATCCTCCGCGTAGGCCAGCACGTGGCCCTGGCCCTTGCAGAGGCGGATCGCCTCGTCGAGGGACCACGCGCCGTTCGGGTCCAGCGTCACCCGCGCCTTGGGGAAGCGCGCGTGGATCGCGGTGACGGCGGCGATCTCCTCCTCGCCCCGCAGCACGCCGCCCTTCAGCTTGAAATCGTTGAAGCCGTACTGGTCGTAGGCGGCCTCGGCGAGGCGGGCCACGGCCTCCGGGGTCAGCGCCTCCTCGTCGCGCAGGCGGAACCAGCCGTCGCGGGCGGTCGGCGCGCGATAATCGAGATCGGTGCGGGTGCGGTCGCCGACGTAGAACAGGTAGCCCAGCATCTCGACGGCGTCGCGCTGCTGGCCCTCGCCCAGGAGGGCGGCCACCGGCACGTCGAGGTACTGGCCGAGCAAGTCGAGGAAGGCGGATTCGACCGCCGTCACCGCGTGGATGGTGATGCGCAGGTCGAAGGTCTGCAGCCCGCGCCCGCCGGAATCGCGGTCCGCGAAGCGCGTCCGCATGGCGTTCAGCACCGCATTCCAGGCGCCGAGCGGCTGCCCGACCACGAGGTCCCGGGCATCCTCCAGGGTCTTGCGGATGCCCTCGCCGCCGGGGACTTCGCCGAGGCCGGTGGCGCCGGTGGAGTCCGTGAGGATCACGAGGTTGCGGGTGAAGTACGGGCCGTGCGCGCCCGAGAGGTTGAGGAGCATGCTGTCGTGGCCGGCGACCGGCACGACCTTCATCTCGGTCACGGTGGGCGTGTTGCGCGCGGCATGACGGCTGTCGTTCGGCATGGCGTCCTCCTCGAAGATCCCCGGCCGGCCTGAGCCAGGCGCGGGGCGGGTTCGGAACGGGGCCGGTCCGGCCCGCGGGTCAGTGGGCCTTCAGCTCGACGCGGCGGATCTCGCCGACCACCACGAGGTAACAGAAGCAGGCGACGAGGGCGTTCAGGCCCACGAAGACCAGGGCGCCGTTGAACGAGCCCGTGCTCTGGACGATGTAGCCGATGGCGATCGGCGTGGTGATGCCGGCGGTGTTGCCGAAGGTGTTGAACAGGCCGCCCGAAAGGCCGCCGCTCTCCCGCGGGGAGGTGTCGGCGACGACCGCCCAGCCGAGCGCGCCGATCCCCTTGCCGAAGAAGGCGAGCGCCATCAGCCCGACCACGAGGGCATCCGCCTGGACGTAGTTGCAGCCGATGATGCTCATCGACAGCAGCATGCCGCCGACGATCGGGATCTTGCGGGCCGCCGTCAGGGAAAAGCCGCGGCGCAGGAGCAGGTCGGAGATCACGCCCCCGAGGATGCCGCCGATGAAGCCGCAGAGCGCCGGCAGCACCGCGGCGAAGCCGGCCTGGAGGATCGACAGGCCGCGCTCCTTGACGAGGTAGACCGGGAACCACGTCAGGAAGAAGTAGGTCAGCACGGTGATGCAGTACTGGCCGATATAGATGCCGAGCAGCATGCGGTTGGCGAGCAGCTGGCGCAGCGTCCGGCCGGCATCGCCCTGCCTGGTCCGGCTCTGCCCGTCCATGTCGAGCAGCGCGCCGCCGGCCTCGATGTAGTCCCGCTCCGCCTGATTCATGGACGGGTGGTTCTTCGGGCTGTCGACGACGCGCAGCCACACGACCGCGAAGGCGAGGCCGAGCAGGCCCATGCTGGTGAAGACGTGGTGCCAGCCGAAATTGTGGACGATCCACGCCATCAGCGGCGTGAACAGCACCGTGGCGAAGTACTGCGCCGAGTTGAAGAACGCCGAGGCCATGCCGCGCTCCCGGGTCGGGAACCATGCGGCGACGATCCGGGCATTGGCGGGGAAGACCGGCGCCTCGGTGAGGCCGACGGCGAGCCGCAGGGCGAACAGCAGCACCACGGCGGTGAGACCGGAGAAGAAGCCCACGGCCCCCTGGACCAGGGTGAAGCCGGACCAGAGGGCGACGGCGGCGGCGTAGACCCATTTGACGCTGTAGCGGTCGAGGAGCCAGCCGCCCGGAATCTGGGCCAGAACGTAGGACCACGCGAAGGCCGAGAAGACGTAGCCCATCTGGACCGGGGACAGGCCGAGTTCCTTGGCCATGTCGGGTCCGGCGATCGAGATGGTCGCGCGGTCGGCGTAGTTGATCGTGGTGGCGGCGAACAGCATCGCGACGATCAGCAGGCGGACGCGGGTGCGGCGACCCGCATCGGCGGCGTCGAGCAGGGTGCTCGCCGCGCCGCTCGAACTGGCACTCATGAACGTTCTCCCTGGCTCGTCGCCGCCCGGTTGATCCAGGAGGCGGGTCGTGGCCGCCGTTGGCTCGGCGGGTCTGTCGTTGGTCGTCTCGTGGGGGCTCAGCGGCGGTCGCCGATCAGCGCCGTCAGCTCGGCGCGCTCCGCCGCGTCCAATTCGGTCAGCGGCGGCCGGACCGGGCCGGCGTGGCGGCCGACGGCGCTCATCCCCGCCTTGACGATCGAGACCGCGTAGCCGCGCTTGCGGTTGCGGATCGCGATGTAGGGGAGGACGAAGTCGCGCAGCTCCCGGTAGACGGCGTCGCGGTCCCGGCGGCGCACGCTGTCGTAGAAGGACAGCGCCCATTCGGGCAGGAAGTTGAAGATCGCCGAGGAGTAGGTGGTGACGCCCATCTCCAGATACGGCAGCGCGAAGGTCTCGGCGGTGGGCAGGCCGCCGACATAGGTCAGGCGGTCGCCCAAAGCAGCGTAGATCCGGGTCATCAGCTCGACATCGCCGACGCCGTCCTTGAAGCCGACGAGGTTCGGGCAGCGCTCGCACAGGCTGGCGAGCGTCTGCTCGTTGAGCTGGGCGTTGGCGCGGTTGTAGACGATGATCCCGAGAGAGGTCGCGCGGCAGACCGCCTCGATATGGGCGGCGAGACCGGCCTGCTCGGAGCCGACGAGGTAGGGCGGCAGCAGCAGGATTCCGTCCGCGCCGGCGGCCTCGGCGGCCCGGGCCATCTCGACCGCCAGGGCGGTGCCCTGGCCGGCGGGGGCGATGACCGGCGTGCGGCCGCGGGTCTCCGCGACGGCGGCGCGCAGGACCCGGTCGATCTCGGGGGGCGTCAGCGAGAAGAACTCGCCGGTGCCGCCGGCCGCGAACAGGCCCGACACCTTGTAGTCGGCCAGCCGCCCGAGATTGTCCCGATAGGCGGTCTCGTCGAAGCCGAGATCGTCGCGGAAATGGGTGACCGGAAAGGACAGCAGGCCGGAGCCCAACACGCGCGCCATCTCGGCCGGGGTCATCCGCGCCATCGATTCCTCTCCCTGATGCGCACCGTTCGGTGTCGCGTCCGGGGTTAGGCGCAGGCTTTCGATGCGTCCAACGTTGATTTTGGCTGGATTATCCCGGATCCTGCATCAATGTTCGATCTCGGTCACGCCCGCAGCTTCATCGCCGTCGCCGAGGAGATGCATTTCGGCCGGGCCGCGGCACGGCTGAACCTGACCCAGTCGCCCCTGTCGCGGCAGATCCAGATGCTGGAGCAGACGCTGGGCGTGACGCTGCTCGAGCGGACCACACGGGCGGTGCGCCTGACCCCGGCGGGCCGGACCTTCCTGGCGGAGGCCCACCGGGTGCTGGCGGCGGCCGAGAACGCCGCGCGCATCACGCAGCGTGCCGACCGGGGCGAGAGCGGGGTGCTGCGCCTCAGCTTCACCGCCGCCTCGGCCTACCGGACGCTGCCCCAGGTCGTCGCCCATGTCCGCCGGACCCTGCCCGAGGTCGACCTCGTGCTGGAGGAGATGGTCTCGGACGAGCAGATCCTGGCTTTGGGCGAGAACCGCACCGATCTCGCGATCCTGCGGCCAAGTCCGGTCCTGCAGGATCCGAAATCCGCGATCGCGACGGCGCCGCTCGCACGGGAACGGCTGCTGCTCGCGGTCCCGCGCGGACACCGCCTGGCGACCGCCCGCACCCCGACCCTGCGGGATCTCGACGGCGAGGCCTTCGTGACGTGGTCGCCCCGGGGTGGCCGCTACTTCATCGACCTCCTCGACAGGCTGTTCGAGGCCGGGGGCGTGCAGCCGCGGATCGTGCAGCGGGTGAATCAGGTCCACGCGATGCTGGCGCTCGTCGGCGCGGGCATCGGCGTCGCGCTGGTGCCGGGCAGTGCCCGGGGCAACAGCATGGCCGATATCCGGCTCCGGCCGATCGCCCTGCCCGCCACGACCGGGCCGGAGCTGTGGCTCGCGTGGCGCACCGACAATGCCAATCCGTGCCTGCCTTCCGTGCGCGCCGCCGCGCTCGAAACCGGCGAGGCGTGACGGCCGGCTCGGCAGCGCCCTGGAAAGTCGATGCGGCCGGCGATAGCCTGCCGGCCCGCCCCGCGTCCGGTCGCAGAACCGTGCGGGGCCGCTTCCCCCGGATCAGGCAGGCACCATGAAAGTTTCGGCCGACCTCTGCATCGTGCCGATGGGCGTCGGCCCGTCGGTCTCGCCCTACGTCCGGGCGATCAAGGACATCATCGAGGCGAGCGGGCTCACCGCCACGATGCATCCCAACGGCACGAACATCGAGGGTGAGCTGTCGGAGATTTGCGCGCTGGCCGAGCGATGCGAGGCGAAGCTCGCAGAACTCGGCGTCCAGCGGACCTTCTTCACGCTGATCTTCTCGACGCGCCGCGACAAGGACCAGTCGATGGCCGACAAGCTCGCGGCGGTCTCCTGACCGCGAGGTCGGGCACGGACGCAGAGCCGCTGCCGATCAGGTCGGCAGGATGACGACAGCCGAGCCCGCGCCGAGCGAGGCGCGCGCCCCCTCTCCCGCACGGGAGAGGGGGCGCGTCGCGGCTGTCTCGACCAAAGATGCCTTCTCCAGACCGTCGCAGCGCGATTGCGAGCGGCCCTAGCCGTGGCAGGCGCAGCCGGCGTGCTCGCAGCCGGCGTGATTCTTGTGGCCGTCCGCGCAGTCGTCGCAGCAATAGGCCTTGCCGTCCCGCGACACGGCCTTGGAGACCGGAATCACGCAGACGCAATCCTGGCACGCACACTTCACCATCTCGACGTCGACGCTGGCCATGGTTTCCTCCTCCGGCGGTCGGTCCGCGGCTCGACGTTAGATCCGCGCCATCGGCAAGGAAAGCCGTCCAAGAACGCGGTGACGCGCCCGTGATCCCATTCGCTCCCTCGTGCGTTCCCTTCGTCCGGTGATCGATGCGCCGGATGGGAGGACGGCATGGCCGATCAGAAGACCGACGACGTCCGGATCGAGCCCTATGACGGCCCGGCGGGCGGCTGGGGCTCGGCCCGCTCCCTCGTCGAGATCCTGACCCGTGAGGGCGTGCCGATCACCGGCTCGGCGATGCTGCTGAAGCAGAACAAGCCGGACGGCTACATGTGCACGTCCTGCGCCTGGGCGAAGCCCGCCAAGCCCCTCGCCTTCGAGTATTGCGAGAACGGCGCCAAGGCGACCGCCTGGGAGCAGACGCGGCGGCGGGCGACCCCGGACTTCTTCGCCGAACACACGGTGACCGAACTCCTCGGCTGGAGCGACTACGCCCTCGAAGAGCAGGGACGCCTCACCCATCCGATGCGGTACGATCCGGAGACGGACCGCTACCGGCCCGTCGCCTGGGCGGAGGCCCTCGCGGAGATCGGCCGGGAGCTGAAGGACCTGCGCGCGCAGGACCCGAAATCGGTGGTGTTCTACGCCTCGGGACGGGCCTCCCTCGAGACCAGCTACATGTGGGCGCTGCTCGCCCGGCTCTACGGCAACAACAACCTGCCGGATTCCTCCAACATGTGCCACGAGCCGACCTCGGTGGCCCTGCCGCAATCGATCGGCGCGCCGGTGGGCACGGTGCTGCTGGAGGACTTCGAGACCACCGATCTGATCTTCTTCTTCGGCCAGAATGTCGGGTCGAATTCGCCGCGGATGCTGCACCCGCTCCAGGAGGCGCGGCGCCGGGGGGCCCAGATCATCACCTTCAACCCCCTCCGGGAACGCGGGCTGGAGCGCTTCACCGACCCGCAATCGCCGGTAGAGATGCTGACGCGCTCCTCCACCAAGATTTCGACGCAGTATCACCAAGTGAAAGCCGGCGGGGATCTCGCGGCGCTCACCGGCCTGTGCAAGGCGCTGCTCGCCCTCGACCGGGCGGCGGACGCCGCCGGCCGGCCGGGGGTCCTCGATCGCGCCTTCATCACCGAGCACACCCACGGCTTCGAGGCCTTCGTCCGCTTCTGCGACGGGCAGGATTGGGCCGCCCTGGAGCGGCGCTCCGGACTGACCCGGACGGCGCTGGAGGCGGCCGCCGGCGTCTACGCCCGCGCGAAGGCGGTGATCGGCATCTACGGGATGGGCCTGACCCAGCACCGCAAGGGCACCGAGACCGTCCGGATGCTCGTCAATCTGCTGCTTCTGCGCGGCAATATCGGAAAGCCCGGCGCCGGGATCTGCCCGGTGCGGGGCCACTCGAACGTGCAGGGTCAGCGTACCGTCGGCATCACCGAGAAGCCCGAACTGGCACCGCTCGACCGGCTGAAGGAACTCTACGACTTCGAGCCGCCGCGGGAGAAGGGGCTCAACACGGTGGAGACCTGCGAGGGGCTCCTCGATGGACGCGTGAAGGCGTTCATCGGGCTCGGCGGCAACTTCCTGCGGGCGATCCCCGATACCGGCCGGATGGAGCCGGCCTGGCGCCGGCAACGGCTCACGGTGCAGGTCTCGACCAAGCTCAACCGCTCCCACCTCGTGAACGGCGCCGTCGCCTACATCCTGCCGTGCCTCGGCCGGATCGAGATCGACCGGCAGGCGAGCGGCCCGCAGGCCGTGTCGATCGAGAGCTCCACCGCGCAGTTCCATGGCTCGCGGGGGGTGGCCGATCCGGTCGGTCCGCATGTGCGCGCCGAACCCTGGATCGTGGCGGAGATCGCCAAGGCGACCCTGCCGCCGAATCCCCGCATCGACTGGGATGCCTGGGTCGCCGATTACGCGCGGGTGCGCGATGCGATCGAAGCGACCTACCCGAGCGTGTTCCACGACCTGAACGGTCGGATGTTCCAGCCCGGCGGCCTGCTGAAACCGCTGGGCGCCCGCGACCGCAAGTGGGAGACCGAGACCGGGAAGGCGAATTTCGCGGTCCCCGAGGGCCTCGAGGCCGATCCGGACCTTCCCGCCCGCGGCCCGGACGTGCTCGACCTGATCACCCTGCGGTCGAACGATCAGTTCAACACCACGGTCTACGGCTACGACGACCGTTTCCGCGGGGTGAAGGGCACCCGCGACGTGCTGTTCATGAACCGGCGGGACATCGCCCGGCTGGGGCTGAGGGACGGCCTCACCGTCGCCGTGGAGACCGAGGCCGAGGACCAAGTGCCGCGGCGCGTCGGCGGCCTGCGCGTGGTGGCCTACGACATCCCGGAGGGCAACTGCGCCGGGTATTATCCGGAGCTGAACGTGCTGCTGCCGCTCTGGCACCATGACGAGCAGTCCAAGACGCCGGCCGCCAAGGCGATCGCCGTGCGGGTGGCGGCCGCGACCCAGGGCCCGTGAGCGTCGTGTCTGGCGTCCGGTCGCGCGTTCCGGCAAGGAACGACCATGGACCAAGCGACCCCACCCGATGCACGACCGGACGCTCCGGTGGAGTCGCGGCTGCGCGCCCTCCTCGACCGGATCGCCGGCGGGGCGCCCCTGCATGAGCCGGGCGCGGACCTGTCGCAGCTGAGCGCCGGGCCGGACGCGCTCGCCGCACAGCCGGACGCCGGCATCGGCACGGACGTCGAGTCGGGCGGCCTGGCGCTGGCCGGTGCGGACCTGTCCCGGGCCCGCATGGAGCAGGCCGACCTCTCCGGCGCCAATTTGCGCCGGGCACGCCTCGCCGGCGCCGTCGGACGCTCGACGCGCTTCACCGGCGCAATCCTGGAGGAGGCCGACCTGTCCGAGGCCGACCTCTCGGGGGCGGACTTCACCGGCATCGTCGCCGGTCAGGTGAAGTTCGCCGGGGCGATGCTGGAGGATGCCCGCTTCGGGCACGCCGCGATGCGCTTCGCCGACCTGTCCGGCGCCCTCCTGGACGGGACCGATTTTGCCGAGGCCGACCTCTGGGGGGCGGATTTCTCCGGGGCGGATGCGGACGACACGGTCTTCCGCGGGGCGCGGCTCGACGAGGCCAAGCTCGCCGACGCCAACCTGACCCATGCGGATTTCGCCGAGGCGAGCCTGACCAAGGCGTCGCTTGCCGGCTCGCGGCTGCGGGGGGCGCATTTCACCGGGGCGAAGCTCGACGGTGCCGATCTCTCGGGCGCGGATCTCTCGGACACCGACCTCGTGCGGCTGAACCTCGGCACCTGCCGCCTGCGGCATGCCCGCTTCGCCGGCGCCTGGCTCAACGGAACGCGCATGAGCGTGGAGCAGCTCGGCGGGGCGGTGGGCGAGGAGGTGGCCGGCGCCTACGAGGCCGCCCAGGCGAGCTACCTCGCGCTGGAGCAGAACTGGAAGAGCATCGGAAGCCACGACGCGGCGAGCTGGGCCTACAAGCGCGGCCGGCGGATGGGCCGCTTCCATGCCGGCCAGCAGGCCCGCGGCGCCTGGGGCGCCCGGGACGGGGCCGGCTTCCTGCGGCACGGCTATCGCTGGACCGCGGACCGCTTCGTCGAGTGGCTGTGCGATTACGGCGAGAGCCTGTCGCGCATCGCCCGGGCCTTCGCCCTGCTGATCGTGGTGTTCGCGGGCCTCTTCGGGCTCACCGGCGGCCTGTTCATCCTGGAGGGGCCGGAGGCGGGGCCAACCTACAATCCCCTCGACCTCCTGAGCTACAGCGCGCTCAACATGATGACCGCCAACCCGCCGGAGATCGGCCTCAAGCCCACCGGCCGCGTCACCAACCTGCTGGTCGGCATCGAGGGCGGCGTCGGCATCATCCTGATGGGGCTCTACGGCTTCGTCCTGGGCAACCGCCTGCGGCGGTGAGGCCGATCGCTCCGGCGCGGCGCAAGCGGCTCATCGCGGCTCATCGCGGCTCATCGCGGCTCCGAGGGCGCCTCAGTCGCTCACGCTGAGCCGCTCGATGACGAGGCTGAGATCCTTGCGGAGGGCGCGGATCTCCGGCTCGCTGAGTTCGAGCTGGCACATCACGCTCTCGCGGACGGACACCGCGTCGGCGCGCAAGGCGGCGCCTTCGGGCGTCAGGGCGATCTCGACCTCGCGCTCGTCGGACTGGCGGCGGGTCCGGAGCAGGAAGCCCGCGCTCTCCAGGCGCTTCAGCACCGGTGTCAGCGTGCCGGAATCCAGACGCAGGCGCCGGCCGATCTCCGACACGGTGACGCCGTCCTGCTCCCACAGCACCAGCAGGACCAGATATTGCGGGTATGTCAGTCCGAGCCGCTCAAGCAGGGGCCGGTACGACTTGGTCATTCGATGCGCGGCAGCATAGAGCGCGTAGCAAAGCTGGTTATCGAGAAGCAGCGGATCCGTCTCCGGCTCCGCCTCAGCCGTATCGGCAATATACGCCATATCGTTCGCCCATCGCGGTCCACGCACCGCCACTCTCGACCGCGACCGCAGGTCCGTGATTATACCATAACACGGGATGCCGGCGCGCAAGATCCAGACGTGTGATCCGTTCTCTCAACAACCCTATGTGGTTCGTCGCCCGTCTTCGGCGCGCGTCAGCGCCGCCAGGGCGGCGAGGAAGCCGGCCTCGTCCTCCAGGGTCCGGAGGTCGAGGCGGACGGCCTCGTCGCTGATGCGGCCGATCACCGGCACCGGAAGCCGGCGCAGCTCCTCGGCGAGCCGCCGGCACCGTCCGCCGCCGCCCCGTCCCCCCGGGGCGTTCGGCGTCAGGACCAGGGCGGCGCTGGGAAGCGTCTCCACCGGCAGGGCGCCGGATCCGATCTGGCTGATGCAGTCGGCGACCGAGACCGTGGCCCGGCCGGCGAGCCGCTCCGCCACCGCGGGGGCGAGGCGCTCGGCCTGTGCGGCGATCGCGTCCCGCTCGCGGGTGAGGAGCCGCAGGGTCGGCAGCTCCGCACGCAGCCGCTCGGGATACAGATAGAGCCGCAGCACGGCTTCGAGGGCCGCGTAAGTCATCTTGTCGACGCGTAGGGCGCGCTTCAGGGGGTTCTTGCGCACACGGGCGATCAGGTCCTTCCGGCCGGCGACGATGCCGCACTGGACCGCGCCGAGCAGCTTGTCGCCGCTGAAGGTCACGACATCCGCCCGCTCCAGGGCGGCCCGGACCGTGGGCTCGGGGGGCAGGCCGTAGGCCGCGAGGTCGACGAGGCTGCCGCTGCCGAGGTCGTCCGCCAGCGGCACGCCCCGCTCCCGGCAGAGGGCGTGGAGGGCGACGGGATCCGCCGCCGCGGTGAAGCCCGCGATGGCGTAGTTGCTCGGATGCACCTTCATCACCAGGCCGGTGCGGGGCCCGAGGGCCTCCGCGTAGTCGCGCAGGTGGGTGCGGTTGGTGGTGCCGACCTCGCGCAGGCGGCAGCCGGCCCGCACCATCACGTCCGGCACCCGGAACGAGCCGCCGATCTCCACGAGCTCGCCGCGGGAGACCACCACCTCCTTGCGCATGGCGAGCGCGTTCAGCACCAGCAGGACCGCCGCCGCGTTGTTGTTGACGACCACCGCGGCCTCGGCGCCGGTCAGGCGGCAGATCAGCGCCTCGACATGGTCGTCGCGCTCGCCGCGGGCGCCGGTCGCCAGATCGAATTCGAGGTTGCTCGCCTGCACCATCACGGCGGCCACCGCCTCCGCGGCCGAGCGGGGCAGCAGGGCGCGACCGAGATTGGTGTGGAGCACCGTCCCGGTCAGGTTGAAGACCGGCCGCAGGGACGGGCGGCGCTCGGCGGCGAGCCGCGCGGACGCTTCGGCCCGGATCGCCGCCGCGTCCGGGACGGGGCCGCCACCGGCCCGGATTCCCGCCAGAACCGTCCGGATGGCGTCCGTGAAGGCCGTCCGTCCGTAGGTCTCGAGTTCCGCGGGCGACGCGGCGCCGACGAGGCGCTCCACCGAGGGGATCCGGCGCGGGGACGGCACCGGATCGTCGGCCGGGGGGGTGGGGACGGGCGCATTCATGTCAGGTCAGAGATAACCATCCCCCGGCACGGAGCCAGTCCGTTCCGGCGCGGATAATGCGCGCAGGTTGTTCAGTCTCCGCCCCGACGGTAAGGGCAGATCTGGAAATCGGCGGCCGAGAGTCCATCGCACCCGCGCGGGGCGGGCTCGGCCGCGCCCCCGCCGAGCCCTCTCGGGAGACGCCGCCATGTCCCGATCTTCGATCCAGATCCACCCGATGATCCTGTGCGGGGGGACGGGGACGCGGCTGTGGCCGGCGTCGCGGGAGAGCATGCCCAAGCAGTTCGCCCGGCTGGTGGATGCCGAGCGCTCGACCTTCCAGGCGACGCTGGCGCGGGTGTCGGACGCGTCCGTCTTCGCCAGGCCCACGGTCATCGCCTCGGCGGAGGCCCGCTTCATCGTCGCCGAGCAGCGTGACCAGCTGGGTCTTGCCGCCGACATCCTGCTGGAGCCGCAGGGCCGCGACTCGGCCGCCGCCGTGGCGGTGGCCGCACTGCATGCCGCCGCCGCCGACCCGCAGGCCGTGGTGCTGATCCTGGCCGCCGACCATGTCGTGCCCGACACGGAGGCCTTCGTCGACGCGGTGCGGCGCGCGGCCGCCGGCGCCCAGGCCGGCTACACCATGACGCTCGGCATCGAGCCGGACCGGCCCGCCACCGATTACGGCTACATCCGCCGGGGCGAGCCGATCGCCGAGGCGCCCGGCGCGGCCCGGGTCGCCCGCTTCGTCGAGAAGCCCGACCGGGCCGGCGCCGAGGCGCTGATCACGGACGGCGCCCTTTGGAACTCGGGCTACTTCCTGTTCCGCGCCGACCTGATGCTGGCCGAGCTGGAGGCGTTCGTCCCCGAGGTGCTGGCGGCCGCGCGCGCGGCGCTGGAGGCGGCGGTGACCGACCTCGACTTCGTGCGCCTCGATGCGGCGGCCTTCGCCCGGGCGCCCAAGATCTCGATCGACTACGCGGTGATGGAGCGGACCGCCCGGGCCGGGGTGCTGCCGGTGTCGTTCTCGTGGTCGGATGTCGGCACCTGGGACGCGGTCTGGCAGGTGCTGGACCACGACGCGGAAGGCAACGCCGTGCGCGGCCGGGTGTCGCTGATCGGCACGAAGAACAGCCTCGTGCACAGCCAGGGCGAGGGCCT